>JBEEKA010000263.1:0-43746 GCA_041168985.1 Pseudomonadota bacterium | reverse complement strand
GTAGAACAGCAGGAAGGCCCGCGCTGGCCCGACGCGCCAGACGGCTACGATTCCCGCGACAGCAAACAGCCAGAGGATCAGCGACATTCTGGACGCACCATACCCGAAAGTTTTTCAGTCGTGACACAACCCCCGGAATGCGGTCTTATCCAATACAGGCATTCCCGCCGGAGCGCTTTGTGTTGAATCCCATCCAGTCGGCCCGAGACCCGCAACCCGCGCCGCGCCTGTCGGTGGTTGTCATAGGCCGCAATGAAGGCGAGCGCCTAATGGCCTGCCTGCGTTCGGTGCTTGCGATGGACTTCCCCCGGGAACAGACCGAAGTCATCTATGTCGACTCCGGGTCGACCGACGGCAGCGCCCTTCGCGCCAGCGGTCTGGGCGCGACGGTCATCGAGGTGCGTCCCGAGAGGCCTTCCGCGGCCCTCGGTCGCAACGCCGGCTGGCGTGCGGCGCGCGGGCAGTTCGTGCTGTTCCTTGACGGCGACACGCTGCTGGCACCGGGGTTCGTGAACCGGGCCCTGCAGGAATTCGCAGCGAGTGACGTCGCGATCGTCTGGGGCCACAGGCGCGAAATCGACCCCGGCCAATCGGTCTACGTGCGGGTGCTGGACCTGGACTGGGTGTATGCCCCCGGTGAAACCGCTTTCTGCGGCGGCGACGCGCTGATGCGGAGGGAGGTGCTGGAAGCGGTCGGTGGTTTCGATGACACGCTGATCGCCGGCGAAGAACCGGAGATGTGCCGTCGCATCCGGGCTGCCGGCTGGCGGATCCAGCATATCGACGCGCCGATGACCGGACATGACCTCGCCGTGCGCAGTTTCAAGGCCTGGTGGCGCAGAGCGTTCCGCGCCGGTCATGCCTATGCCGAGGTGTCGGCCCGATTCCGCGACTCGGCGGACAACCTCTGGCAGTCGGAAGTCCGGCGCAATCTCATCCACGGGTCCGGGCTCGTGGCAGTCGGCCTCCTGGTCCTGTCGACACCGTTCATGCCTGCGGCCGTGGCGCTCGGCATCCTGCTGGGCGTGGTGCTGGCGACGCTGGCGGTGCTCGCGCGGACGGCGGCGCGCTGCGCCTGGAAGTCCGACGATCGCGTCACGACGTGGCTGTACGCGATCCACAGCCACCTGCAGCAGGTGCCTATCCTCGTGGGCCAGTTGTCGCAACGTCTTGATGCCCTGTCAGGTCGCCGCCGTCGCCTGATCGAATACAAGTCGACCGGAAATCCCTGAATGAAGATCCTGCTCGCCGTGCTCCTTCGGCCTCTGGCGCTTCTGGCCGGCTGGCTTGACCGTCATTTCGTGCGCATCTGGGCATTCGCGCGTCTCAGTGCGCGAATCGGGCCCATCGACGGCAGCTGCGTGCTGCTGGGTACGCCGGAGGTGCAGGGGACGGGTCGTATCCGGCTCGGCCGGAACCTCTTCCTGTACCGAGACCTGTACTTCGAGACGGCCGACGAAGGCCACATCGAGATCGGCGACGACGTCGTGGTATCGCGCGGCGTGCATATGGTCGCCTATTCGGGGATCAGGATCGGGAACGGCACGATGATCGGGGAGTACGCGAGCCTCCGTGACGCGAACCATCGTTTCGGCACCGGCGTCGACATCCGGAACTCCGGCCATGACGCCGCGCCCATCCATATCGGCCGAAACGTCTGGATAGGCCGCGGCGTGACGGTGCTGCCCGGCGTGAGCATCGGTGATGGCGCCGTGGTGGGTGCCGGTGCCGTGGTCACGCGGGACGTGGCGGCCGGTGCGATCGTCGCCGGCGTACCGGCACGGCCGATCTCGCAGGCCGCGCGATGAACCGGCGCCGCATCCTGCTGGTGGCCTACCAGTGCGGCCCGGGCATGGGTTCGGTCTCCCAGATCGGCTGGGAGTGGTATTCGCGACTGTCGCAGTCCCATGAGGTCACGCTGGTCACCCATGTTCGGAACCGCGAGGCGCTGCTGGCGGCCAATGCGCCGCTGGGCAGCAGCGAAATCCAATACGTCGACAGCGAATGGTTCGACGGCCCCCTGTACCGTTTCGCACGCTGGTTGTTTCCCCGCAGCGAACACAGTGTCTTCCTGGTCTCATCCCTCGATTACTTCGTGTTCGATGCGATGGCCTATCGGGCGCTCCGCCGCAGGATGCGACAGGGTCAAAGCTGGGACGCGCTGCATCGGGTCACGCCGGTTACCCTGGCGGCAGCTACCTGGCTGCCGCGTCTCGGCCTGCCGACCGTCATCGGGCCCCTGAACAGCGGGCTTACCGATCCGAAGGGGTTCGGCAAGGTCATGCGGGAGGAATCGACCTGGCTCATTTCGCTGCGCCGGCTCGGGCAGTGGTTCGACAAACTGATCGGTTCGCTACGGCTCGCGGATCGCGTACTGGTCGCGACGCGCACGACGCTGGCGCAGATCGACGGCACCTATCGGGGCCGCTGCACGATGATGGTCGAGAACGGCGTGGAGTTGTCCCGATTCGTGCCACAGCCCTGGCCCGACGCGCCGGGTGCGTCGCAGGCATTGCAGGTGCTGTTCGTGGGCCGCCTCATCCCGGTGAAGTCGCTGGACCTGCTGCTTCGCGCCGTGGCGGCACTGCGCGCCGGCGGTACCGATGTCCGGCTCACCGTGGTCGGAGACGGTCCGATGCGAGCCGACTGGGAGCGGCTCACGATCGACCTGTCGCTGGAATCCTGCGTCGGGTTCACGGGCAGCCAGTCACTGCAGGAAGTCGCGGGACACATGCAGCGCTGCCACGTCTTCTGCCTGCCTTCCATCCGCGAGTCCGGCGGTGCCGTGCTGCTCGAGGCGATGGCCTGCGCCCGGCCTGCCATCGCCATGGATTTCGGCGGTCCCTCTGAACTTGTCGACGACGAAGTCGGGCGACTCATTTCGCTGACCACGCCGGAAGCGGCGGTCAACGACATCGCGGCAGCACTTAGAGATGTGCTCGACCGGCCCGATGCCTGGCGCCAGCGTGGAATCGCCGGTCGGCTGCGGGTGGAAACGCTGCATGGCTGGCCGGCAAAGATCGCCACGGCGAGCCGCATCTACGACGAAATCATCCTGGAACACGCCAAGTGAACGCGACATCCACTCCCCGACTGGGCTATCTGGTCAGCCGTTATCCGGCGGTCTCCCATACCTTCATCCTGCGCGAAGTGCTGCAGCTGCGGGCCGCCGGCTTCGAGATCGAGGTCGCATCGGTGAATGAGCCGGACCGCGCCCCGAAGGACATGACGGCCGACGAAGCGGGCGAGTACGGGGAAACCTATTACCTCAAGGAACATGGGCTGATCGGCGCCTTGGCCGCCCATGCCTGGGGCCTGCTCAGACCGGTGGCGTACCTGCGGGGATTGCGTGCCGGCCTTGCGTACGGAGGATGGAACATCAAGGGCTGCCTGTACGGGCTGTTCTACTTCACCGAGGCGCTGATGATCCTGCGCTGGATGGACCAGAGGCGGCTTGCGCACCTGCATGTCCATTTCGCGACCGCCGCCGCCAACATCGCGCTGCTCGCCAAGGCCATCCGCCCGGTCAGCCTGTCGCTGACGGTCCATGGTCCGGACGAGTTCTACGACGTGCCGGGCCAGAAGCTGGTTGAAAAGATCCGCGCGGCGGACTTCATCGTCTGCATAGGCCGCTTCGCGCGCAGCCAGCTGATGAAGCTGTCATCGGTCGACCAGTGGCCAAAATTCGACATCTGCCCGCTCGGCGTCGATGTCGCGAACTACAACGCCGGCCACGTGCCGGCGGCGAAGGACTCGAACCGGCCGTTCACCATCCTGTGCGTCGGCCGGCTGACGCCCGCCAAGGGTCAGCACGTGCTGGTCGAGGCCTGCGTGGCACTTCGGGACGCGGATCGTGCTTTCCGTCTCGTGATCGTGGGCACCGGGCCGGACGAGTCCTCGCTCAAGGCCCGGGTCGGCCAGCTGGGGCTGGATTCCTGCGTCCAATTCACCGGCCCCCTCAACCAGGACGCCGTGCGCGGGCTCTATCGTGAAGCGGACGTGTTCGCCCTGCCGAGCTTTGCCGAGGGCATTCCAGTCGTGCTGATGGAAGCCATGGCGAGCGGTGTTCCCTGCGTCACGACGCGGATCACGGGCATCCCCGAGCTCATCCGCGACGGCATCGATGGCGTCCTCGTCACGCCATCGGATTCGCAGGAACTGGCCGATGCACTTTCGTCGCTGATGGATGACCCCGAGCTGCGCGGGGAGCTGGGTCGTGCCGGGCGCGAGCGCGTGCGCGAGCGTTACAACCTCGCCGATAACGTCGACAGCCTGGGCCGTGTGTTCCGGAAACGTCTCGGAGCGCGTGCGGCATGATCGGCCGACTGCTGACCACCGTCGCGCTTCACGGCGGGCGATCGTGGGCACCGTACAGCGGGTTCGCTCGACGCGACGCGCATGGGCTTCACTTGCGGCGGGTCCGAGACCGACACGGCAGTTTTTCGATCCGACCGGGGATAATCCCGCGAGACGTGATGGAATGTGAGCTTCAACAGGACACGGCACGAACGCCATGACGCTCCCCGCCCTTGTCACCGTCCTTCCCGCCGCGGTGCTCGCGGCCTGCACGATGCCGGGCACGCTTGAGCTGGCCCTCCTGTCGCTTGCCGGCCTGCGGCGCCCCCGGGTTCCCACTGGGTCGCCGGAGAGGGGCCGACTGGCCCTCGTCGTCCCGGCCCACAACGAAGAAGGTGGCATCGGTCGCACGCTAGGCAACCTGATGCGGATAGCGGGCGCTGACGGGGCAACGGACGTCGTGGTCATCGCCGACAACTGCACCGACGCCACCGCGGATGTCGCGCGGTCTTTCGGTGCGAGAGTGCTCGAACGCGAAGATCCCCTGCGTCGTGGCAAGGGCTACGCCCTCGACCATGCCTTCGGGCTTCTGGCCGGCGATTCCTACCTTGCCTACGTCGTGATCGATGCCGACAGCGTCGTCGACGAGGACTTCATCACGGCCATGCGCCGGCGGCTGGGCAACGGTGCGCAGGTCGTCCAGTCGCGCTACACGGAACTCTCGGATGCATCGGACGGCCGGCGCAGGCTGTCGGAACTGGCATTGCTGGCTTTCAACTGCCTGCGACCGCGGGGCCGTGAAAACCTCGGCCTGTCGGCCGGAATCCTCGGCAACGGTTTCGTGCTGCGCCGTTCAGTGCTGGACCGCGTGCCCTATACCGCGACCTCGGTCGTCGAGGACCTCGAATACCACCTGAGGCTGGTGCAGGCGGGTTACCGCGTCGAGTTCGCCGACGAAACCTGCGTGCACGGCGAAATGCCGGACCAGGCGGCCGGGCAGGCCACCCAGCGCGCGCGCTGGGAAGGCGGGCGCCTTCGCATGCTGCGCGAACATGCACTGCCCCTGCTGGGGCAGGTCATCTCGGGCAAGGGCCGGTTCATCGAACCACTGCTGGACCTGTTGCTTCCGCCGTTGGCCTACCAGTCGCTCCTGCTGCTTGCCCTGTTGTGCCTGCCGGTGTCCTGGGGTCGAAGCCTCGCGGTGGCGGGGTTCGCGGTGCTGGCCCTGCACGTCGTCTGCGCCGCGCGCGTGGGAGAAATTCCCGCCCGAGAACTCCTGCGCCTGCTGATGGCCGTTCCGTTTTATGCGCTGCGGAAGCTCCGCAGCCTGCCTGCGCTCGTCCGTGCGTCGTCCGCACGGACCCGGTGGGTGCGTACCGAACGCAACTCCTCGAATCCGAATTGAGGCTCGTCCATGTCCAATCCGCCTACCGTCAGCGTCGTCATCGTGTCCTTCAACACGCGGGAGATCCTCCGTCAGTGCCTGCAGCGCCTGTACGAAGAAACCGGCGCAGTGACATTCGAGACGATCGTCGTGGACAACGCCTCGCGCGACGCGTCGGCCGACATGGTCGCGCAGGATTTCCCGCAGGTCCGTCTCATCCGCAGCGACACGAACCTCGGCTTCGCGGCAGCCAACAACCTGGCGTTCCGCGAGGTGACGGGCGAGTACGTGCTGCTGTTGAACCCGGATGCCATGCTGGAGCGAGGTTCCCTGCAGAGTTCCCTGCTCCACATGTCGGAGTCGCCGAAGCTCGGCATGGGTGGCGGATGCCTGCTCGGAAGGGAGGGTGAAAAGCAGCCCTCGGCGCGCATGTTCCCCTCGCTGCTCAACGAATTCCTGGTGCTCAGCGGCCTGGCGGCGAAGTTTCCCGACTCCCGTTTCTTCGGCCGCTTCGACCGGACCTGGGACCGGGGTACGCAGCCCGTGAAGGTGGATTGGGTGCCGGGCGCCTATGCCTTCATCCGCCGCAGGGCGCTGGAGGAGGTGGGGTACTTCGACGAGCGTTTCTTCCTGTATTACGAGGAAGTCGATCTTTGCCGCCGCTTCCGGGATGCCGGCTGGGAGATCTGGTACTGGCCCGATGTCGTCGTGCGCCATACGGGCGGCGAGTCGTCGAAGACCGTCAAGAACGTCGAATTCTCCTCCAGCGGTTCGCAGCTGACGCTCTGGCGCATGCGCAGCGAGTTGCTCTATTACCGGAAGCACCATGGTCTGGTGATCGCCAAGGCGGCCTCCCTGCTGGAACAGACTTGGCACCGCGTCCGCGCCTGGCGGGCAGAGCGTCGGGGCAACGAGAACAAGGCACGTGACTCCCGGCGCATCGTCGAGTTGCAGGACCGTGCCTGGCAGGAAACGACCGGCGGCCTCGTGAGCCCGCCGCGCCCCTGGTAAATCCGAGGCCAACGCTGATGTTTGATTCCTTGCGGGAAGACTGGCGCACCTACGAACGGGATATCTGGCGCCAGGGGTTTTGGGCCATGGCGGTCTATCGCTTCGGCCGGTGGCGATACCGCGTGCGACCGCGATTCCTGCGGCCGCCCTTGTCCTTCTTCTACAAGATCCTGCGCACCGTGGTGCAGATGACGACGGGAATCGACATTCCCTGCGAGACACGCGTGGGCCGGCGCCTGTTGATCGAACATTTCGGCGGCATCATCGTCAGCGGCGACACGGTGATCGGCGACGATGTCGTGATCCGGCAGGGCGTCACGATCGGGCTGCGGCATACCGGGCAACGGGGTGCGCCGGTGATCGGCAATGGAGTCGATATCGGCGCTGGCGCGAAGGTGCTGGGAAACATCCGCATCGGGGATGGCGCCGTGATCGGCGCCAATGCGGTCGTGCTGTGCGACGTGCCGGATGGCGCGCTGGCGGTGGGGGTGCCCGCCGTCATCAAGCCGCGTCGGGTCCCCTGAAGCTCAGTTCCACCAGCGACAGGTCATCGGCCAGGGAGGGATTCCCGCGGAATGCATGCAGCGCCAAGACGATGGCGTCCAGGGGCGCATCCCGCGGCGCGGTTCGCAGGTGCTCCGTCGCCCGCTCCGCTCCGAACGCCTCCCCGTCGGGGGATGCGGCCTCCGTGATTCCGTCCGTGAAGATGTAGAGCCGGTCACCTGCCTGCAACTGCACGGCTCGCGTTTCCATAAGGCTGTCCATGCCCTCGAGCACGCCGATTGGCAGCGAACTGGACGGGAAGTGCTCGACGGTTCCGTCGCGTGCCAGGCGGAAGCAGCCGGGAAGTCCGCCGTTCCAGAGTTGTGCCACGCCGGTCCTGGTGTCGAACTCGACGGCACAGTGGGGCATGTACACCTCGTCGGGCATCTGCGCGCACATGACGTGGTTCAGTTCGTCGAGCGTTTCCGAAAGCTCGCCGCCATTCCGGGCGCTGCGGTAGAAGATGTAGGACAGCAGTGGCGACACCACCGCAGCGGGGAGACCGTGTCCGGCCACGTCGCCCACCAGCAACCAGCGCTTGCCGGACGCCGTCGTCGTCGACAGGACGATGTCGCCATTCACGGCATCGCAGGCCGACATGACCATCCGCAGGTCGTCATTCCGGAACTGCGGGGCGTGGCGCAGGCGATCGATGACGCCCTCGACGATGTCACGCTCGGTGCGAAGCTGGGCGTTCTGGGCGGCCAGCCGACGGAGGGCATCCCGCAGCGAAAGATGCACGTTCACCCGGGCGCGCAGTATGGGGATGGAAAATGGTTTGGTGACGTAGTCCACCGCGCCCAGATCGAGGCCGCGCAGCTCGTTTTCCAGTGCGGTATTGGCCGTGACGAAAATGACCGGCACGTCCGTCAGCTTCGGATCGTCCCGCCACCGCTCCATCAGCCCGTACCCTCCCATGCCGGGCATCGAGACATCCAGCAGGACGAGATCCGGAACGCGCTCCTGGACGACGACCAGCGCGGATTCGCCGGAGTCCGCTTCAAGCACGTCGAACTCGTCGGACAATGCGAAATCGAGCAGCTCTCGGTTCGCGGGGCTGTCATCGACCACGAGGATCGTGAGCCGGCCGGCAGGAGATTGCTCGGTGCTCATTGCGGAGCGGACCTGCGGTTGCCCAGGGCCCGCGCCATGGTCCCGAGCAGGTCCATTACGTTGAAAGGCTTGGTCACGTAATCCTCGAAACCGGCTTCCCTGGCGCGTTCGACGTCACCGGACATGGCCGCCGCGGTGACGGCGATGACCGGAACCGTATCCGTGGCGTGATGGAAACGCAGGCAGGCGAGGGCTTCGATGCCGTCCATGCCGGGGAGGTTGATGTCCATGAGTACCAGGTCGGGTGGACTGCCGAAGGCCAGGTTGAGGCCGGTTTCCGCATCGTTGGCAACGATCAGTTCGATGCCCGCCTGCGTGTCCAGGATCTCTTGCATGAGTTCGACATTCGCCGGGTTGTCTTCGACGTAAAGGATGCGCTTGCCGGGAGGCAGCGAAACGCGCTCCCGAGGGAGGTAGTCCTGGCTGCCGTGCCGGCTCGGAGCGACCGCGAACGGCAGGTCGATCCAGAAGCAGCAGCCGGTGCGCACGGGCAGGCTCTCGAAGCCGATGTTTCCGTTCAGGGCCTTGATGACACGTCGTGCGATGGCGAGGCCGATGCCGGTGCCCTCGACGCCGGAGTTCTCGGCACCGGCGCGCGAGAAGGGCTTGAATACCTCCGGCTGTCTTTCCACGGGGATGCCGGGGCCGTTGTCGATGACCGAGATGCGGCACTTGTCGTCGGGAATCCTGTCGATCCGGATGTCGACCTGTCCGCCCTCGACGTTGTACTTCACGGCGTTGCCGAGCAGGTTCAGCATCACCTGCTTGAACCGCATCCCATCGATGAGGACGGGTGGCAGGTTGCTCGCCGCAGGTCGGTTCACACGGATGTTCCGGTCCTGGGCCTGCGCTTCGATGTCGTGCAGGCACTCGGCAATGGCGGCTTCGATGTCATGGGGCGAGATTGCCAGCTCCATGAATCCAGCCTCGATGCGCGACAGGTCGAGAACCTCGTTCACCAGTTGCAGCAGGTGGTCGCCTGCCTTGCGGATCCGATCGACGGCCTGCGCCTGTCGGCGCGTCAGCGGTTCGGAAGGGGAGAGCGCGAGGATCTGCGTGAAACCCAGGATGGAGTTCAGCGGCGTGCGCAGTTCATGGCTCATCGTCGTCAGGAAGTTCGACTTGAGGCGCGACGCCGCTTCGGCGGCGTCCCTTGCATTGGCGAGGTTCGACGCGATCCGCTGCTGGGCACTGATGTCCTCGAGGAGCCAGACCCAGCCGGCATCGCCTTCTATGGCTGCCACGGTGACTTGCAGTGCGGCGGGCTCCGTCGCGAATCGCCAGACGACCGACAGCGACCCCTCGCCGCCCTGGGACAGCACACCAGAGACGCCGCCCGCGGATTCCTCGCGGTTGACCGTCTGGTCTTCGAGCCGGCTCAGAGCCTCCTTCAGGATGTGTACCGGATGCTCCCCGACATCAAGGCCGAGCCAGCGCGCGGCAATGGCATTGACCAGGCCGAGATCCTGGCCGCTGGGCATGACAATGGCGCCCAGGGGCAGCGACAGGACCATGCTGCGCAGACTGGCCTGGGCCGTCTGGCGGGGGCGGTCAGCCAGGAGCTGTACCCAGCGGAAGGCCAGGAAGTCACCGATCTGCAGCGCGTTGGGCGGTGGCTGTCGTCCGTTGAGCCAGATGGCCTGCAGCCCGACATGAGCCGCCGTGCCGATGAGCAGTGACAGACCTCGCCCGGGCGAGGCCGCATCGTCGCGTGCCGCGGGGGACAACAGCGGGCCTGCGTCCGCCCCGGACACCAGCCGCACGGTACCAGGTGATGGCGGCATCAGGAACGTATGCCGCAGGAACTCCGGCGGGTCGCAGGCCAGCGGTTCCGACACGCCGGCGACGTCGGCGTGCCAGAAGCAGACGGCGTCCGCATCCAGCAGCTTGCGCGCGTGTTCCGCCTGTCTGGCCAGGGACTCCGTCATGCCTGGGGCCTGTCCAAACCTGATCGCGCAAGATGCGTGGCGATGGTCTCCAGCAGGTTCGGTATCTGAAAGGGTTTCGTGATGTAGGCATTGAAGCCGGCGTCCATCGCACGCCGGACTTCACTGTGGACCGCGGAGGCACTCACGGCGATGACGGGAATGTCCCGTGTCCTCTCGTCACGTCGCAGGCGGCCCAGGGCTTCGATGCCACTCATGCCAGGCAAGTGGATGTCCATGAGGATCAACGCGGGCAAGCGGTCCACGGCGATCTTGAGCCCGGCCTCGGCATCATTGGCGACCAGCATGTCCAGTTCGGGCTGCAGCTCCATGACGCGCATCATCAGTTCGACGTTGGCCGGATTGTCTTCCACGTACAGGATCGTTGCGCGGGCCGCCAGGGCCGGCAGGGGAGAAGGCGCCGCGGGAACCGACGTCGGAGTGTCGCCGCTTTCCGCCAGGGGAAGGTCGATCCAGAAGCGGGTTCCCCCTTCGGCCGGGTCGCTCGTGAAGCCGATCCGGCCCCGCATGGCTTCGATGACCCGCTTGGCGATGGTCAGGCCGATGCCGGTGCCCTCGATGTTCGAGGACTCGGCCCCGGCGCGGACGAAGGGTTTGAAGATGTCGGGCTGGCTCGCGACCGGTATGCCGGGACCGTCATCCGAAATGCCGATCTGGATCAGGCCGTCCTCCAGCAGCTCGCAGTCGAATTCGACCTTGCCGCCTTCCCGGCCGTACTTGATGGCATTGCTCAGGATGTTGAGCAGCACCTGTCGGATGCGCGTGTTGTCGACGCGGACCCGGGCGAGTGCCGCCGGCGGTTTGTGGATCGTGATCCCGCGCGACCGGGCCATCTGGTCCACGGTCTGGACGCAGTCCGACAGGACCTGGCCCAGGTCCACGGCCTCGATCGACAGCTCCAGCTGGCCGGCTTCGATCTTGGACAGGTTCAGGACTTCATTGACGAGGCTCAGCAGCAGTTCGCCGGACCTCAGGATCCGGTCCACCGACTGGGACTGGCGCATGGAAAGCGGCTCGGTCCGGCTGAGCTGCAGGATCTGGGCGAAACCGATGATCGCGTTCAGGGGCGTGCGCAGTTCATGGCTCATGCTGGCCAGGAACTGGCTCTTGGCCTGCGAGACGGCGAGAAGTTCCTGCGTGCGCGCGGCGACCATCTGCTCGAGGTTTTCATTCAGCGCCTGGAAACGCCGCTCGTTCTCGTGCAGGTCCTTTTCCGTCTTCTTCCGCTCCGTGACATCCAGGCAGATCCCGCTCATGCGTGAGGGGTTGCCGTCGTCGTCGAAGGTCGTTTCCCCGGACGCCAGCAGCCATCGCATTTCGCCATCGGGTCGGATGATCCGCCATTCATAGGAAACCCTGGCCGGGCTGCCGCGGATCAGGGAAACGTTCGCGGCGGCCTTGGCACGGTCTTCCGGGTGGATACGGGACAGCCACGTCTCGATTGAAGGGGGCGTGCCTTCGGGCAGGCCCAGCAGGGCGAACATGCCGTGCGACCACTGGAACCGCTCCGTCCGCAGGTTCCATTCCCAGATGCCGGCGCCGGCGGCTACCTCGGCCATCTGCTGGCGCTTCTGCGCCAGCTGGAGTTCGAGCTCGTTCCGCTTCTGCGCGCTGATGTCGAGCAGCAGCACGACATGACTCGTTCCGCCGTCTTCCTGTACGAGCGGCGTGACTGCGGTCAGGACGTGTGCGACCGATCCGTCGGGACGCAACTGCCGCTGATCGGTCAGGAACCCCTGCCTGGTCTGATCCAGCCGACTGACCAGTTCCAGCATTCGTGGCAGGTCATCGGGATGGCAGAACTCCGCGCCCCGCCTGCCGATCACCGCCTCCAGAGGCCTGCCGGTGATTTCACAGAAGCGCGGGTTGGCAAAGATGAATGCGCCATCCAAGTCGGTTTCGGCAATGCCGACGAGGTTCTGGTCCGCCAGCGCCTGGAACCGTCGGGCCTCCATCACCCGTGCGCGATCCGCGCTTTCGCGTTCCGCAACGCGCTCCAATGCGACCTTGTCCGACACGTCGCGGATGCTCGCCACGAAAATGGGTTTCCCGCTCGCCACTGACTTGGACAGCGACACGGAGATGCTGGCCCAGACTTCGCGGCCCTCCATGTTCTGGAGCCTTGCGCGCCAGCTCGACCTGGCGCTGGATGCGCCCCCGGTTTCCGCATCGATGCGCTTGTGCACGGCGAGGTCTTCGGGATGGATGAGGGACTCCCAGGTCCTGCCAAGCAGTTCCTCGGTCGAAAGTCCGAGCATCCTGGCAAGGGCCGCATTGGCCAGCAGCATCTGGCCCGTCTGGGGATCGACCAGCGCCATGCCCACGGGGGCCTTCTCGATCAGGGTCCGGTAAACGCCATCGGATTCCTGCAGGAGTTCGGTGCGGGCCTGCAACTGCAGGGAAAGGTCTCGCAGCCGGCTCCGCGAGTAGACGAAAAGCACGCCGATTCCAAGGAACAAGGCGGTCGGAACCGGTCCCGAAAAGCCGGTGGCGACGTGTCCGTGGAAGCTGGCCCTTTCAAACACGACCAGGAGGGCCGTGGACACCACTGCGGCGACATATCCCGCCATCGCCTCGCCGAGCAGGCTGGCCGCGACGATGGCCAGATAAAACGCCAGCCGCATGGACTGATCCAGCAGCGACGGGAATGCGTACAGGACCGCTCCCGCCAGCGTCGCCAGCGCAGCCCCGGTGAGGATCGAGGCCGGAAGACTGAAGGGCGCCAGCACAGGCAGGCGGATCGGGGCTTTAGCCATGGAGTACCGGATCCCTCAACCTGACTTCGATGCGTCCTGACTAGAAGCCTGGTATCCGTGCTCGCGCAAGGATTCCTGCAGCTCGCGCCTGCCATCATCCAGTTCAGGCGCACGGGTCCTCGAATCGGCGAAGAGCCAGTCCACGTCCGACGCCCCGCCATCGACGACGGTGCCGGCAGGATCGAAACTGAAACCCGGGCCGACGACGCGCCGGACGCAATGGGTGAAACCGCCGACCCGCGTGTGGTCCAGGACGATGGTGGATTCAATGTGTGCGCCGCTCTCGATCCGGGCATTGGCGCCGATCAGGGCCGGTCCGATGATGACGCTGCCGTCCTCGATCGCGGCGCTGCCCCCGATGTAAACCGGTCCCTTGATGTCGAGCGCGTCGAAGTTCGCCCGGACGTTGAGTCCGGCCCAGACGCCCGGTTTCACCTCGCGGCCCGGGAAGCCACCCAGGTCGACTTCGCCGCGCAGTGCACGCATCACGACGGCATGGAAGTCCGGCAACTTGCCGATATCCAGCCATTCGAACGGCAGTTCGATGCCGTACATCGCTTCGCCGGCGGCGGCCAATGCCGGCAGCAGCTGGCCGCCGATGTCGTACACGACGTCGCGCGGGATCCAGTCGAACACCTTCGGAGAGAAGATGTAGATGCCCGTGTTGGCGAGGTCGCTCAGCTCGGTGCCGGGCGCCGGCTTCTCCTGGAAGGACACGATGCGCTGGTCGTCGGCCAGGACTGCCACGCCATAGCTGGGGAGTTCCTCCCGCGGGACCTTCTTCAGGGCGACCGTGGCCAGGGCGCCGCGGCTGCGGTGGAACGCCATCATCTTCGCGAGGTCGAGGTCGATGATCGCGTCGCCGCAGATCACGAGGAAATCCTCGTCGAAGAATCCGGAGTGGGTCTGGATCTTCTGCAGCGCGCCGGCCGAACCGATGGGCTGGTCCACCAGCTTCCCGTCCTCCAGCACGCCTTCGAAGGAATAGGCCATCCGGACGCCGAACTGGTTGCCGTCCCGGAAGTAGTTTTCTATCTCAGGTGCCATGAAGCTGGTGTTGACCATGATCTCGTCGAAGCCGTGGCGCTTCAGGTGCTCGACGAGAAGGGTCATGACCGGCTTGTGGACGATCGGGATCATCGGCTTCGGCAGGCGTTCGGTCAGGGGCCGGACACGCGTTCCGCGGCCTGCGGCGAGGATCATTGCTTTCATGGCAGCTCCGAAGGGTCAGTCGAAAGCCACGGCCGTGGCAAAGGGACTCGCCGCCGCGTCCTTGCCCGACAGGGCCGGCGCGCCGGACAGGGGCCACTCGATGCCGAGCGCAGGGTCGTTCCATATCAGGCTGCGTTCGTGCTCGGGAGCCCAGTAGTCCGTGGTCTTGTAGAGGAACTCCGCCGAGTCGCTGAGCACGACGAAGCCGTGCGCAAAGCCCGGTGGGATCCAGACCTGTTTCTTGTTCGCGCCCGACAGCGTCACGGCGGTCCACCGGCCGAAGTTCGGGGAGCTGCGCCGCATGTCGACAGCGACGTCGTAGACCTCGCCCTGGATCACGCGCACCAGTTTTCCCTGCGGCTGGCGGATCTGGTAGTGCAGCCCCCGCAGGACGTTGCGGCCGGAGCGGCTGTGGTTGTCCTGCACGAAATCCACGTCGGCGCCGATGGCTTCGCGGAAGTCGCGCAGGTTGAAGCTCTCGAAGAAGAATCCCCGGTCATCGCCGAAAACCTTGGGCTCGAGGACCCTGACGCCGGGCAGGGAGGTATCTGAAACGGTGAAGGGCATGGGGAGCGCCTCAGTCGAGCAGGCCGAGCAGGTACTGCCCGTAACGATTCTTCGACAGCGGTGCCGCCAGTTTGGCGATGTCGGCCGCGCCGATCCAGGACTGGCGGTACGCGATCTCTTCCGGGCAGGCGACCATGAGTCCCTGTCGCTTCTGCAAGGTGGCGATGAAGCCGGACGCCTCATGGAGGCTGTCGTGCGTGCCGGTATCGAGCCAGGCGTAGCCGCGGCCCATGATCTCCACCTGCAGCTGGCCCTGCTCGAGGTAACGACGGTTCACGTCGGTGATCTCGAGTTCGCCGCGAGCCGAAGGCTTGATGCTGGCCGCGATGTCGCAGACCTGCCTGTCATAGAAATACAGGCCGGTCACCGCGTACTGGCTCTTCGGTCGTGCCGGTTTTTCCTCGATGCTGATCGCCTTTCGCGTGGCATCGAATTCCACGACGCCATACCGCTCAGGATCCTGGACGTGGTACGCGAAGACGGTCGCGCCCGAGGTCCGCTCGTTCGCGTCCCGCAGCTGTGCGACGAGGTCATGGCCGTAGAAGATGTTGTCGCCCAGCACCAGGGCGCTTGGGTCGCTGCCGACGAAATCGCGCCCGATCACGAAGGCCTGCGCAAGTCCGTCGGGTGAGGGCTGTACCGCATACTGGATGTTCATGCCCCAGCGGCTGCCGTCTCCCAGCAGTTCCGCGAAGCGAGGGGTGTCCTGCGGCGTCGAGATCAGCAGAACGTCGCGGATGCCCGAGAGCATCAGGGTGCTCAGCGGGTAGTAGATCATCGGCTTGTCGTAGACCGGCATCAGCTGCTTTGACACGGCCTGCGTGACCGGGAAAAGGCGGGTGCCGGAACCCCCGGCCAGGATGATGCCTTTCCGCCGGGTGCCGGCAGCGGGCGAGGAATTGAATGACGTGTCGATCATGCTTTCGTGCTCCGCGAATGCTCGAAGCCTTCGTTGTTCTTGCCACTTGTCACGGACCGCACCCAGTCTGCGTTGTCGAGGTACCAACGCACCGTCTTGCGCAGGCCCGTCTCAAAGGTTTCCGCCGGCCGCCAGCCCAGTTCACGCTCGATCTTCCGTGCATCGATCGCGTAGCGGCGATCGTGGCCCGGCCGGTCGGTGACGAACTGGATCTGCGTACGGCGGGACGTGCCGTCGGCCGCGGGTCGCATCTCGTCGACGAGATCACACAGGGCGTGGACCACGTCGATATTGGCCTGTTCGTTCCAGCCGCCGACGTTGTAGACCTCGCCGATGTGACCGGCTTCAAGCACGCGCCGGATCGCAGCGCAATGGTCCGACACGTAGAGCCAGTCCCGGACCTGCCGGCCGTCGCCGTAGACCGGGACGTTCTTGCCGGCGAGGAGGTTCTGGATCGCAAGCGGGATCAGCTTTTCCGGGAACTGCAGGGGCCCGTAATTGTTCGAGCAGTTCGTCGTCAGCGTCGGCATGCCGTAGGTGTGGTGGTAGGCCCGGACGAGGTGGTCGCTCGCCGCCTTGCTGGCGGAATACGGGCTGTTCGGCTCGTAGCGGTTCTCCTCGGTGAAGGCCGGGTCACTCGCGTGCAGCGACCCGTATACCTCGTCGGTCGAGACATGCAGGAAACGGAACGAGGCGGCCAGCTCGGTCGGCAGGCCTTTCCAGTACTGTCGGGCTGCCTCGAGCAGGTTGAAGGTGCCGACGATATTGGTCTGGATGAATGCCGCGGGCCCGTAGATCGAACGGTCGACGTGGCTCTCGGCCGCAAAGTTCAGGATGGCGCGGGGGCGGTGCTTCTCGAGCAGGCCCGCGACGAAGTCGGAGTCGGCGATGTCGCCGCGGACGAAGATATGCCGGGGGTCGCTGGCCACGGGGGCCAGGTTCTCGAAGTTGCCCGCATAGGTGAGCAGGTCCAGGTTGACGACGGGTTCACCCGTGGCGGCCAGCCAGTCGATCACGAAATTGCTGCCGATGAACCCGGCGCCGCCAGTGACGAGAATCATGCGAGGCTCCTGCTGTACTGCGGATCTGCGAAAGTATTCCACCAGCCCTGTCCTGGCGCTTGTGGCACGAAGGTAAATTATCCGTGGCCCGAGTTTTCAAATCGGCCACAACCGACCAGACGCCCAATGATGGGATAAAGGCCAGTCCCCGGGAGATGAACTGATGCGCACTTTGCTGATTGGGGCCGATGGCCAGGTGGGTCACGAACTGCTGTCCCGGCTCGGGGCGAACGGTGACGTCCTGGCCACCACGCGGTCCGGCCGGTTGCCAGATGGGTCCCCCGCCTTCGCGGCGCTGGACCTCTCGGACCTGCCTTCCCTCCAGGCGGTGGTCCGGGCATCCAACGCGAATCGGGTGGTCAATGCGGCGGCCTATACGGCGGTCGATCGGGCCGAGGAGGATTCCGCCACTTGTCTCGCGGTCAATGCAACGGCGCCGGGCGTGCTCGCCCAGGCCTGCTTCGAGCGGGACATTCCCCTCGTCCATTTCTCGACGGACTATGTTTTCCCCGGCAGCGGCACCCAACCCCTGGCAGAAGACTCTGCAACCGGTCCTGTCTCGGTCTATGGTGCCTCCAAGCTGCAGGGGGAACGGGCGATCCGCGCCAGCGGCGCGCGCCACAAGATCTTCAGGCTGTGCTGGGTCTATGGCTCGAGGGGCAAGAACTTCCTGCGCACGATGCTGCGACTCGGCGCCGAGCGGGACTCCCTGGGTGTGGTGGCGGACCAGTTCGGCTGCCCCACGCCTGCGTCCTGGATCGCCGAAACCGTCGCCAGGGCGATACGGGAGCGACCGGACGCGGTCGGCACCTGGCATCTCGCCGCTTCCGGCAGCACGAGCTGGCATGGTTTCGCCGACGCGATTTTCGACGAAGCGGTGGCGAGGGGGCTGTTGCCGCGCAAGCCCGTCGTCAAGGCCATCGGGACGGCGGACTATCCGACGCCGGCGCGCCGCCCGGCCTATTCGGTCCTGGACTGTTCGCAGCTCCAGCGCGATTTCGGTATCACGCTCCCGGACTGGCGCGCGGGTCTGCGCGAGGTGCTTTCCGAACTGAGCTGACGGCGTCAGACCGTCAGCTGTCGCCAGAGCACCGGAGCGATGGACTCCGGCGAGTAGTCCCGGCGCAGCGTCCGGCCGGCCGCTTCGGCCACGGCGGCACGCTGTGCCGGCGTCAGCGCGGCGATGTTCGCCAGGGCTTCCGCCAGCGCCCGCGCATCGCCCCCCTTGTATTGCCACCCATCCTCGTTTGCGCGGACCAGTTCACCGGTTCCGCCACAGTCCGGCACCAGCACCGGGACTCCGGCACGGAAGGCTTCCAGCACGGCCAGTCCAAAGGGTTCGGTAGGGCAGGTGTGGACCAGGAGGTCCGCCTGGGCGAGCCAGTCCGGCACATTGTCCACATAGCCATGGAAGTGCAGGTTCGGAAGGTCCTGCGACCCCTTGCGCAGGTCATCCAGCAGCTCGCCCGAACCCAGCACGTCGATCTGCAGCGCGCCGAGCGAGGGCCTGAGCCGCACGGCGTCAATGAGCAGCTCCAGTCGTTTGATGCGATCGGCACGTGACACCACGAGCACTCGCTGCAGCTGCCGGTCCGAAGCCGCGCGCGGCGGCGGGGCGCCCTCGGTTTCAAGGAAATTCGGCACGATGGCGATCGCCTTCTCCGGAACGCCATGGGCGATGAGCCGCTGCCGCACGAAATCGGAGATGGCGATGAGACGCACGCCGAGTTTGGCCACGAGATGCTTGCGGCCGTAGCTGAGCGCCTCGTCGGTGCCCCCGTGAACGACATGCAGTTCCCGGAAGCGGCCGGGCCGCATCACGCGCAGCACCGCTGCACAAAGCGTGTGCGTCAGCCCCGTCGTGAACAGCGCGCTGCCCCGTACTGACAGGGCGCCCCGAAGAATGCCGAACAGATCCCGCAGCGAACGGAACTCCACGGACTCCACCCCTTGGGAGGCCGCCAGCGCATGAGCCGGCCCCGGCGGCGCGACGAACAGCGGATCGCCATGGGACCGCAGGGCGCGCAGGGTGGCCAGGGCCACCCGTTCCGTCCCGAAAGCCTGGCCACTGTGGACGACGTAAACGATACGCACCGGATTGCTCATCTAACGCTCTCGGGAGTAGCCGAATTTCGCGGGAAGCGGGAAGGGAAGGCGAGCCAGGATGCCGCGACGCTGAGTGTCGTCCAGGACCCAGTTCCAGACGAAGATGGCCTGCAGGCCCGCGTGGATGGCGCCACCCGCCAGCAGCGCCAGGATGTCGCCCTGGCGACCGAACCGGGCCCAGGGTTCGACGGAGAAGAACGGCACGCCCCAGGCCAGGGCGATGATCCAGCCCGCAAACGCGGCTGTCGCGTAGCCCATGCAATACGGCAGGATCGTCACACGCAGCCACTTCCCGAGCGGAACGCCCAGCTTGCCGTAGGCAAATGGCAGGTAGGCGAGCGTCGCCGTGATCGAGCCGATGGCCATGCCGGCGGCAATGGACGTCGCGCTGGCCCCGTACAGGGCAAGGACCGAACCCACGCCACCGGCGACGCAGGCCAGTCGCAGGATGTGGAATCCCACCTCGTATCGCAGCCGGCTCGCCGTCCTCAGTACGGCGTTGACCGGCCCGGTGAGTTGCAGCAGGTTGGCGCCCAGTGCGGCGGCCACCATGATCGGTCCCACCTGGGCCAGTTCCTCGCGGGCGCCAAGCCAGCCCGCCAGCAGCGGGCCGGCCAGGAAGACCAGGGCCGGCATGGCGAGGGCCATCAGCGCCGTGATCTGGCGCAGGCCCGTGATCGCAGCGGCGGCGAGTCCGGCCTTGTCGTCGGTGGCATGGTGGTGGGCGGCCTGGGACGTGATGTTCCCGCAGACCGCGGCGGCAAACGCACCCATCGTGGTGCTGAACTTGCCGCCCAGGTCCATGAGGCCCGTACCGGTGGGTCCCAGTGTCGTACCGGCGATCACGCGGTCTATGGATGTCAGCGCGATGGCCGAGACCTGGCTGGCCTGCAGCACGAGGCCCTGGCGAAGCATGGACCGGCAACGCGGCAGCCAGCCCGCAGACAGCTCGAACCGCAGCCCCGGCAGAAGCCTGCGCAGGCGCCAGGTCGACAGTGCGGCGGTCGTGGCGGTGCGCAGGCCAAATGCGGCGAGCATCCCCATGAGGCCGAACCCCGCCGTCAGCAAGGAGATGATCGCCACGGTTTCAACGAGGAAACCGGTGACCCAGGAAAGTTGTTCGTCACTCGTGCGACGCAGGCCCTGCAGGGCCAGTCCCGGGACGGACATGCAGGCATCGACCAGCACGATCGCGCAGGTGCCGATGAAAACGCCCCGGGCGGTTGCGGCCAGCGAGGGGTCGACTTTCAGGGCTGACAGCAGGGAGGGCGTGGCCAGCACGACGATGCCGAGCACGATCGCGGACAGGAACGCGGTGAGGACCATGGATTCCGCCATGCGGCGGCCGATCAGCTGCAGGTTGCGCTGGGCGGCGGCATCCGCCACGCCGCGGACCAGCAGCAGTCCGACGCCTGTCGGTCCGAGGCCGGTCCAGGCCACGAGGATGAAACAGGCGGCCCAGAGGCCGTATTCCGCCAGACCCACGTGCGCCAGCACGACGGGCGGCAATCCGACGCGCGTCAGGATGTACAGGATTCGTGCACCCAGCACGACGACGAGGCTGATACGCGGCGGTGGCAGGGTCAGGGTCGGTTCCATGGGCCGACATCATGTCCAGATTCGGTGCGGTTTCCCAGAGATCGCTTTCACGCTCCGGCAATGTGCGGGGGCGAAACCGGCACGGGTACAGTCCTGCCGAATCCGGATGGATGTGTTTCCGACGGTCGGCCACGGACTTTTCACAGTTTGGGCACAGTTCGGCTTTCCGCCGGCGCATCGTGGCCATCACTGGATTCGTCACTGGGTAACCCATGGCACTCGCAAACGACATTCCGCTGGTGGTCGACCTCGATGGCACGCTGACGCCGACCAATACGCTGGTCGAGTCCGTCGTCAAGGCGGTCAAGAAGTCGCCGCTGAACCTGTTGCGCATCCCGTTCTGGTTGCTCCGTGGCCGGGCCGGCTTCAAGGAAGCCGTCGCGGGTCATGCGACCCTCGCCGGGGATGCCCTGCCGTACCGGGAGCCCGTGCTCGACTACCTGCGCAGCGAAAAGCAGAAAGGCCGCAGGCTGGTGGTCGCCACGGGCGTGCACCATTCGATCGCCCACAATGTCGCGGGCCATCTCGGCCTGTTCGACCAGGTGCTGGCGACGGAAAACGGCCACAACCTGATCGGGGCCGCCAAGCTCGAAGCCATCAAGGCCCAGGTGGGCGAGGACTTCGATTACGTCGGTGACAGCCGGGCGGACGTTCCGGTCTGGAAGGCGGCGCGATCGGCCGTACTGGTGGACGTTTCCGTAAGCACGGCGCGCAGCGTGCGGGAAGACGTGCGGATCGAACGCGAGTTCGTCGGCGAAGGCAGCGGACTGGCCGTCTGGATCAAGGCACTGCGTGTCCACCAGTGGATGAAGAACCTGCTGCTCTTCGTGCCGCTGCTGACCGCGTTCTCGTTCACGGACATCGGCAGGCTGGCCACGATGTGCCTGGCCTTCCTGTCGTTCTCGCTCGCGGCGTCGGCCACCTATCTCGCGAACGATCTCTGGGACCTGGACAATGACCGGGCGCATCCCCGCAAGCGCCAGCGGCCCTTCGCCAGCGGACGTCTCTCGATCCTGACTGGCATGTCGGCTGCTTCGATCGCCCTGCTTGCGGCGTTCGGCATGGCCTGGTCCGTCTCGCCGGGCTTCTTCGTGATGCTCGTCGTCTACCTCATATCGACGAGCCTCTACAGCTGGTTCCTGAAGGAACGGATGATCATCGACGTGTTGCTGCTGTCGCTGCTGTACACCCTGCGCATCGTCGCGGGGTCGGTCGCCGTCGGCATCCCGACCAGCACCTGGCTGCTGGCATTTTCCGTGTTCATCTTCCTGAGTCTCGCGCTGGTGAAGCGCTGCGCGGAACTGGTCTCGCTCCGCGAGGCAGGGCGTGATACCACCCGCGGCCGCGATTACCGGGTCTCGGATCTCGTGGTGCTCTGGCCGATGGGTCTCGCGGCAGCGCTTTCCGCCGTGGTCGTGTTCGGACTGTTCATCAGTGCGCCGGAAACGCAGGCCCGCTATGGCACGCCGCAGCTGCTGTGGTTCGTGGCCCTGGGCCTCGTCTACTGGCTGGCCCGCATGTGGATCAAGACCGCGCGCAACGCCATGCACGACGACCCGGTGGCCTATTCGATCAAGGATCGCGGCAGCCGCGTGATCCTCGCCGGACTCGTGTTCCTCATGCTGGCGGCGCACATGCTGCCCTTCGGCAGCCTGTCGTGATCGCGTTGTGGAAGCGGGTCCTGGAGCGCCTGTCGCTGTTCCAGGTGCTCGGCGTGGCGCTCGTGCTCCGCGTGGCCTGGGCGCTGTGCGTTCCGGTGGAGCCGGTGTCCGACTCCCACATGTACGACGTGTTTGCGCGCAGCATCGCGAGCGGGACGGGCTATGCCTATCCGGACGGTGGCCTGACGGCCTACTGGCCGGTCGGGACTTCGGCCCTCTATGCCGCCCTGTACGCGGCGTTCGGGTTCACGTACCTGCCGATCACCCTGCTCAATATCGCTCTGGGTGTGCTGATCGTCTGGCTGACCCATGCCGTGGCGGCGCAGTACTTCGACCGGCGGGTCGCCCTGCTGTCAGGCGCGGTCGTGTCGCTGTGGCCGGTGCTGATCCAGTTCACGACCGTGCTGGCCAGCGAGCTGCCATTCATCGCCCTGGTCCTGTCCGCGCTGTATGTCTGGGGTCGGCAGGACTTACCTGCGACCTTGCGGGCCATGCTGTGGGGTGCACTGGTCTGTGGCGCCACGTACATGCGCCCGACCGCACTCGTGCTGCTCGCCCTGCTGCCGGCGGCGCAACTGATCGGCACGGGCAGTTTCCGTCAAAGCCTGGTGTCGCTCTGCGTGGCGGCACTGACGGCTGCGGTGCTGTTCGCGCCCTGGGTCCAGCGCAATCACAGGGTCTTCGGCGAGTTCGTCCTTGTGTCCACCAACGGGGGCTCCAACCTCTGGATGGGCAACCACGAAGGCTCCGATGGTGGCTACGTGGCCCTTCCGGACGCGCAGTACCGGAACGAGGCGGAGCGGGACCGCCTGCTGGGGAAGCAGGCCACCGATTTCATCAAGCGGCATCCGGGCGAATACCTGCGGCTTGCGCTGGGCAGGGCCGCGGTGACCTACAAGGCCGAGACCATCGGCATCCACTGGAACGGCGCGCTGGCCGGATCGGGCGGCACGGGCCTGCTCACGATGAAGGTGTTGTCCAGCCTTTACTGGTGGGCCATCCTGCTGGCCGCCATGGCGGGTGCAGTCGCGGTCCTTCGCACGCGGACGCTGCCGCTGTTCCATGTCCTGTTCTTCGTAGCGGGCTTCCTGTTCGCATTTCCGATCCTGACCGTCGCCCAGGATCGCTATCACCTGCCAGTCGATCCCTTCCTCGCGATGTTCGCGGCCTTCGCGCTGGTGCCTGCGTCACTTCGCGCGGGAACCTCCGGGAAGTCATGAGTTTCCTTGACGACGCGCATGACGAAATTCGAGTTGAGGTCCTTGACGCCCGGAATCCGGCGCAATGTGTCCAGCACGAACTCCGAATACGCCTGCATGTCCGAGGCAGCGACATGCAGCAGGGCGTAGGCGCCGCCTGACACGATGTAACAGGACAGCACGTTCGGCGACTCCATGACCGCGTCGACGAAGCGGTCCGCAGCCTGTGCCGACACCGCGTCCAGCGTCAGGCTCAGGAAGGCGGTGATGCCGATGCCGAGCGCTTCCGAACTGGCGCGCACCGTATAGCCGGCAATCACGCCTTCGTCCTCCATCCGCTGGATACGCCGGGAACAGGAGGCCTCCGACAGCCCGACCTTCCGGGCAATCTCGACGTTCTTCGATCTCGCGTTCTTTGCCAGCAGGACGAGGATCCTGCGGTCCGTCTCATCGATGGGTGCCGGCCGCGAATCCGTGGTTTTCTTCCTTGATGCAAGTTTCTTGCGCATGGATGGCTCTCAGATAAAGAACATTGCATGTTAGTGCTTGAATTCGCGGGATATGGAAGCACATTCCGTGTCCTCGATCCTATCGTATCCACATCAACAGGCGATGGGGATGGCGATGAGCACGGCAAACCAAGGCATTTTCAGGGCGGATCATGTCGGCAGCCTCCTGCGAACGGAGGCGCTCAAGCGTGCGCGGGAAGCGTTCGAATCCGGCAGGCTGGATCGACAGTCACTCCGGCAGGTCGAGGATGACGCGATCCGGGACGCTGTCAGGCTGCAGCGTGACGTCGGGCTCGGCATCGTGACCGACGGCGAGTTCCGCCGTCGCTGGTGGCACCTCGACTTCCTGACTGCCTTCGCGAGCGTCGAGCGCTACGCGCCTAAGGTCAAGGCGCGGTTCAAGTCCGACCGCGGCGACCTGGAGCTCGATGCGCCCGGCCTGCGCATCACGGGAAAGATTTCCCGGACGAAACCCATTTTCCTCGAGCACTTCGCGTTCCTGAAGGGCAATACGGCAGCTACGCCAAAGATTTCGCTGCCGTCGCCGACGATCCTGCACTTCCGCGGTGGCCGCGATGCCATCGACAAAGTCGCATACCCGGACATCGAAGAGTTCTTCCACGATGTCGCGCAGTGCTACGCGGAGGAAATCCGCGACCTGGCGGCAGCGGGCTGCAAGTACCTGCAGATCGACGAGACGAACCTGGCCTATCTCTGCGATCCGGCTATCCGCGGGCAGGTCCGCGACCGCCTCGGCATCGAGCCGGACGCGCTGCTGCATCGCTATGTCCGTCTCATCAACGACTGCGTCGCCGCGCGTCCGCGGGACATGAAGGTGATGATGCACATCTGCCGGGGTAACTACTGCAGCGGCTGGGCAGCCAGTGGTGGATACGAGCCGGTCGCCGACGTGGCGTTCAATTCACTCGACGTCGATGGCTTCCTGCTTGAGTTCGACGACGAGCGTTCGGGGGGCTTCTCGGTCCTGCGCCACATGGGTCGCGACAAGGTCGCGGTGCTCGGGCTCGTGACGACGAAGCGGCCACAGATCGAGGCGGAGCAGGGACTGCTTGAGCGGATCGACCAGGCGTCGCGTTTCCTGCCTCTCGAGCAGCTCGCGCTCAGTCCGCAATGTGGCTTTGCAAGTACCTGCGAAGGCAACCTGCTCGATGAAGAGGATCAGCGCAGGAAGCTGGAACTGGTGGTCCGCGTGGCCGACAAGGTCTGGAACTGACCCTGCCGAGATCCGGCGCCACGGGGCGCCGGATCCACCGGGCCTATTTTCCAGCGCGCAGTTCGAACTTCATCGTGGCGTTCGGGCCGGCCGGCTGGGTCCAGCTGTCGCCCAGCTTCCGGCCCCTGTCGAGGGGATGGCAGTCATTGAAGTCCGACGGGGAACCATCCGGCATCTGGCAGAGCTTGTCGCCATCCACCCACCACCTGCCGACTGTTGCGTGGCACTCCCGCTTGCCGTCAGGGCCGGCAGTGCGGCGGCAGACCTGCTTGCCCACGACCTCGTAGGCCCCCTTGCCCTGCGGGTCCAGATACTCGAGTTCGTACCGGTGGTCCGCCTTGAACCGCATGCGCACTTCCGTGCCCGAAGGTTCGAAGACGACAAGCGTGTTGCCGAGCGCCGCCTGGACGGTGTCGTGCGCGGCTTCCGCCGACAGCGCCACTCGGCCCACGAGCCCGCACGCAAGGCTCATGAGTACGGCCAGGTTCCTGTTGGATGATCCAGTGTTGCGCATGTTGATTCTCCTGGCGGTCTAGTTGCCAGGTTGACAGAGGGGTGGGGTTGAATCGTCCTTGCCCTGCAGGGCCCGGAAGCTGACCTGCTTGATGCCGATCGGTAGTCCGGTCGGTGACAGGACCTGCGTCATGCCGACGACGGCTTCCTTGCGGCGTGGATCGACCCAGAAGAAGGTATGGCCCGAGCCGTCCCATCCCGCTGCGCCGGCCGGGAGGGTTTCTCCCGCGACAGTCGTCTCGTTGCCGATCTGGAATCCGTAACCGAATTCGAAACGTTCGGTGGGGCGCATCCCTTTTCCACCGGCGGAGGCCGGCAGGTGGTCGCGCAGCATGTCGGCGACCGTCTCGGGATTCAGGAGTCGCACGCCCTCCAGGCTGCCGCCGTTCGCCAGCATCCTTGCAAACCTCAGGTAATCCCCGGCCGTGCTGGCCAGCGCGCCACCTCCATCAAGCAGCCGCGCCGGGTTGCTGTAATCCGTAGCACTGCTGTCTTCGATCATCCGCAGGCCGCCCTTGTCCAGCAGGTAGAGCGTGGCAAAGTCCCGCAGGGCGGGCCCCTGGACGAAAAATGAAGTGTGCGTCATGCCGAGCGGCCGGAAAATGCGCGTTTCGAGGAACCGGTCCAACGGCATGCCCGACACCCGCTCGATGACATGGCCCAGCGCGGTGGTCGAGTAGCTGTAGTCGAACTCCTGGCCGGGCTGGCGCAGCAGCGGTGCGCGACCCAGTCGCTCGACGAGTTCCGCGAGCGACCTTGCAGGTGGTCCGTCCGTGGGCAGCGTACCCACGGGCGTGTCGCGTTTCACGCCGTGCAGCCGATAGTACTGGTGGACGGGCGTCGTGCCGGTGAAGTGGTAGGTCAGGCCCGAACTGTGGGTCAGCAGATCACGTACGGTGATGGGGCGATCGACGGGCACCGTCACGAGGTGCTCCACGTCCCCGCTCTCGTACACCCTCATGTCGCGGAACGCCGGTATCAGCGAATCGATGCCGGTATCGAGAGTGAGTCTGCCTTGTTCGACGAGCATCATGATGGCGACGCTCGTCACGGGCTTCGTCATGGAATAGAGACGGAAGATCGTGTCGCGCGTCATCGGGACGCGCTGGTCGATATCGCGGTAGCCCACGGCACTCTGATGGATAAGGTGGCCGTCCCGCCAGGCGAGCGTCACCGCGCCGGGGATGATCCCCCGGTCGACGAGGCACTGCATCTGCGGGGCGATGTCCGATGGCCTGGCGTAACCGTCGCATGGCGGCGAGATCGCAGCGGCAAGCAGCAGCGTGGATCGAACGCGGATCGGTAGTTTCATGATCCAGGTCACTGATCGTCGAGCGAGAAGATGCGCTGCGCGGGCGTCCATTTTTCACCCGCCCGGCCGTGCGGGACCGGGCGCTGGAACGTCGACATCAATGTTTCCCATTCTGAGATTTCGGGCGGCTCCACGCAGGGCCGGGGATAGTCGGCGGCCACGCCCATGACCATCACCAGTCGGTCGCCCGAGCGGTAGATGTCCATGCTTTCGATGCCCTGCGCGCCCATGTGGCCCAGGACAGCGGGCCACACGCCGCCCTTGGCATGGTGTCGTTCGTAGGCCGCGATCGAGCCGGGTTCGTCTACGAGGTCGAGCACGCGGACATGGATGCGCCGTTCCCCTGGCACGGAGCCGGCCAGCCACCGACGGACCAGCAAGGCCATCGGCACCGTGAAGAAGAGGTGCGAGAGGATGCCGCCGATCACCACGACGGGATCCAGGTAGTCGGGGTGGTTGTTCGATACCAGTGCGATGGCTGCGTGCATGACAACCCAGGCTACGACCGCCCAGCCGATCGCAGCCAGCGTCGCCTCTATGCCGCGACGGCGCAGAGTCGGCCAGAGCAAAGCGAACAGCGCGCCCCATGCTGCGGCGAAGGCGAAATGGATCAGCGTTCCGAGGAAGAAGGCGCCGGCTCCGAGCGAGGCCTGCACGGCCTTGCCGAACACGAGGCCGACCGCATTCGACGGGATGCCCTGCAGGGGCAGCAGGTGCTGGGCACCCACCCACACGAGTGCCTCGTAGATCCAGATGACCACGCCGCCGACGAGGCCCGCAATCGCGCCGACAGACAGCTGTCGCCGGCGCAGCGTGCTGCGGGAAGTACCGGATGACGTGTCCAAGGGAGCCCCCTGTCGCTGCGACCTGAGGCAGCGAGATTGGCCCATGCGAAAGGTGGTGTGCAAGTGAACAGGCCGGGATGCCAGCCTTGGGTTCAGGCCTGAAGGGTAGTCGACAACTCACGAGCTCCGAAGTCCGCGGAGTTGTGGAACCCAGGTGGTACCGATCCGCCGGAAACGCCACGGCCCTGGAAGGCGGAAAGTGGCGAAAAATCCTTAAAAACAGCGGGAAAGATGGTCGGGGTGACAGGATTTGAACCTGCGACACCTACGTCCCGAATGTGTTTGTAGTCCTCTAGAAGTGACGAAAAGCGTTTAAAAACAATAGTTTAAACGTTGCCTGTCTGTGCCAAGAATGGGCTGAAACGGGCTGTTTGTCGAGGGGCGTGGCACAGAAATGGCACAGAAACGTCACTATGTGTTTCCGAGGTTCTGGTCGGAAATTCTGTCGTGATTGGTATCTGGCTGAAATATCGGGGAATTGGACTCGCAGCTGTTGGCCCTCAAAACCACCGTTCCGTCGTCTTGTTTCGTGCGCCGTACTCGCGTCAAAAAATCCAGACTCGAGCAAGGTGACGATGGCTCTCAAATCTCGCTCCGAAGTCGAAGAGTTCCACCCGCTGGCGGTTTTTTGTTCCGCCCGGAAATGATCGGACCCAGTCGCCTCAGTTGCTCGGTCGTGTAACTGCCTGCGACCCGGCGGGCAGCAGGGAATTGCAGGATATCGATGGCGAATTCGCCCATCGTCCGCCATTCCCGTACCTCACCGTTCAATACCCGCCGAGCTCCGGTTACCAGCTCTCGCAGGCGGCCGATGAACTCGATCTCCAGGCCGCGCGCTTCCTTTCGGAGAAGAAACTGTGCTGCAGTGCAATCACCAAGCGGCAGGTGCTCTACAGATTCCGCAGGGTCCCAGCGCAGGCTCTCAAGCCTTTTCGGAGTCCCGAAGGTCCGAGCCGCCCCTTCGACATAGTCGCGCCATTCGGCCTCGAGAAGGGCGTCCCTCACTGGCTCAAGAGCCGGTGAAAGCGCTCCGTGGTAGCTCAGGGTCAAGTCCGTACGGGGGCGCGTCATGGCGACGTAGAGACGGCACGCTTCGCGCCATTCTTCGCCTTCAGGGCACCTGGGGCTTGGAAACTCGCCTGCCACCAGATTCACGATGATCATCTGACTGAATTCGAACCCTTTGGTGTTCTCCAGATCCGACAGAAAGATCGCTCCGTTTTCAATCGAGTCGATGCCGTGAAGCGATCGAAGACCGTTGCTTCTCGCGAATCGCTGGACCTCGTGTTCTGAATAGCCTGCCAGTGCAATGCAGACATTGGCCGAGGGGGTGTCCCTGATGATTTCCTCTGCATACTGGACGGCCGCCGACAATTCCCCTTCTAGGGATTTCGCGCTCAAAAGTCGGGGAGTAGGGCCGCTAAATGCTGATGTTTCCGGGTCGACGAAAGAGAAGTCGCTATCCCGCCGGTGTTCCTCGGGAACACTCGCCAGCAACATGCGTGAAGCAACCTCAAGAATTTCACGACTGTTTCGGTAATTCAGGCTCAGCTCAACGCGGCGACTGGCAGGAATGCTAATGCCGATTTCCGTCAGGTTGCGGGATTTCAGGGAAATTCGCTGCGCGAGGTCACCGGCCAGGAACAAGTTGTCCGTGCCGGGCTTTGCCAGTCGGTTCAGGAGATCCAGTTCGACGGAACCGAAATCCTGCGATTCGTCGACCAGAATCGAGCGGTACCTCGGTTCGATCTTCTCGGAATGTCGGTGCACGGCAACTGCCATTCCCAACGCATCCATTACGCCGACTGACCAGCACTTCTTCTCCCAATCAACCAGTCCTTGCAGCAGTAACTTGCGCCAGGCCTCAGGCACTGGATGAACACGTCCCGTTCGCTCTGCGGACAGGTAACGCTCTCGGTCCGAAAGAGGTGCAATGCTTCGAATTAGGTCGAACTCCTCCCGAATGTAGCCTTCGGCATCGACATTGCGGGCGATGAGACTGTCGTGAACCGGGGAAAACACCGTCGCGTCCCGGTTGTTGTTCTCATACTGGTAATACTCACGCCAGACGTCGTCTACGTGGTTCTCCGTCTTGTCGGCAACGTCCAGATACCGACGAATGTTCTTGGGGTCGAATTCTTCCAGTAGTTCCCGACAAATGTCGTAGAACGACTTGACCTGAATCGAGTCTCGAATGGTGTCAGGTGCCGCCTCGTTGACGAGCTTCTGGAGAAGCCTGGCGAGAGGGCGGTTGAGCGTAACGATCAGGAAGGTTTCGCCGGGGTGGCGGCCGGCCAACTCCATTGCCCGGCGCACCAATACGCAAGTCTTTCCGGATCCGGAAATGCCGCAGAGCATCGCAGGCCCGTCAAAACTCCGGGTGACGATCGACTCCTGATCGGGGTGAAGCAGCAACATCCAGTCTTTCAGCGTGCTGCTCTTTGCGTAGTGCTTCAGCAGTTCCTCGTAGAACCTCTGATCCTTGGGAAGGACGGACATGCCGGGCCCGGGAGTAGGGCTTACTCCTTCTGCGATGATCTCTTCGATCGGTTTCAGCGTTCCTTCGAATTCCTGAATGGCTCGCGTTGCCGTGTCTACCCGGTCTGAGCGAAGGTCAATCAGGACATCAGTTAGCAGCGACGCAAACGCCCCGTCTGCCAGTCCGTCAGCTGATGCCTCAATGTCCTCGTCGCTACAGGATGACTCAAGCGTCAATACGTGAGTTTGATGAAGCTTCGGGAGGTGCCCAAGGAGTACGTCCCGCTCAGGTTTGCGCAACAATTGCAGAAGGGGTTTGGTCGCTACGGTCGGTGCTTGCGGTTCGTGCGTTCGACCGGCAGTGACTATTGGGACAACCTTGCCGCTCTTGTCAGCAAAGAACTTGATCCCGTCATTCTTTTCGCACCATCGCTCGGCGTTGTCATGACTGCCAGCGTAAAGAAGGATCACACAGCCCGAATCGGCGATGAATATCATTCTGGCGCGGCCCGGAAGATCGATCTTCACTGCCTTTGGAATCTGGCAGCCATTGTCTGTCAGCTTCTGCTTTCGCCAGGCATCTGGGTCTTCCATCAACACGTAGGCGAGTGCGGAGGCTTCTTTGCTTGCCTTGGAGAAGACGCCCCCCATTCGTTCCAACGCGATAAGGCTGGGCCGCCAGTCCTTGAATTCAATGACCTTGTGAGGTGCCTTTGCCTGATTCATTGCCCTTGGACCCTTAACTACTCGGCATCAAAGCCTTGCACGCTGAACTTCAGCGTGCGGCTGTTTTCGGTAACGATGCGCACAACCTGGTCGGGCACGCCATCGGGTGCGCGCGCCTCGATGCTCAGGCTGATTGTGACTTCTGCGCCAACCAGACCAGACAAGTGTGCAATGACTTCCTCGGCGATTTTCCCGGCGTCTCGTCCGATACGCGTGGGGTCGAGCTGGACTTCGCCGAAATAGCGTGTGGGTCTGGAGGTTGTCGGTGGGCTCTTCGTCGGAGGATTCACGCCGGTAGGCTCAGAGGCAGGTGTGCCGTCATTTCGGTCGCTGCTACCTTCTGTAGCGGGCCCGGGTGCGGGCGTCGCAACAAGCTGCTTTCGTGCGACGTCAGGTTTGACGATGAGTTCCGGGGAGTGTTCGTCGTTCAGTGTGACCATCGTGCCGCCACGCAGACCCTTGTAGCGGGCTGTGGCGTCGTCGAAGCTGTCGGCCAAGGCAAACGCGTCCTGTTCCCAGGTCAGCCGGCGCACTCCCTCGCCGATGGCCTCCAGCAATACCGACTGATCGCGAAGCCGCGGCAGGTACAGGTAACGGCCAAAGTCCTCCACGACCTGTCGCACTGCTACGTGATCGCCGCGCCACAGGGGCACCCGATCGAGTTCCATTCGCAGGCGACTGGGTGCAAAGCTGGTCAGGTACAGCTCGTCGGCACGTAGTTTCTTGCTGGCCCTGGCGGCGAGGGCATCGCTGCCGGTAAGCCGGATGGCTTCCCAGGCTATGGCTGCTTGTGGAGTGTTCTGTACGGGCACCAGCAACCATTGATATGTTTCGGGCAGACGGGCCTTGGCGGAGCCATCTGCTGCATTCATCTGTTGCTGGACCTGCGCCTTCTGGTGGGTGGTCAGTCCGAGCTGGGCTTCGTCGGTGAGAATGGATTGCCAGGCAAGGTACTTGCGAACGGCTTCGTCTAGATCCTGCAGTCGTGTCTTGTCGGGCGAGAGAAATACCAGCGTATTGCGATACAGACGCGGCACGTTGCCACGGTTCTCGAGCATGGCTCGTGCCGCGGTCTCGGCAGGGCTGCCAGACTCCTTGCTGTAAGGGTAGGCGGTTCCCAGAACCACCAGTCTGGCCTCCAGATCGTCGGGGATGTCCGCACCGCCATGAGGCATCGCATGAATGCGTCGGAAGTCTCCCGTGTTTGCAAGATCCGAGCGCAGGCGGCGCTCGAGTTCAGCTCCGACCCTGTCGGGATCGCGCTTGAACTGCTCGGCGCGATCTTCCGCCAGCTTCGTGACGGTGGGTTGCGTGGAGTACCAGTAGTGTGGACCGTCGGCGTACAGGTAGGTGGCCGTGCTGGCCATGCGGCGCAAGGCATCGCCGAAAACGGCTGGTGATTCGCCTGGCAAGACGCAACCCAACTTCACTCGACGGTCTTCGATGCCCTTGTGGGCGGCCGCCGTGGTGGGCGCCGACCCCATGTAGATCGTTCTGGCAACGCGGCGGCACGCCGAAAACTTGCCCAGGTTGGGCAGCTCGCTGTCGAGCTTCATGGGTAGAGAGTTCGGACCGTCGACATCCTTCTCGATCACGGGCACCCAGTTATCCGACAGGTAGCGGGTGAGCTCCGATTGGATGCGCGGATCATCGATGGCGATCAGGGAAGGCAGGATCAGCGGGTTGCGATCGCCCTTCTCCCACAGGTTGTGAATAACCGCAGCCATCAGTCGCAGCACGCCTCGGGTACGCTGGAATTTGACCAGCGTGGACCAGTCCGTGTAGAGCCGGTCGAAGATCTCCGGATGGATGGGGTAGGCAGCCTTGATGCGCTGCTCGTATTCCGGCTCCCGAGTCTCGGGCGGGAATTCAGATTGCTGCGTGCGGTAGAAGTCCGCAAAGGCGCGGGCTACGACATCGCGCTGCTTGAACTGCTCCGGGTCGCTTAATGGCTGGAACAAACGCCGCCGCACGATCTCGAAGCCTTCTTCGGCACTTGCAGGGCGCCAGGAAGATTCCACACGGCCCACCACGTTTCGCAGGCGGTCCAGTGCTTCTCGGCCACGTGTGCCACCTACCTCCACGTCATCGGCTTGGGTGTGGGGAGAGCCGGCGGTGTCCGAGGCAGGCAAACTGATGACCAGTAGGCAATTGCGGGCCAGCTTGGCGGACTCGGTCAGCACCTGGGCGAATGAAAACTGCGTCTCGAAGCCGCCGGCCGGCAGATCACTCTGGTCGTGAAGCTGGCGAGCGTAGGCGACCCATTCGTCCACCAAGATCAGGCAGGGGCCGTAGTCGTTGAACAGTTCGCGTAGGACGTCGCCGGGGCTGGTGGCCTTTTCGTCGTCGGCTGCAACCCGGGCATATGCCTTTTTGCCGCCAAGTTGCCAGGCCAGTTCGCCCCACAAGGTCCGAACGACAGTGCCATCCGGCTTCAAGGAAGGGTTGCCTGGCGAGATCTTGTTGCCGACCAACACGACGCGGTTGGCCTTGGGGACACTGGTGACGCCGACATCTGCCAATACCGAATCGATACCCGTCAGCTCCGTGGGCGCAACGCCAGAGAACAGGTGATACAGGGCCAACATGGAGTGCGTCTTGCCGCCACCGAAGTTGGTCTGAAGTTGCACCACTGGGTCGCCGCCGCCCTGCGTCAGGCGACGCACAGCGCTGGTGAGCATTTCCCGAAGACTTTGTGTGAGGTAGGTGCGGCGATAGAACTCCGCCGGATCGCGATACTCCTGAGTACCTTCGCCCAGATGCACCTGCCAAAGGTCGGCCGCGAATTCGGCCTGCTGGTAGCGGCCACTGGCCACGTCCTCGTGCGGCATCACGACTTCGCGCCATGGCTTGAGGCCGGTGGATGCACTGCTTTCGATGGCACCGGTTGCAGACTTGCGCTTCTCGCTGCGAGCCTGCTCGTCGAAGCGGACTCTCAGCAGCTCCTGCTTGGCCTTGTCCACTTCGTCGGCTTCCGGAGCCGAAACGGCCGACAGCAGCCGGCTGACGGAATCCAGCACGCGGTATGCATCGTCGCCCGAAAAAGGAGCCTGATGGGCCCACTTGTTGCGCCAGTCTCGCACTTCGGAAACGAGGCTGCGCTCCGAGAAGCCCAGCATCTTGCGAAAGACCTCGTTCCAGGTCTCCCACATCAGCTTCAGCAGGCCGGCTGCGTCCCACTCCTCGATCGGCTTCTTGCCCAGGATAGGGTCGTCCGCAAATCCGCGAACCTTGTCCATCGTCAGGGCGTTGGCCGAGATGGCTGCGCGTACTTCGCGGGCTACAACCGGGCCAAGACCCGACTTGAGCAGATCCAACGCCTTGCCGACCCGCTCATGATTGGTAATGGCCATCAACTATTCCTGCTCGTAAAGGTCTTTGGTGACGCCGGGCGTTGCACTGACAAGTCCCGGCTCCAGCGCGAGGCGTGTGATCTCAGGCCAAGCCTGAACTAGAGCGTTATATGCGCCGGCCTCCTGCGTGCGCTTGCGACGCTCACAGAGCGTGTAGAGCCGGTAGCACAGCTCACGTGCAATCTCAGCGTGGCTGTCAAGCTTCGCCACTAAGCTGGCAGCGGCCTTTTCGCCACCAGATTCCAAAGCCCTGATTAGATGATGAACCGCCTCCCAAACAGTCAATCGTGTGTCTGTTGATGGGTCCCAGTCCGCCGGCAGCTCGCCGGGTTTGAGCAGCCTAACCTTGCCCGCTTTGGACACGATGATGCCTGCCTCTACCAGTCCTCTTACCGCTGTATTCTTTGATTTGGAAAGCTGCTCGGCAACGCCATAATCGCCCTCCGAAAATCCTTCCTGATCGAACCACGTCAGGGCCCAGCGACTATCGGCATCGAAGTCGCCATCCTGTTCGGCAAGCGCCTCGTCTAGAACCTGATTGATTAGTGCTAGGGCGGCTCGAACAGAAATCTGCTTACCTTCGGCGTCTAACACCCTCGCGTATCGCGTATAGATCGCCATGCCAGGACCGATGGCGGCCTGCGCTAGATCCACTGGTGCGATATTACCGCGCTGCAAGTTAGTCATTGCAGCTGGCAGCTCAGCTTTAAGCGAAGAGAGAAACTCGCGGCGCGTAGCGGTTGATGCAGTTGTCGCTTGCGGGCGGCAGACGAGGATGATGCTGGAGGCGAGTGCATTTGAGTCCATGCCTCTCATGCGATTTGCGAGCTCTGTTCGCATTGGCCAAGTGCCGGTCAAGGAGAATCCAGCGCGGATAACTGCTTCAAGAAATGTCTCCCAGCCAGTGCTGGCGGTGCCTTGTACGTCGTCAATTTCAGATTGCTTAAATGCGTAGTAAATCGTCACCGGGTACGCCGGATGAGAAAGCACCGAGAGGCGGCGCATTGCATCTGTCATGCCGGCTAGGAAAAAGGACTCTGCTCCGGATTTTCCGTCGTGGCGATAAGAGAGGGCAGTCAGCTCTTCTGTTTTCGGGACAGCGACGGTTAAGAATAAGTCTGGGTAAACAGCCTTCAACGATCGGCGTAGCCATACGTAAAAGAAGTCGGAAAGGTCGGCGTAAGGAACGTTGTCGTAATAGGGCGGATCAGTAGATACGATTTTTTCAGTGCTCACAGACTGCGTTTGAGCGTCTTGCTGTTCGGCGAAGCCGGTTCCGAAAGCTGGCAGTTTTTCCAGCGCCTTTGCCATGCTTGTTAGACTTACCATGTAGTCGCCCGCGGCACCGGCAAATAAATTATTTTCTGCGAAGTCCCAGAGCATGGGGATTGCTTGTCGTGTGAAAAGGTGCCGAACTTGCGTTTTAGTTATTTCCCATCCGCAAAGTGCGTTGCACATGTCGGCCAGTCGACTTTGTGCGAGGGCGAGGTATGTTGTCACTGCCGCGGCGTACGCGTCTGCACCAATTGATGCTGAGGAATTCTCAGCATCCTTCCCTGAAGAATCACATTCCAATGCATCTGCGCGGACGCGCTCTTTAGCTTCCCCTATTAGATCCGAAAATGTTTTTAGTGCAATCAATTGGCGGGCTGTGAACAGCTGCCGCCACTCAGTTATTCCGTAAATGCAAGGGGTAAATGCCCGCGCATCTTCGACGAATGACCCTTCTGGAGCCCATGCGATGTTTGCGTTGCTAGCGGCTTCTTCCATTTCTGGCGTCGGTGAAAGATAAATTCTTTCACGATGCCCTTCGACAACCATGGCCGTCATGCGCGCGCCAAGGCGTTTAGCTTTTCCCTCTGCCCGAAGGTAATCCCGTGCAATGGGCACACCTGACATTAGGCATTGGAAGTTGGCGCCACGAGATAGTTTCGTACCGTTTTTCGTATTCGGTGTACTTCTAGAAGTTCCTACTTGCACCGTAAAGCGATAGTTATTTCCCTCGATAACGGGCTCTATATAGGCTTCTTTCCCCGGCTTGTTGCTAAGTACAAAGGTTGTGATGAGCGGGACGTCTATGTCACTGAATGCCGGATTGGGGCTTTTTACTGTTCTTGCCCAGAGCCAAGCGATTACCTTGAGCTTTTGCCCTTGATAGGGTTTGAGATCAGGTCTGGCCTTCGTCATTTCGTCGGTTATCTTTACTTCAGGGTAGAGGTGGCCGATGCGCTTTTCCGCCTCGTCTCGCATCCACTGGCCGTAATAACGAACGTCCTCAGCCAGTCCCTGGGCGCCGCGCCACTGCGTCATCGCCTTCTCGTCCGGGCGCTTCCGCTGCCACTCCGGATTGACAGGTGGCTTGCCCGCAAACTTCGGCGGGATCTCGATCATGGCCTTGTTGATGAGCACAGCCACGGGGTTTAGATCGGTGGCGTAAGACTCCAACCCCAGTCGCTGCGCCTCCAGCGGGAGTGCGCCGCCGCCGGCAAAGGGATCGTGGAAGGCAGGCAGCACATCCCGATTGAACAGCTCCTTCGCGCGCGGGTGGTCCGCGTTCTCGGCGCAGGCCCGGCGCCAGCTGCGCCAGATCTCGTCTCGCGCCGCCTGCAGCACCTTCTCATTGGTGGTGTTTTCCCATAGCACCAGGTCCTCGATGATCCGGAACAGGCGCTGCCGCTCCTTCTCCTGCAGCTTCTCAGTGGGGAAGAGGTCCGGCCAGGAAGAGGGGTCGTCCACCAACTGGGCAAAGATCACGGCACGTGCCGCGGCCAGCGGGCGCCGGGCCCACCACAGGTGCAGCGTGCTCGGATGGCCATGACGGATGGACTTTTCGCGTGCCGACGCGGTGTTGATCGCCTCCAGAGGCAACGCAACTTCAATAAGCTTTTTGCGGATCATCCGGACCTTCAGGTTTGGCGTGTATCGAGATGGGAGGGCATCCAGCCGACAATGGCTTGGGCCGTGTCCTCATCCCAGAAGAAATATAGTCGGAAGCATTTTCGTTGGTCCTTGGAGACGCCTCGCTTGAGGTGCCGGTCCAATACGCGCCTGCTGCTGCCGAACGTTGCGTAATACTCTTCGCCCTGTTCGCCCAGGCGCTCCTGCGAGATGGTGCCGCTTTCTTCGAGTCCTAGGTCCTGCAGTGCCGTCTCATAGGCCTGGCGGGCCTCCGCGCTGGGCTGGCGGCGCATAGTGACGTATTGGTCGCGCAGCAGCAGTAGTGCTCTGTACAGAAAGCTGTCGTCCTCGTATTGCGAAGACTTCACGCCCTTTCGCGCCCGGTTGAGCACTTCGACATGCCCGGCCAGGTGGGTGTCGCACCACTCCCCAAAATCGTCGAGATTGTGGGGGATCAGGGTCGGAGCGGTGGCTTGGCCAGCGGCGACCAATCGAGCTTCCAGGGTCTCATTCTGCCGTCGCAGGACATCGACACGGAATCGTGCTTGCCGGGCTTCTTGTTGGGCGGCTTCCCGTTCGGCATCAGCCGTGGTCAGCAATTCGTTCGACTCGCGTCGTACCTGTTCGAGATCTTGCCGAAGCTGGTGGCCTTCTTCCAGGGCCAGTTCCAGAAGCTGGCGATCGCTGGAACCGGCTTTGCGGGCGGCATCCATAGCCTGCCGAGCTGCCTTGCGTCGTACTTCCGCGAAGGGCGGTAGCACGTGCTCACGATCCTGACGCGAGACAGACGCCCTAAGGGCGTGATCGACCAGCATGTCGACGTAGCCTGTCGGGCCACTTTCTGCCCATTGCAGGATGCGCTCAGGCAAACCAAGGGGATGCCGGTAGGGCTCGTCGTTGTCGGGGTCGAAGCCTCGCAGGTAGCTGCGGACGCCCTGCCGGAAGACTGAGAATTCGCGACCAATTCGGTCGGACAAGTGGAAACTTGCATCGCCGCTCAAAACGACCACATGGGCCGCGCCGAAGGTCCTGCGGTGAAGTTCGTCGGTCGCGATGACGGCCTCTGTTGGGTCGCTGGAACCTTCCGGCAGAGAGGCCACGATGACAGTTGCCGTACGTTGGGACTTCGTCAGCAACTGCACCAGGCGGTCCACGTCGGCCTCGGAGTCCACCAGCCATGGATGTTTCTGCAGTCTGCGCTCATCGAGGTGGGCGGCGCAGTGCTCTGCTATCCGTCGCACGAAAGCCGGAATGCTGCGCTGGAATGGCTGCTCTGCGCCTCGGGTGACGCAGGTGAGGCGCGCGCCAAACAGGATTAGCCCGCTGGCTTCCTGGCCCAGGCCGACCTCGGCCACCCAGGTTCGCTGAGGCAGGGACTTGTCGGCGTCGTCGAGGCGGGCACTCCAGTAGCGGGGACTGTCCATGCCCACGGCCGCAACCCGCTGGGCGCCCACTTCTTCCAGTTCGAATGACTCACCCCTCCAGGCCGGCGGGGGAAGGGGGCGGCCGGCACGCTGTGCCACCCAGTAGATGCAGAGGTCGCGTGTCCGGTCGAACGCAGAATGCCCGTTTTCATCGGTCAAGGTCAGAAGCGCCTGGCTGACCGGCCAGACACTGGAACTGCGACGTGCGGCAGTGTTGAGTGTTGCGTTTGTCGTGTCACTCATGGGTGTGCCTCGGTCAGTGGGGTCGCTGTGCGCGGGCCAGCAGTTCATTCAGCGAATAGTCGACGCTGGTGACACCAAAGTCCGGCTCCCGGCTGAAGGGCTGCCGGAGGTAATGCACAGTCTGGTTGACTTCATCGTGGAATTCGACGATGGCGAGGATGAAGTCCTCGGGCTTGTTGAGCGAATAGAGGATCTCGTTCCGGGTGACCGTGATTGATGGCGCGCCAGAGACGCGGCCTTTGACCTCGATGAACCGGAGTTTGCCACTGCCGGTCGAGTGGCTTTCGATGTCATAGCCCAGACGTTCGAATTCCCGATCAATCGGGCGGAAGCCCAGCTCGCGTTCCACTTGCATGACGGCGGCCCGCGCCCTGGCGGCGCTGGCCTGGGTGTCAGCTACCGAATAGGTCAAGGCAGCGGTTGCCTGCGCGGTCATGGCACGGATCAGGCCCAGAGGAACAACCAGCATTCCGCCGAGGGCGACCGGCGGAAGGGGTGACAACTGTGCCTCGAGCTTCAGTTCGTCCAGGCGTTTGTGCAGACGTCCTTGCAGAAGATCAGCACGCTTTCGCGCCTCGCCGGAGTTCAGTTTGGCGTTTGGCTTTCCCGCTTGTTCCTGATGCTTGAGTTCTTCTGCGCGATGATCCCAATAGGTGATTTCCTTGGTCAGTCTGTCCTTGACTGCTGCCTCCGTCTTGCGGATGAGCTCCAGCTTGCGGTCTTTGACCTCTGCCAAATGGCCGGGCACGACCTGCGAAATGGCATAGCCCAGTGCTGTCCTCTCCAGCTCGCCAGTGATCCATTGGCATTCCGGCCGCGCCAGCAGTTTGGAGACATCCGGCTCGGTGGGTTCCAGAGGACGGTAATCCAGGTACGGCGCGTATTGAACGTGGCGAGCGCTGCCGTTCTGATCCATCTCGACATACATGAGTCGCTTCGAAACAACGCGACGAGATCCATCTCGGGCCAGGCCGGCATCCTGGATGGCATGTTCGAGGTAGAACAAGACGCGGGGCTGGGTGCCGAGATCCCTCTCGTCCACCAGAACGGTTCCGCGCTTGAGCAAGTCGCGGTTCCTCTCCAGCGTAAGGTCGATTACCGCATCCAGAAGGGGGTGTCCCGGGCAGACGAATGCCGCGAGAGGCTGTCCGGGCGGTGCAACTAGGCCTTTCTCGAAAGCAATTCTCTCGTAGCGCGGCAAGACCGGTTCCCGGATCCCTATGAGCCGATCGCGGTTCCTTACCGGTGCGGGCACGTTCGTTACTTCGAAGCGGCGCGTTTCTCGTTGTTTTGCAGTTCCGCCCAGACGCTTGAATGCCTCGATGAAGAAGGACTCAATGTAATGAGGTTGCAGGCGGCGTGCGTCCGCGCGTTCCATGTCTTCACGGATGCTCTGGACTCGAGTCGCGTCCATGCTGTCCCGCGCCAGCTGGCCATCGTTGAGCAGAGATTGCAAATGTGACTGGTCTAGCGCCTTGTCCAGCACGGTCGTGAGGAACGCCTTTACCTCAGGCAATTCGCCGTATCGGATTGCTCGGATCAGTAAGTCACGGAGGGAAATCGAACGTCCCTCCGCCTCGAATGCGAGCTTTCCGAGCACATCGAAAACCTGTCCGCCGAGTGCCTTGCGAGCCTGCTCAAGTTTTTCAAGAAGCTTGCGATAGACGTCGCCTTCCCGCGTATCGTCGGCTACCAGATTCCAGAGGTGGCAGACCTCGGTCTGTCCGATACGATGAATGCGACCAAAGCGCTGCTCCAGTCGGTTCGGGTTCCACGGCAGGTCATAATTGACCATCAGATGAGCCCGCTGAAGGTTGATGCCTTCTCCTGCGGCGTCGGTAGCCAGCAATACCAGCACCTCAGGGTCATGCTTGAAGGCTTCTTGTACCTTCAACCGCTCTTCGCGACCCGTGCCGCCGTGGATGAGTACCACGGCGTCGCGACGACCTAGATAACGTGTGATCCGGTCGTGCAGGTAGTTCAGCGTGTCCCGGTGCTCGGTGAAGATGACGAGCTTTTGATGAGGCGAGGGCTTGTGGCGGGGAATGTCGCCGGCACCTCGGGGCAGGGCGGACTCACCGACCGGATACCCACTTCCCGCTGGCGTGAAGATTTCCCCCAGCAAGCCTGAAAGTTCAGTCCACTTGGTGTCCGACCCGCTGCGTCGCACCGCGAGCGACTGGGACTCGAGGCTGTTGAGTCGCTCTATCTCGATGCGCAATTCGGCGATGGAACTGGCCGCAGTGGCCTGATCCAGGATCCGTTCCTCGGCCGCCTCGACTTCATTGTCCGGCGCTTCCTCGAGATCTTCGACGTCCTCGCTGTCCAGCGTGGGCGAGCTCATGGCCGGAGCCGGCGCGAATTGACCGGCCCGCTGCATCAGTTCCAGCTCCCGCAGGCGTGATTCCAAGCGCTCCCGGCGGCGGCGAAGGGATTGGTAGATGGCTTCCGGAGAAGAGGCGAGTCTTCGTTGCAGGATGGTCAGTGCAAAGCCGACGGTGCCGGCGCGCTTGTCATTCTCCAGGGCCGCCGCCCGGTCGAATTCCGTGCGCACGTATTCCGTGACCGATTCGTAAAGCGCTGCCTCCGGTTGGGACAGTCGGTACGGCAGTGTATAGGCAATGCGCTCCGGGAAAAGAGGAGTGCCATCGAACTTGCGGAGGTTCTCCTTGACCATGCGGCGCATGAGGTCGGAAACATCCGCGGTATGTACGCCATCGCGGAAGCGCCCCTCGAATCGGTCGCCGTCCAGCAGGGCCATGAACAGCTGGAAGTCCTCTTCCTTGCCGTTATGCGGGGTGGCGGACATCAACAGGAAATGGCGCGTCAGTGTGGAGAGAAGCTGACCGAGCTTGTAGCGCTTGGTGTACTTCGCCTCACCACCAAAGACAGTTGCCGACATTTTGTGGGCTTCGTCGCAGACGATCAGGTCCCAGCGGGAATCCGGCGCCTGAAGCTTCTGCTGGACCTCTTCGTTCCGGGAGAGTTTGTCCAGGCGGGCGATGACCAGATTGGTTTCGAGGAACCAGTTTCCGGTGCGCGCCGCCTCCAATTTGTCGTTGGTCAGGATCTCGAACGGGAGCTGGAACCGTCGATAGAGCTCGTCCTGCCACTGCTCGGCAAGGCTGCCCGGGCAGACAATCAGGCAGCGTTGCAGGTCGCCGCGGGCAATAAGCTCCTTGATGAGAAGGCCGGCCATGATGGTCTTGCCGGCCCCGGGATCGTCGGCCAGCAGGAAACGGAGGGGCTGCCGCGGGAGCATATGCTCGTACACGGCCGTGATCTGGTGGGGCAGAGGCTCCACAACTGACGTGTGGACGGCCAGAACTGGGTCAAAGAGGTGCGCAAGGCGAATCCGCTGCGCCTCCGATACGAGGCGAAACAGGGCGCCGTCACCGTCGAAGCTCCAGGGGCGACCCACATCGACGACTTCCAGTCGCGGCTCATCGTGCCGGTAGAGCAGTTCGTTGGCGACTGACCCACTGGCCGTCTTGTACGTCAGTTCCAGGGCATCGGACCCGAACCACTGGACACTGACCACGGCGACTTGGGCGTCGGGGACGATGCCACGGACAGACGTGGAGGGAATCAGCTCTTCTAGTCGGGCCATCTGGGGGTCCTGTCATCTTTGCGCCAAGACAATACCGGACCCTCGTTAAGATTTGCGAGGGGCAGGCTGGAAAGCGCTTTGTAAGAATTGCAGCACTGCGACTGCCTCAAATTCTGAGCCAGCTTGCCCCTATTGGTGTCACTGCAATTGCATGGTTGACGGGGGCGGCGGTCGATCCTGCCAAGGGAGTTGGGAAAATGAACGAGATTATTTGTCCACACTGCGGGAAGGCATTTCAAATCGATGGCGCAGGTTATGCCGATATCCTGAAGCAGGTTCGGGACAGCGAATTCGAGCACGAATTGCTGGAGCGGCGTGAACAGTACGCCAGGGAGCTGCGGAGCGAACTCGACCTCGCAAAGCTCCAGTCGGCAAATGATCTGCAGTCTGCCATTTCCGCCAGGGATTCGGAAATCCAGAAGCTGAGTGCGAAGCTCGAAGCAAGCTCGATGGCTCAGACGCTCGCGGTCTCGACCGCCGTCAATGCGGTCGAGAAGGAGCGGGACGGCCTGAAAAGCAGCCTTTCGAATCTGGAGCTCGAGAAGAGGGTTTCCGAGCAGACCCTGAAGGAAAAGTACGAGACGCAGATCAAGGATCGTGATGATGCGATCGAGCGGCTGCGGGACATGAAGGCGCGGCTTTCCACGAAGATGGTGGGCGAAACGCTTGAGCAGCACTGCGAAACGGAGTTCAACCGGATCCGTGCTACGGCATTTCCTCGGGCCTATTTCGAAAAGGACAATGACGCCCGAGGCGGCAGCAAAGGTGACTACATTTTCCGCGACTCGGACGAGGGCGGAACCGAGATTGTCTCGATCATGTTCGAGATGAAGAATGAAGGCGATCGCACTGCGACGAAGGGCAAGAACGAGGATTTCCTGAAGGAGCTCGACAAGGATCGTGTCGAGAAGGGCTGTGAGTATGCGGTTCTGGTCTCGTTGCTCGAGCCGGACAGTGAGCTCTACAACACCGGAATCGTCGACGTCTTCCATCGACATCCGAAGATGTACGTTGTCAGGCCGCAGTTTTTTATTCAGATAATCACGCTTTTGCGTAATGCGGCCTTGAATTCGCTTAAGTTCAAGTCGGAGTTGGCGCTCGTGAAGGCGCAGAACATCGACATCACGAACTTTGAGAGTGATCTGGAGGCCTTCAAGTCGGCCTTTGGCAAGAACTACGAGTTGGCGTCACGTCGCTTCGAGACGGCCATCGAGGAAATCGACAAGTC
>JBEEKA010000262.1:0-5242 GCA_041168985.1 Pseudomonadota bacterium | reverse complement strand
CGCGAAAGCTGTTCCAGCAGCTTTTCGGCCAGGGCGATACGGCGGATGAACGGGTCCTGCTCGCCCGCGAAGACCGCAGCGTGCTGGATCTCGTGTACCGCGATGCCGAGGACCTCAAACGCCAGCTGGGAGAACGCGACCGTGCGGCGCTGGGCGATTACCTCGAGACGGTGCGGGAAATCGAACGCCGGATGCAGCAGTTGTCGAAGCGGGATACCTCGAACCTCGACCTGCCGGACGCGCCGTCGGGCATCCCGACGAACTTCGACGAGCACCTGAAGCTGATGTTCGACCTGGTGACGCTTGCATTCCAGGGCAACCTCACCCGCGTGGCGACTTACATGATGGCGGCGGAAGTCAGCAACCAGCCGTACAACTTCATCGGCATTTCGGATGCGTTCCATCCGCTGTCCCACCATGCCTACAACCCGCAGAAGCTCGAGCGGCTCGCGAAACTGCAGACCTACCACACGCAGGTCTTCGCCCGCTTCGTGAAGAAGCTGCAGGACCTGCCCGATGGCGAAGGCAACATGCTCGACAATTCGACGATCCTGTATGGCAGCAACATGAGCGACAGCAACGTGCACAACCATTTCCCGCTGCCGACGGCGGTGGTGGGGGGCGGTGCCGGCAAGCTCAAGGGCAACCAGCACCTGCGGTATCCGGACAAGACGCCGCTGGCGAACCTGCACCTGACGTTGCTTGCGCGCAATGGTGTGGAAATCGACAAGCTCGGCGACAGCACGCGCCAGTTCGCGGAGATCTGAAGTGCGGCGGAAGGTGTTCCTGCTGGCGTCCCTGGCGTGCGCCAGCACCTGGGCTTCCGCTGGCGACCTGATGGATGCGGCTCGTGCCAACGACGGCGCGTCGGCCCGTGCGCTGCTGGTTTCAGGCGCGGACGCGCGGGAGACGATGCCGGATGGCACGACCGTGCTGCATTGGGCCGCCCACCATGGTGATGCCGAACTCCTGCAACGGCTTCTGAAGGCCGGTGCCGATGCCCGCGCCACGAACGATTACGGTGCGACGCCGATGTCGGAAGCGGCGGAACGTGGCGATGCGGTCATGATCCGGGCGCTGCTGAAGGCCGGCGCGGACGTCGAGTCCGCGAATGCGTCCGGACAGACGGCGCTCATGACGGTTGCGCGCAACGGCAGCATCGCCGCTGCCAGCCTGCTGGTGAAAGCCGGCGCGAAAATCAATGCCGTGGAGCGCCGGCGGGGCCAGACGGCGCTCATGTGGGCCGCGGCACAGGGGCAGCCCGAGATGGTTCGCTACCTGGTCCGCCAGGGCGCCAAGGTCGACGCCAGGTCGACGGTGAAGGACTGGCCTCGCCGAGTGACGGCCGAACCCCGGGCGCAGGGACGTCCTCCCGGCGGGTTCACGGCCTTGCTGCTGGCGGCACGCGAGGGCTGTGTGGCTTGCATCCAGCCCCTGCTGGAAGGCAGGGCCGATATCAACCTGGCTGATCCGGATGGCGTCACGCCGCTGCTGCTGGCAGTGCTCAACGCGCGTTTCGATACGGCGGTTGCCCTGATCAGGGCCGGCGCCGACGTGAACCGCTGGGACACCTGGGGCCGGTCGCCGGTCTACTCGGCCGTGGACTACAACACGACGCCGCGCGGGGGGCGCCCGGACCGACCGTCGGCCGACGCCGCGACGGCCCTGCAGGTCGCCGAACTGCTGCTGGAGAAGGGCGCGAACCCCAATCTGCAGCTGAAACTCTTTCCGCCGTACCGCTCGCTGGGCCAGGACCGCGGCGGCGATTCGATGCTGACCATCGGAACGACGCCGCTGATCCGCGCCGCGAAGGCGGGCGACATCGAGTCCATCGCCCTGCTGCTGAAGTACAAGGCGCTGCCCGACCTGCCCAACATGCTGGGCATCACGCCCTTCATGGCCGCGGCAGGCGTCGGGTCGACCACGCTGGATATCCGGGCGCGCTTCCGCAATGAAGCCCGCTGCATCGAGGCCGGCAGGATGCTGCTCGCTGCGGGGGCGGACATCAACGCCGCTCGCGACAATGGCCAGACGGCGCTGCATGGCGCCGCACTCTGGGGCTGGAATGACTACGTTCGATTCCTCGCGGCCCACGGTGCGAAACTGGATGCGAAGGACCGGGGCGGCGCCACCGCGCTGGACGTGGCGTTGGGAAAAGCGGGCTTTACCGGTCGCGCCGGCGTTTCCGCTGCCGAACCTCATCCGGAGACGGCTGCCCTGCTGCAGTCGCTGCTCGCCGCGCGCTGACGCGGGCGGCGACCCGTCAGCGCGAGAAGAAATTGATCTCCAGTTTGATCCCGTTGGGATCAAGCAGGAACAACTGCCGCAGTTTCGCTTCCGGCGCATCGTGGCGGTGGGCGTCGATGCCCTGCGCCGCGAGCCGGGACACGAAGCCTTCGAAATCGCTGGCGTGGAAAGCGATGTGGTCCAGCGAACCGGTGCCCGTTGCGGGTGTCGTTACCGGCAGGCCGAGACGCCTGCTGTGTGACGTGTAGGTTTCCCATTCCGCGACGTGGATGCACGGCACGTCACCGAGGTACAGCCAGTATCCCGGGAACCCCAGGTCCGGTCGGAATCCATCCGTGAATCCCAGTCCCTCCACGTAGAAGCGACGCGTGGCTTCCAGGTCCGCGGTCATCACCAGGTAATGTTCGAGCTTCGACAGGGACATGGCGGGATTCCGGCGCAGGGGGTGAAGGCAGAGCATAATGAAGGACGGGTTCGGCGCCTATCCGAGGACGCCGGTCACACCCGGGACTGCGTGTCTGCCACCATGGGGCGGGTTGGGGGACTCGGACCTGCCAGAGGGGAGAGTATGAACGACCCGTCCGCGTGCGCACGCGAAGCCGTCGTGCAGCTCTGCAAAGGCTGATCGGTGTTGAAGAAGTGATGCAAAAGCCGCGTCCACGCATTGTTGTCGTTGGCTCATTGAACGTGGATTACACATTGCGCGTACCGCACATACCTGCGGCAGGCGAAACGCTTACCGCAGGCGGCATGCAGACGTGCTTCGGCGGGAAAGGGGCGAACCAGGCCGTCGCCGCAGCGCGGGCGGGCGGGTGCGTGGCGATGATAGGCTGCGTGGGCGCGGATGACGCCGGCACGCGCTACATCGAGGCGCTTGAAGCCGAGGGCATCGACACGTCGGGCATGTCGCGCGCGGAAACGACAACCGGTTGCGCCTTCATCGCGGTGGATGAATGGGGTGAAAACTCGATCATCGTGAATCCGGGCGCGAACCATGCGATCAAGGCTGCGGACATCGACAGGCATGCCGCCCTCATCCGCGCAGCCGACGCGCTGTTGCTGCAACTTGAATGTCCGCTGCCGGTGGTGCGTCGCGCTGCTGAAATCGCAGGCGAGGCAGGGGTGAAGGTCATCCTGAACCCATCGCCACTCAACGCGCTTTTCCTCGCGGATCGCATTGAAGTCGATGTGCTGATCGTGAACGAAGGCGAAGCAGCACGCATCACCTCGAAGCGCGAGTTGAGGGAGGCGGGCTGCAGTCAGCTCATCATCACGCGTGGCGCGGCGAGCACGCTGAGCCTCACGGATGCCGGCTGGGAGGAATCGGCGCCACCGAGGGTTTCGACGGTGGATACGGTGGGTGCGGGCGATACGTTCGCGGGCGCGTTTGCCGTGTCCGGTGACATTGCATTCGCCAACGTCGCGGGTGCGCTGGCGACGCAAAAATCGGGGGCGCAGCCATCGATCCCGAGGCGCGACGAGATCGTCGCATTCATGCGGAAGGGAAATGACCCTGCCAGGGGGATCCCGGAGGGTCCATGAAGAAGCCGCCGAGCATCGTGGTTGCCATGCTGCTCTCGTTGCCCTTTTCGGGGCCGGCGCTCGCGGCGGATGCCATGTCCATCCGGCCGGCACCGGCCTTCACGTCGTCCGAGTTGCTTGCGCCACCGGCAGATCGCTGGATCACCAATGGCGGCACGCTCTGGAACCAGCGGTGGTCGCCGCTCAAACAGCTAGATGCGTCGAATGTCGCCGGCCTCCGCGCGCGGTGGCGCACCGGCATGGGCAGCGGCACGACGCCGGGCCATGCGGGGCAGACCCAGATCCTCGCGTTCGAGGGCGTGCTGTATGTGTCCAACGGCGCGAACGATGTGTTCGCGATGGATGTCGAGTCGGGTCGCATCCTGTGGAAGTTCGAGGGCAAGCCGGACCCCAGGGCAGGGAGTCCGATCGGTCGCGCGAACAGGGGCGTGGCGCTCGGTGACGGCAAGGTCTTCGTGACCCAGGCCGACGCCCGGTTGTCGGCGCTCGACCAGCGTGACGGCAGCCTCCTGTGGCAGGTTGCTGTCGAACGCTGGGAAGAAGGGTATGCCATCACGGCAGCGCCGTTGTACTACGACGGGCTGGTGCTCATCGGAGTGAATGGCGGCGAGATGGGGACGCGCGGCAAGCTGCGTGCCTATGACGCCAGGAACGGAGCCCTTGTCTGGACATTCCATACCGTGCCGGGGCCGGGCGAAAAGGGACATGACAGCTGGCCGAAGGATACGGACGCCTGGAAGCGCGGCGGGGCATCGATCTGGCAGACGCCGGCGATCGACCCGGAGCTGGGACTGGTCTATTTCTCGACCGCGAACCCGGGCCCGGACCTCAACGGCAGCGTGCGCGAGGGCGACAATCTCTTCGCCAATTCCATCGTCGCCCTCGACGTCAGGACCGGCCGCTATCGCTGGCACTTCCAGGAGGTCCACCACGACATCTGGGACTACGATGCGCCGAATCCGGTGATCCTGTTCGATGCGGAAGTGAAGGGCCGTTCTCGCAAGGGCCTCGTGCAGGTTGGCAAGACGGGCTGGGCCTACCTGCTGGACCGCCGCACGGGCAAGCCCTTGCTTGGAATCGAGGAGCGACCCGTGCCGCAGGATCCGCGGCAGAGGACGGCTGCGACGCAGCCGTATCCGGTTGGCGATGCCGTCGTTCCGCAGCAGATCGATATCGTGCCGGAAGATGCACGTCGCCTGCCAGGCAGCGCCGCGATCCCCAACGGTGGCCGCATCTTCACTCCCTTCTGGACCGAACCGACGATGATGAAGCCCGGCACGATGGGCGGTGCGAACTGGCCCCCTTCGGCCTATGACCCGGAAACGAAGCTGCTGTATGTCTGCGCGTCAGACCGCATCAGCAATTTCGCCGTCCGCCTGCCGCTCGAGACGCCGGGCCCCAACAAGGTCTACATGGGCGGTAGCTTCACGCAATCCAGTGTCGCGGACGCCGG
>JBEEKA010000261.1:0-23729 GCA_041168985.1 Pseudomonadota bacterium | reverse complement strand
AATCCGGTGAACCTCGCCGGCACGCTCTTTCCGGAGGTCTTCGACGTCGAACGCATCGAGGTCCTGCGCGGACCGCAGGGCACGCTGTTCGGCGCGGGAGCGGAAGGGGGCGTCGTGCGTTTCATCACGCCGACGCCGAGCCTGACGAAGGAAAGCGTCTATGGCCGCGCGGAGATAACAACGACGGCGCATGGGGACCCGGGCTACATGGCGGGCGCCGCGTTCGGGGGACCGTTGGTCGACGGTGTGCTCGGCCTGCGCGTCAGCGCCTGGGGCCGTCGCAACGGGGGCTGGGTGGACCGGACCAGCTGGCAGACCCAGGAAACCTTCAAACGGGCGAACTGGAGCGAAGCGGGCGGCGCGCGGGCGGCGTTGCTGTGGCAGTTCGCCGAGGGCTGGTCGGCCTCGCCCAGCGTCCTGTTCCAGGGATCACACCAGAACGACACGCCGAATTACTGGGCTTCGCTCTCGGATCCCTCGTCCGGCCGTTTCGTGAACGGCCATGCCCTGCGCCAGCAGAGCACCGAACACTTCGTGCTGCCCTCGCTCAAGATCGAGGGCGAAGTCGCGGGCCTGAGGCTGACGTCGAATACCTCGTTCTTCTACCGGACGGAATCGAACGTCTCCGATGTCACGCACTACGACATCGCCGGCGCACTCGGTGCCATCGGCTGCGTGAACTCGGTCGACACCCCCGACTGCCCGATGACGCAGGGTGCGGACAACATCTTCCCGACGCTGCCGAATGGCGCGTCCGTCACGGACCGGTTCAACGGTGCCACGCGCCAGAACGTCTTCACGCAGGAACTGCGGCTCCAGGGCGGCGATGCGGGTTCGCGGCTGCGCTGGGTCGCGGGCGTCTTCTACCAGAACAGCCGCCTCAACGACACGCAGGACGCACCGAACCCGCAGCTGCCCGCCCTCTTCGACCTCCAGCAGGGACCGGGCGCCTTCCAGTCGTACTTTTACGATGACAGTTGCACCGGCACCTGCAGCGGGCTGCTGGACGGCGTCTCGGAATACCGGGGCAATGAACACGCGCGCGACGAACAGATGTCCCTGTTCGGCAACCTCGACTGGCGCATCACCGACCGGCTGACCGTCAACGCCGGACTGCGCGTCGAGAAGATGAAGACGAACTTCGTGGCCGCCGAGGACGGACCGGTGAACAACGGCCCCTCGGTCGGTGGTGGCAATGCATCCGCCACACCCGTCACGCCGAAGCTGGGGCTGTCCTTCCAGCAGGATCCCGACAGCCTGTACTACGCCTCGGTCGCCAAGGGCTATCGTCCGGGCGGCGGCAACAGTCATATCCCGCCGGCCTGTTCCTTCGATCTCGAGAACATCGGGCTGACGGAGGCGCCACAGCAGTACGACTCGGACTACACCTGGAGCTACGAGATCGGCACGAAGCAACGATCCGCCGACGGCCGCCTCTCGGTCAGCGCCAGCGCGTACACGATCGACTGGCGCAACGTGCAGTGGTACTACTTCCTGCCGAACTGCGGCTACGGCATCGTCTTCAACCTGGGCCACGTCCGCAGCACGGGCTTCGACGTCGAGGTCAATGCGCGCCTCGCGCAGGGACTCACCGGCAGCCTTGCCATTGGCTACAACGACGCGAAATTCCGGGAAACCGTCGCGCTGGGCGGCGCACCCGTGGTGTACGACGGACAGACGATGGGCCAGGCGCCCTGGACCATTTACGGCAGCCTGGAATACCAGTTCTCCGCAGCGGGGCACGAAGGCTTTTACGCGCGGCTCTCCGATGCCTTCAAGAAGGCCAACAACGGGCCGTACCTGTACCAGCTCAGCGATTCGGCGGTGGCCGACCCGGACCTGACACCCGGTCCGTCGGTGAACCAGCTGGACCTGCAGGTCGGTCGACGCTGGCGCGGACTCGACGTGTCGGTACAGGTCGCCAACCTGCTCGACGCCGCGCCGCGCCTGGTCAACCCGCAGTCGTCGCACTTCGTGGGGTATGACTACAACAGCGGTGATCCCGTGTCGTCACCCCTCTACGAGTACTCGACCATCCGACCCCGGTCGATCCTGCTGACGGTGACCTACAACCGCTGACCGCGCGGGAGGCGACCGCAAAAGAAAGGCCGGGCACCCTTGCGGGTCCCGGCCATTTTCACGCCAGGCTTATGCCTTAGAGCGTGTTTTCAAGCACGAGCACGCCGGCGCCCGTGTTCGAGATCGGCGCGTGGTAATGCTTGTGCACGACCTTCACGTTCGGCTGCAGCGCGCCGCGCATGACGAGCCACATGATCGTCTCGATGCCTTCCGTACCGGCCCGACGCATGATCTCGGAGTTCGAGAACTTCGTGAACCACTCCGGATCGCTCGCGATGCGGTCCATGCACTCGAGATCGAACTCCACGTCGATGAGACCGGCACGCTCGCCCTGCAACTGGTGCGACAGGCCACCCGTGCCGAAGACGACGACCTTCAGGTCTTCTTCGTAGGATTCGACGGCGCGGCGAAGGGCCTGGCCGAGCTTGAAGCAACGGGCCGCCGTCGGTACCGGGTGCTGCACGGTGTTCACCGCCAGCGGAATCGTCGTGACCGGCCAGACGTCGTGGGTGCCGTAAAGCGCACGGATCGGGTTCACGAAACCGTGATCGACCTTCATCTCCTGGCAGGTGCAGATGTCGAACTCTTCTTCGACCAGCTTTTCCGCGACATGCCACGAGAAGGCCGCATCACCCTTGAACGGGGCGACGGGCTTCAGCGCCCAGCCTTCATCCGCGTTCTCGTAGATGTCGGCACAACCCAGCGCGAAGGTCGGGACCTTGTCGAGGAAGAAGTTCAGGCCATGGTCGTTGTAGACGACGATGGCGATGTCGGGCTTCTTTTCCTGCAGCCAGGCCTTCGCCGGCTCGTAGCCATCGAAGAAGCGTTTCCAGTACGGCTCCTGCGTCAGGTTGTTGGCAATCGCATTGCCGACCGCCGGGATGTGCGAGCTCGTGATGCCGCCGATGATCTTAGCCATTCCAGTAATCTCCACGCTTTGCCAGACGCTCCGGCAGACCTTCGCCCTTGGCCAGCAGCTTCGCCTGGAATTCCTTCGTGGTGATGCCCTGGAACTGCGCCCCCGCATCCTGCACCGAGGTGCCGCGCGGAATCGCCATCTTCGCCATGTAATAGATGTTCGCCCCGGCACGCAGCATGCCGAGGAAGTCCTTCTTCAGGACGAAATCCTTGTACTTGCCCGCCACGCCGTACTTGTCGCAGTAGGCGGCCGGATCCCGGTCGAACTCATCGCGATTGCTCTCTTCGCAGAAGGAGAACAGCAGCTTGTTCAACGGGTACGCGCCATGCGCGTGCTTGCCGTCGAACACGTAGGTGCCCGGGATGTCCTCGTAATCGTGTTTGGTCCAGTTCATTGCGCCAACCCTTGTTGCCAGGTCGTAATTGTTGCTTCGGCAGCAAAATTATACCCCTATCCATCCTGTCGCGGCGCGGGGAGCAGCCGCATCGTACTAGGGGGTTTTACGGGTGCCGTCGCCCCATTGGGCGACTCAGTGGCAAACGATCCGGTCTTCCTGCAGATCGCAGCCATCCGGCGGGCCAAACGCTTTCCAGTAGTCGAAGAGCTTCAGGCGCGCGGCGAAAGACTGGAATCGGACGTCCTGGCGAAAGGGGCGCATTTCCGGTAACCACAGGACGCCCCAGGCGGTGCCGACCGACCCTTCCCGCGCGTACAGGTCGAGCGACTGGTTGGCCAATGCGTAGGCGCGATCGAGCGAGCCGAGCTGCGTAAACAAGGCGATCATGTCCTTGCGGGTGTTCACAGGCAGCGCGTCGCTCTGCACGGTACGCAACAGGTTTTGCAGGGCATCGCTTGCCGCCGGCCTCCTGCCAGGATCGCCCAGCGCGACATAGGCGGCCCGTACAACCGCTTCGCCGCCTGCCTCACGAAGACCTGCGGGCAAGACGCCCACGATGTAATCCGCAGCTTCGGCAGGGTGACCGCTCCGGAGGGCCGCGTTCGCGTAAATCTGGGGGATCGGAACCACGTCAGCACGCATTCCGAGTTGGACGGCAAGGTCCGAAAACCGGCGTGCATCGCTGTCCCGACCGAGAATGGAATAGTCGACGGCCAGCATGGACAGGACATAGGAAACGGCAGGCGCGAGCCGATAGGACTCGCGACGCTGTTCGAGCGACCGCTGCAAGTGACCGACGGACAGCAGCACGGCGGTCGCGTAGCCCCCACGGATCCCCACGTTGCCGGGATCATGGGAAATCGCCGCCTTGTAAAGTGCGTCTGCCTGCAGCCATTCGCCACGGAAGGAATGGATAGCCCCGTGGACGGTCTGGACCACAGCGAGGTCCGCATTCAGCTTGAGCGCCTGGTCAGCTTCCCGTTCGGCGTCCCGTAGCGCATGGGGCAAGGGATAGCCGAGAACCACATAGTTGAGCCGGAGAACTGCCAACTCAGCCAGCGCGGCCGCGAACGTCGGGTCGAGGGCCAGCGCCCGCTTGAATAGCGTCATGGCCTCGGCGAATTCCCGCCTGCCCCCCGTATTCATGAGCGCACGCGCCTGCAGGTACAGGTCATAGGCCACCACGTTCCGGGTGGGGGGCGCCTGGGCGACCGCGTCCGGCGACGCACCGTTCAGGTTCACCTGCAAGGCGCGGACAATGGCCTTGGCCAGCTCGTCCTGCAGTTGGAACAGATCGGTGAACTTTCGGTCGTAGGTTTCGGACCACAGGTGCGTGTCGGTGCGCGCATCGATCAACTGTGCCGTGATGCGGATTGTCTCGCCGGCACTGCGGACACTGCCCTCCAGGATCGTGCCGACCTGCAGGTCGCTGGCGATCTGCTTGAGGTCCGTGTTGCGGCCCTTGTAGGCAAAGGACGAGGTCCGGGACGGCACCTTGAGCCCCGGCACCTTCGCGAGGACATTGAGCAGTTCTTCGGACATCCCGTCCCCGAGATATTCCTTCGCCGGGTCACCCGTCAGGTTCGCGAAAGGCATCACCGCCACGGACGTGCGTGCAGCAGTCCCCGAGGCGACGGGTGGCGTCGCCGGCGTGGACGGCCGGTCGAACCCCAGCTTCCACGTGGCCACCGCGGTAATGGCTACCGCCAGCACGGTGGCTAGAGCCAGAACCGCGCCACGACGGGGGCGTGTGCGGTGTGCCATGGTGGCGGCGTGCACAGTCACCGGCGTTTCCGGACCGCCGGCCGCGCTGGCCATCCGATGGCTGCGGACCGCTTCCACGACCTTCGCGGCTGCTGATTCGATTCCCGCGGCCCCGGCTTCGATCCACTGCGACTCGCTCAGGAAATATTCGAAATCGTGCGGCAGGACGGCTTCGTCCATGCGAAGCGCAATGATCGGCCGGCGCTTGGAAGTCGCCCGCTCCAGTTCCTTGCCGACATGCGGGGAAACGACGGACTGGGCGGAGAGCACGAGGACGACGAGGCTGCACTCATTGATCGCCCGGACGATCTCGCCGGCGTAGTGGGCACCCGGCACGACATCCCGCGGCGCGATCCAGCAAGTCAGGCCGGCGCGCTCCAGCGCGCGGACGACGGCCATGGCGACGGCGGCATCCTGTGAGGCATGGCTGATGAAGACGGTCGGACGGTGGGTGCCCGCTGCCTCTACTCCGACGCCCTCTGCCATGCCCATCCCCCCTTCTTGTCAGGGATCGTCGCGGATGTCTCTACCGGTAGCAACGAGATTCCGCGGAAAGATCATCCCCCGTTCAGGGCGTTGGCATAGTCAACGAACGGCGGAAATTCCGACAACTGCACCAGGCCGACGACCATGACCACGAGCGCGGCCACGCCGACGTACCACGCCGGATGCGGACGGCCACGGATCCGCCAGTCGGCCACCATCGATGCCGCCATGTAGGCAAACAGGCACAGGGCGCTGAGCGTACCCGGCAGGCCCGCCATGATCAGCAACCGGCCCCAGGCCGGCATGATGGCGATGATCGTCGCGGCGAGCATGAGACGGCGGTGCCAGTCGCTCTGCTTTCGCTTGGCCCATCCGCCGAGGACAAGCGCCGCGAACACCAGGATGTTCATCCAGTCCATCGCCAGGAACAGCGCGGGCGTGAAGAACGCCGTCGGAAAACGATGGACCACGATGTCATAGGGTGTCAGTACGACACCCAGCACCAGCATCCAGCCAGCGAGCAGGAACCCGAGTTTGCCGAGCTGCCGGTGCCGGGCCCGGTCGCCGCGGTTGATGAAGACCGCCTGCGCCACGAACAAGACGATCCAGGACATGTTGGTGACCGCATGGACATGCACCCACCAAGGAGACGCGAAGCTTGAATTGCCCTTGAGAAACCAGCCACCGAATCCGGCGAGGACGGTCAGCGCCAGGGCGATGGACATGCCCAGGAAGAAGCGGCGCTCACGGACTTCGGTGCGGATGCCCCCGGCCTGCGCCGAACCGATCGACTGGTCCTTCATCGCGTCTCCCCTGCCTGTCTTGTTCGAGTCCGGATCCGACCGGACTGGCCGAGCCTGCGCGCGAGCGGTTCCGGCTGTCAACGCGCCGGATGCGACGGTATCTGGCCGGGCTTGAAGGGAACGCCGCAGCCACCCAGTCCACAGTACCCATTCGGGTTCTTGTGCAGGTATTGCTGGTGGTAATCCTCGGCGTAATGGAATGCCGTGGCGTCATCGATCGTCGTCGTGATGCGGCTGCGCCCTGCGGCGGACAGGGCCGCCTGGTAGGCATCGCGAGAACTCTCGGCGGCCTTCCGCTGCGCGGCGTCGTGCACATGGATCACCGAGCGGTACTGCGTGCCGACGTCATTGCCCTGGCGCATGCCCTGCGTCGGGTCATGCGACTCCCAGAAGGCCTTGAGCAGCGCCTCGTAGGCAATCTCGGCCGGATCGAACACGACAAGCACGACCTCGGCATGGCCGGTGGCGCCGGCGCAGACCTGCCGGTAGGTCGGGTCCGGTGCATGGCCTCCGGCATAGCCGACGGCCGTGGAATAGACGCCCGGCAGGCGCCAGAACAGTCGCTCGGCGCCCCAGAAACAACCCATGCCGAACACGGCGCGCTGCAGGGATTCAGGGAAGGGGCCTTCGAGGGGATGGCCGTTGACGGCGTGGGGGGCTTGCATGGGTCCACCGTGCGCCGCCGACGGCCCGTTTTCAAGTGGGGGACGGTATCATCGCGGCATGAGCATCCAATCCGCCCACAACCTGCGTCCGACGCAGGCCCAGCCCCCTGCCGCCCGCCCTTTCGGCGTGCGCGTCAGCCTCAACGCCAATGACCCTTTCGGCAAGATCCTCGGGCCGGACTGGCAGCGCATCCACTGGTTCGCCACGCCGGGCGAACGCGACGCGGCGCTGGAGGAAATGAGCCGCCGCCATGATTACAGCCGGCCGCATGACGCGCCGGCGCTGGTGTTCTCGAAGATCGAGAACCGCGGCTAGAAGCCGCGGCCCAGGAAGAGATAGAACGCGCTGCGCCCGCGGTCGTCGTATCCGACCGCGAGGAAGGCCGGACCAAGGAAGGTCTCGGCACCGAAGAACAGGCTGCCGTCCTTGCGGGCGGAACCGAAGCTGATGTCCCCGCGCGAAGCCCAGGTGTTGCCGGCTTCGAACGACATGCCCGCATACAGGGGCACGTTCAGGAACCCTTCTCCGCCGCTGCCGACCTTGCGGTAATAGATCAGCCGCGTGATCGCGTAGTTCTGTCCCTGCAAGGCATCGGGCGTGAGTCCCGACAGGTTCAGGAAACCACCGAGCGGGAAATAGCTGCGCGGACTGGCCTGCGCCGGCTCGATGAGCGTCCCGGCCGAGGCCCAGAGGATTGCGGTGTTCCGGCCGAAGGACCGCGCGAAGCGCAGGTCGAGTTTCACTGAATCGGAAATGCGGTCCGGCGACTGGTCGCGCAGCACGCCACGCCACTCGAGCCTGAAGGCATCGCCATTGCGCGGGAATGCGGCGCTGTCGAAGCTGTCGTAGGTATACCGGGAAAAATACTCGCGGGTGCGGAACTCCTCGCGTGGCAGCGTCGTGTCGCCGAGCCGCACGCGGGAACTGCCGACCTCGCGCTCGACGCCCATGCGGAACTCCCCGGTGTTCCCGATCTCCCGGCCGACATCGAATCCATAGCGCGCACTGCGGACGCGCAGCATGCCGACCTGTTCCTCGTCGACGATCTGCGGCAGGTTGCGGATCTGGAACAGCACGTGCGGTGACGCGAACCAGCGGTGCGCATGCGAGAACGGCAGGAACAGTTCGGAGCCGACGCGAGGATTCGCCCCGACCTGGAAATCCCAGTTCCATTCGGCGCCATAGTCGTTGAGTTCCGTCATGACGAAGCGCGCAGCGGCATCGAAGGCCGAATTGCCGGCGAAATCGTCCTGCAGGCGCAGGCCGACGCGGACATAGTTGGGCCCCCACGAGTTCCCCCGTGCCTTGATGACCAGGTCCGCATCGCCGTTCGGCTGGGCCGTGTCGACGGGCTTCAGACGGTAATCCAGCAGTTCCAGCGTGCCCTGGCCATAGAAGCGGCTCAGGCGCCCGCGCAGCTTCGTCAAGGCCAGGCGCTGTCCGCCGAACTCTCCGAACAGGGCTTCGATCGGTTCGGCGTAGCGCTCGGATCCGGCCTCCGCCACCACCTGCCTGACGAAGGGCGGCGCCACTTCACCGGCATGGCGGCGCGCGAGGTAACGCTCGTGCGCATCGTCCGGCAGCGCCAGCGCGGCCAGGGGTTCAAGGCGCTCGCGCGCCCCCGCCTCCCCTGCAGCGATCGCGCCGGCAAGGTGCGAGAAATCGAAAGAGGACGCCTCTCCCAGCGGCGGTTCGATCAGGATGTCCTTGTCGCCCAGCGTCGCGCGCTGCCGGTCTGAATCCCTGCGGATGAGGATGGCCAACATCTGGCTCGACACGCTCGTGACCGACCCCAGCCGCTCGCGCGTGGCGAGCGGGTAGCCGACGTCGACGACGATGAGACGATCCACGTCCATCTCGCGCATAACGCTGATCGGCAGGTTCTCCGCGATCCCGCCGTCCACGAGCAGCTTCCCGTCGCGCTCGACGGGCGAAAAAAGTCCCGGCACCGACATGCTCGCGCGGATTGCCGTGGCCAGATCGCCTCGGTCCATCACGACGGGCAACCCGCTCTCGAGGTCCGTGGCCACGGCACGGAAGCGCGTCGGAAGGTGGTCGTAATCCACGGGATTGCCCGCGCGTTGCACGAGTTCCCTCAGGCGCAGGCCCAGCTTCTGTCCCTGGGACAGTCCTTTGGGCATGAAGAACTTGCCGCCGCGCAGGCCGAGGGGCAACTGCACCAGGAAGGACTCGTCGTCGAGTTTGCGGCGCATGGCGAGGTCGTTCCGCCGCGGCCTGTCGCGGAACGCATCCTGCCAATCGACGCCGGACATGACCTGTTCGATTTCGCGACCCGAATAGCCGGCCGCGTACAGGCCACCCACCACCGCTCCCATGCTGGTGCCGGCAATCGCGTCGACTGGCACATGCAGCTCATCCAGCACCTTGAGCACGCCCACATGGGCGGCGCCCCGCGAACCACCGCCAGACAGCACGAGTCCTATCCGGGGGCGCGCAGGCTGCGGCACTTCCTCCGACACGGCGGGCCCCTGCAGGGCCAGCAGTCCGCAACCGAGGAAGAAAGCCGGGAAAAATCGCATGGGGACAAGGATAGCCTTGCGCGGCGCGTTGACGGAACCGCCGCCAGGGTTAAGCTTCCCGCCATGTCCATGCTTTACATCGGGTCGCTGGTCCTCCAGGCGCTCCTTATCGTCCACTGCATCAAGACCGGCCGGAACCAGATCTGGATCTGGGTGCTCGCCCTCCTGTCCTTTGCGGGGATCATCGCCTACGTCGCCGCGGAACTGATCCCGGAGCTGCTGGGCAGCCGTGCCACGAAGCGCACGGTGAAGGGCGTGAAGAAGGCGCTGGACCCGCAGGCCGACCTGCGCCGCTACGAAAGCGAGGCCCGGATGGGCGGCAACGTCGCGAGCCAGCAGCGTTATGCGGACGAACTGCTGAAGCAGGGCAAACCCGCCGAGGCGATCGACGTCTACCGCGGCGCCCTGAAGGGGCTGTACGAACACGACCCCGACCTGATGCTGGGCCTCGCCCGCGCGCAGTTCGACGCAAAGCTGCCCGCGGAAGCGCGCGCGACGCTGGATGCGCTGATCGCGGCGAACCCGAGCTACAAGGCGCCGGAAGGCCACCTTCTCTATGCCCGCTCGCTGGAAGCGGAAGGCGACACCACGCGGGCCCTGGAGGAGTACCGTGTCCTGGCCGGGTATTACGCCGGGGCGGAGGCCGCCGTGCGCTACGCGGAACTGCTCGTGGCGCAGGAACGTGGCAATGAGGCCAAACAGATCCTGCACGACCTGCTGGACCATGCCCGGGCCGCGCCCGTGCACTATCGCCGGAACCAGGAAAGCTGGCTCAAGCAGGCGAGCCAGCTGATGTCGGGTCTCTAGGTCAGGACCGGGGTCGCCTGCGTGGCATGACCGCGGGAATCTGCTGCGTGATGCAGTGGATATTGCCGCCGCCCAGCAGGATCTCGCGCGCCTGCACGCCGACCACTTCGCGACCCTTGAACACCCGCTTCAACACGGACGCCGCTTCGGCATCCTTGCGGACATCGAGCAGCGGCATCACGACGCCGCCATTGGCAAGATAGAAATTCACGTAAGACGCGGCGAGCCGCTCGCCCGCACGCCGGGGCTTTGCGACGTCGCCCGGGAGCACGCCAGCCGCTTCGGCGTCGGTCATGCGCAGCGGCCCCGGCATCGGCAGCTTGTGCACCTTGAACCTGCGCCCCCTGGCGTCGCGCGCAGCCATCAACCGGTCCAGCGCGTCGTTCGACACGGCCCACTGGGGATCCCGACGGTCATCGGTCCAGCCCAGCAGCACCTCGCCCGGCTTCACGAAGCAGCACAGGTTGTCGACGTGGCCGTCCGTCTCGTCATTCACCACGCCCTTGCCGAGCCACAAGACCGTCGACACGCCAAGGTAACCCCGCAGCCGCGACTCGATGTCGGCCCGCGAAAGCAGCGAATTCCGGTTACGGTTCAGCAGGCATTCTTCCGTGACGATCACGGTGCCCTCGCCATCCACGTGCAGCGATCCGCCTTCCATCACGAAGGGCGCGCGGTAACCGTCGATGCCCTCGATCTCCATGACCTTGCGGGCCACCTGGTCGTCCTGGTCCCAGGGGAAATACAGGCCGCCGTCCAGGCCGCCCCAGGCATTGAACTGCCAGTCGATGCCACGCACCTCGCCGTCCGCGTCGACGACGCAGGTAGGCCCGACGTCCCGCATCCAGGCATCGTTGCTGGAGAGCTCGACGACGCGCACCGCCTCCGGCAACCGGCCCCGCGCAAAGCGGTACTGCGAGGCGGAAGCGCCCACCGTGACGGGCTCGAAGCCGGCGATCGCCGTCGCGACGGCAACGAACGCCTGTTGCCCGGGCTGGGCACCCAGCCGCCAGTTGTCCGGCCGCTCCGGCCACAGCATCCACGTTCCGGCGTGGAGGTCGGATTCCGCAGGCATCCAGAAGCCATCCGCGGCGGGCAATGTCAGGAGATTGCGGCTCATGGGATCAGTCTAGCTGGCCGCGACGTCCAGTGCCCGCGACAGGTCCGCGACGAGGTCTTCGGCGTCATCCAGGCCGATCGACAGCCGCACCGTACCCGCGGCGATGCCACAGGCCTGTTGCAGCGCTGGCGGCAGGTCCTTCACCGTCATCAGCGCCGGCGGGATCACGAGCGACTCCGTCGAACCCAGGCTGGACGTTATCGAGAACAGCTCCAGCGCATCGGCCAGTCGATTGCCGGCGTCGGCACCCGCGGCAAGGTCGAAGCTGACGACAGCACCCATGTCACGCATCTGCGCCCGCGCGAGCGCATGGCGAGGATGTGCGGGCAGGCCGGGATAGTGGACGCGGGAGACTGCCGGATGCGCCGCGAGGAACTCCGCGACACGCTGAGCCGTGGCGCATTGCGCCTCATAGCGAAGGTAATAGGTTTTCAGACCCCGCTGCAGCAGGAAAGCCGCATGCGGGTCGAGCGTGCCACCCAGCAGCACGAAATCATTGCGCAGCCGCCGGATGATCGCCGCGGAACCGATGGCGGCGCCGCCCATGACGTCCCCGTGCCCCGACACGAACTTGGTGAGGCTGTGGACGTAGAGGTCGATGTCGAACTGGCCGTGCTGATGCGGGCCGGCGAAGGTATTGTCGAGCAGGGTCAGCGCGCCATGGGTCCGCGCCGCACGCGTGATGCGTGCGATGTCCGCGATCTTCGTCACCGGATTGGTCGGGCTCTCGAACACGACGAGCTTCGTCAGGGTTTCGGCCAGCACGCGCTCGATGCCGGCATCATCCTCGACCGACAGCATCGTATGCGTCACGCCATAACGGCGGAGCGTGCGCGTGATGAGCGAACGGGTGGGACCGTAGGTCTCGGCGAAGCAGAGCACATGATCGCCCTGCTGCAGCAGGCCGATGAGGGCCTGCGCGATCGCGCCGACGCCGGACGCACAGACCACGGCGTCCTCCCGGCCCTGCAGCGCCGCCAGGGTCAGTTCCAGCTGCCGCGTGGTCGGATTCGTGATGCGGGAATAATAGAAGCCTTCCCGATCGCCGCGCAGCCCGCGCTGGGTCTCCGCGACATCGGGATACTCGAACTTGACGCTCTGGTAGATCGGCGCCGTCAACGGCCGGTTGTCGGCCGGCACGTTCACGCCGGGCGGATGGTTGAGTCGGGTGCGGTCCTTCATGGCAGCAGCGTAAACCGGTCGGCATCGAGCTGTGCGGGGAAGCGGCGCCGGAACGCCTGCAGCGCCCCGAGATCCAGGCTCGTCGTCGCGACACCCGCAGCGGAACCCAGTTCGAGCAAAGGTTCGCCGAGCGGGTCCTGCACGACGCTGTCGCCGGCATGGGGGACGCCTTTGCCATCGGCGCCGGTACGGTTCACGCCGATCACATAGGCCTGGTTCTCGATCGACCGCGCGACCAGCAGCGACCGCCAGGCATGGCGCCGCGCCGCGGGCCAACTGGCGATGTACAGCAGCACGTCGTAGTCCAGGTCTTCCCGACGGCGGCTCCAGACGGGGAACCGCAGGTCGTAGCAGACCAGCGGGGCAATGCGGAATCCGCGCAAGTCGACCACGAGCGCGCGCTGGCCGGCTTCATAGTGCCGATCCTCGCCGCCCATGCGGAACAGGTGGCGCTTGTCGTAGGTCGAGACTGCGCCATCGGGCCGCACCCAGTGGAGACGGTTGAAGTGTCGCCCCCCTTCCTGCGTGATGATGCTGCCGACGACCGCGGCGTCGAGCCGACCGGCCAGCCCGACCATCCATTCCGCGGTAGGACCCATCACGGGTTCCGCGAGCCGTTCCGGCTGCATCGAAAACCCGGTCGCGAACATTTCCGGCAGCACGACGACATCCGACGAGCCCTGAAGCCCGGCGGTCAGCCGCTCGATGTCGCGGCGATTGGCGTCCGCATCCTCCCAGTGCGTGGCAGCCTGCACGAGGCTCACGCGCAGCGCCGGAGTCATCGGGCCTTACCTCCGGCGAAGTCCCGCAGCCGTTCCGCGGCCGAGCGCAGCGTGTCCTCGCGCTTGGCGAAACAGAGTCGGAGGAACGTCTGACGGGGTGGTTCGCGGTAGAACGGTGACAGCGGGATCGTCGCGACGCCCGCCTCCTCCAGCACCCGGTCGGCGGCGGCCACGTCATCGAGGCCGACCAGTCTTTCGCAACCGGAATAGTCGACGAGCTGGAAAAAGGTGCCGCGGGAGGGCTGCACGCGCAGCGATGTGTCGGCAAGCAGCCCGGACAGCAGGTCATGCCGCTGCAGGAAGAACGCGGACAGCCCGTCCATCGCTTCAGGCTTTTCGGAGAGATAGCGCGCGATCGCGTGCTGGAGCGGCGTGGCGATCGTGAAGGTATTGAACTGGTGCACCTTCCGCAGCTCGGCGGTGATACGAGGCGACGCCACCGCGTAGCCCACACGCAGTCCGGTGGCATGGAGGGCCTTGCCGAAGGAATACACGGCGACGGACCGGCCGCGCAATGCCGGCGAGCCGAGCACGCTGCGATGGACCTCGCCCGGATAGACGATGTGCTCGTAGACCTCGTCGGACAGCACGTGGATGTCGCGGCCTTCCACGATGGCGGCGAGTTGCTCGAGGTCACCCGACCGCAACACGGTGCAGGACGGATTCTGCGGGCTGTTGACGATGATGAGGCGGGTACGATCGGTGATCGCTGCGCGCACGCGGTCCCAGTCGTAATGGAACGCAGGCGGCGACATCGGGATGTGGACGCAGCGCGCGCCGGCAAGACGCACGGCCGGGTCGTAGGAATCGTAGGAAGGATCGAAGACGATCGCTTCGTCGCCGGGACCGACGAGTGCCTGGATCGCGGAGTAGATTGCCTCGGTCGCGCCGAGGGTCACGGTGACCTGCTGCTGCGGGTCGAAAGCCACGCCGTGCCGCGCAGACAGCCGGTCGGCGATGACCTCCAGCAGCTTGGGCACGCCGGGCATCGGCGCGTACTGGTTGTGGCCATCCCGCATGGCCTCGGCGACCAGTTCCCCGAGACGGGGATCCACCGGGTAATCCGGGAATCCCTGGCCGAGGTTCACGGCGCCCAGTTCCGTTGCCCGGCGCGACATGACGGTAAAAATCGTCGTGCCGACGTCAGGCAACTTGCTCCTCATCAGCCGATGTCCTCCTCGTGCGCCGCGGCCATCGCGGCGCCGACGATGCCGGCATGGCCGGCGAACTGCGCCGCCCGGATTTCGGCAGGCGATTTCAGCAGCGGCGCGAAATGCGCGAAGTTCTCGCTGACCGCCCCGCCCAGGATGAAGGTATCCGGCCAGAACAGGGCCTGCATGCGGTCGAGGTAGCGATTCACGCGCTCGGCCCAGGGATCCCAGTCGAGCTTCTCGACGGTGCGGACGCGTGCCGAAGCGATGTGTTCGGCTTCGCGTCCGTCCATCTCGAGGTGGCCGAATTCGGTATTGGGCAGCAGGACGCCGTCGTTGAAGATGGCCGTGCCGATGCCGGTGCCGAAGGTCAGCACGATGACGACGCCGCGCGTGCCGCGGCCGGCGCCCCAGCGCATCTCGGCGATGCCCGCGGCATCGGCATCGTTCAGGATGGCCACCGGGCGTGCGAGGCGTCCGCGCAGCGCACCCGCGCAGTCGTGCCCGATCCACCCCTTGTCGATGTTCGCTGCAGTACGGGTAATGCCGTGCTGGACGACGGACGGCAAAGCGACGCCCACTGGCCCCCGCGTCGGCAGGCGCGCATCGATCGATGCGAAAACCTCGAGCAGTGCAGCAGGCGTTGACGGCTGCGGTGTCGGCACGGAAACGACTTCGCCGCTGATCTGGCCGGAGGCCACATCCACGAGAGCCGCCTTGACCGAGGACCCCCCCACATCGATACCCAGCACACTGCGCATCATCGCGCCTCCGATTTCTTTCGCCGCATCACCCAGGTCGAGACCATCACGCCCATGGCGACCACCCCGAGCATCAAGGTCGCCAGCGCGTTCACGTCCGGGCTTACGCCAAGACGCACTTTGGAAAAAACCACCATCGGCAGCGTCGTCGAGCCAGGGCCCGCGACGAACTGCGAGATCACCAGATCATCCCACGAGAGCGTGAAGGCCAAAAGCCAGCCCGACGCGACCGCCGGCAGGATCAGGGGCAAGGTCACGCGGAAGAACACCGTCAGGGGACGGGCTCCCAGATCCATGGCCGCCTCTTCCAGCGACCCGTCGAAGGTCACCAGCCGGGACTGCACGATCACGGCCACATAGGACATCGAGAAAGTGATGTGCGCCAGCGTCAGTGTCGTCAGGCCCCGGCCGGAGGGCCAGCCGACGGCCTGCTCCAGCGCCACGAAGAGTAGCAGGAGCGAAAGCCCGGTGATGACCTCGGGCATGACGAGCGGCGCATTGGCCAGCACCTGGAACAGCGCCCGCCCGCGGAACCGGCGATGGCGGGCGAGTACGAGCCCGATGAACGTGCCCAGCACGGCGGCGCCGGTTGCCGTCATCAGCCCGACCCGCAGCGACAACCAGGCAGCCTGGAGGATCTGCTCGTTGCCCATCAGTGCCCGGTACCAGTGCAGCGTCGGGGAATGCGCGGCATCCCAGACCGTCACCAGTTTCGAGGCATTGAACGAAAACACCACCATCGACAGGATCGGCACGTACAGAAAGGCGAAACCAAGCGCCAGCATCGTGGGCACGAGAACGCCGCGTCGGGAGCGGCTCATGCCGCCTCCCCGTTGCGCGCCTGGTATCTCTGCAGCAGGAGGATGGGCGCCAGCAGCAGGAGCAGCAAAGCCACGGCCAGTGCGCTCGATACCGGCCAGTCCGCGTTGGAGAAGAATTCGTCCGACAGGACGCGGCCGATCATGAGCTGGTCGGTGGGCCCCAGCAGGGACGGGATGACGTATTCCCCAACCGCGGGAATGAACACCAGCATGGCGCCGGCAATGATGCCCGGCCGCGACAGGGGCAGCGTCACGCGCAGGAAGGCCTGGAACGGACGTGCGCCGAGATCCGCCGCCGCCTCGAGCAGCGACGGGTCATGCTTCTCGAGGTTGGCGTAGAGCGGCAGGATCATGAAGGGCAGGTAGGTGTAGACGATGCCCACGTAGACCGCGGAACCGGTATTCATCATCGCAAGCGGCTCGTGGATGAGCCCCAGCGACTCGAGCAGCGAATTGATCACGCCGTTCTGCTTCAGGAGGCCGATCCAGGCGTAGACGCGCAGCAGGAAGGACGTCCAGAACGGCAGCACCACCATCATCAGGAGCAGCTGCCGCCGCCCGGGCCGCGCACGCGCGATGCCGAGCGCCATCGGATAGGCGAGCAGCAGGCAGAACAGCGTGGATACGCCGGCCACCTTGACGGAGTACGCCAGGGCGCTTGCGTACAGCGAATCGGACAGCAGGAACCGGTAACTGGCCAGCGTCGCATGCCATTCCGTCGCCCCTCCTGCGAGGCTCTCGAAGAGCGGCCCGTACGGCGGCATCGACAGGCGGAACTCCGCGAAGGAGATCTTGAAGACGATGAGGAATGGCGCGAGGCAGAACAGCAGCAGCCAGGCGTAGGGCAGCGCGCGCACGATGCGCCGCCCGCGTTCGCCCGATGCCAGTCCGCGCATCACGGACTCAGTCCCGTCCCACGACGGGGCCCGACGGATCCCAGCCGAGGTGAACCGCCTGTCCGCGCGCGAAGTCATCCACGCCGCGCCGCGCCGCGTTGGCCCGCGTGACCTTCATCCCGCGGCCGGATTCCAGGCGGACGACGTAGGTGGTGATGTCTCCCAGGTAGGCGATGTCCTGGATGGTTCCCCGGGCGAGGTTTTCCGGGCCTGGCTGCGGCTCATGCGACAGCCGGATTTTCTCGGGCCGGATCGCGACCCAGACGCGCTCCCCCACCGGGGCGCCCAGCGCCTGGTCCACGAAAACGGGGACCGGCAGGTCTTCGCACAGCAGGCCGACGTGGTCCGCGCCGCCACTCGCGACGACGCCGTCGAAGAGGTTGACCGAGCCGATGAAGTCCGCGACATGGCGCGTTGCCGGTGACTCGTAGATCTCGCGCGGCGCGCCGACCTGGACGAGCCGTCCCCGGTGCATCACGCCGATGCGGGTGGCGAGCGTCATGGCCTCTTCCTGGTCGTGGGTCACGACGACGAACGTGACCCCGAGCTGCTGCTGGATGTTCAGCAGCTCGAACTGCGTGTGTTCGCGCAGTTTTCGGTCCAAGGCCCCGAGCGGCTCGTCCAGGAGCAGGAGCTTCGGGCGCTTGACGAGCGCGCGGGCCAGCGCCACGCGCTGCCGCTGGCCGCCCGAAAGCTGGTGCGGCCTGCGCGCCCCGTATTCCGACAGGTGCACGATGTCGAGGATGTCCGCGACGCGGCGCCGGATCTCGTCTTTCGGCAGGCCCTCCTGCTCGAGGCCGAACGCGATGTTCTTCTCCACGGTCATGTGGGGAAACAGCGCGTAGGACTGGAACATCAGGTTGACCGGCCTCTCATAGGGCGGCACGCCGGCCATGTCCTGCCCGTCGATCAGCACGCGTCCCGCCGTCGGCTGCTCGAAGCCCGCGAGGATCCGCAACAGCGTCGTCTTGCCGCAGCCGGAGGCGCCCAGCAGGCAGAAGATCTCCCCCTTGCGGATGCCAAGCGACACGCCATCGACGGCGGTCACCTCGCCGAACCGCTTCGCGATGCCATCGAGCTCGATATAGGGTGCGTGGGGAATGGTGTTCATCGTCCGGTCTTGAATCGCATCCAGGCACGGGTCATCAGGCGCGTGAATTCCGGGCTTTCCGCGAGATCCGGCTGCAGCCTCGCCATCACGCCCGGTGGCGGGAAGATCGCCGCGTCGTTCCGCACGTCCGCCGGCAGCAGGGGCCAGGAAGCGGCGTTGCTGCTGGCGTAACGCACCTTCGTGACATTCTTCGCCGCGACCTCGGGTCGCAGGAGATAGTCGATGAACAGGTGCGCGTTCCGGGGGTGCGGGGCGTCGGCGGGGATCGCCAGCATGTCGAAAAACATGATCGCACCCTCGCGCGGGATCCGGTACCCGATCGTGATGCCCTTGCCGGCTTCGTTCGCCCGGTCGCGGGCCTGGAACACATCGCCGACCCAACCCAGCGCCAGGCAGATTTCCCCATTCGCCAGGTCCTCGATGTATTTCGAGGAATGCACGTAACGGACAAAAGGACGGATCGCGGCGAGCACCTGCCGGGCATCCGCCAGGTCGGCCGGCTTTTCGCTGTTCGGGTCGCGGCCCAGGTAGATCAGCACGGTGGCCAGCACCTCGGAGGGCGCATCGACCAGGGCCACGCCGCAGTCCTTGAACCGCGCGACGACGCCTGGGTCGTAGAACATCCGCCAGCTGTCCACCGGTGCGTCCGGCATCCGCGCCCGGATGAGATCCTCGTTGTAACCGACGCCCGACGTACCCCAGAGGTAGTTCACGGCATGGGCATTGCCCGGATCGTGGCGCGCGACGATCTTCGTGAGCGCCGGATCGAGGTTTGCAAGGCCCGGCAACCGCGCGCGGTCCAGTTCGCGGAACACGCCCGCCCGGATCTGCCGCTCCATGAAGGACGCCGAGGGCACCACCACGTCGTAGTCGGTATGACCCGCGAGCAACTTCGTGAACAGCACTTCGTTCGAATCGAAGACGTCATAGTGGACCTTGATGCCCGTTTCCTTCTCGAAGGCGGGGATCACGGTCGGGTCGATGTAGTCGGACCAGTTGTAGACGTTCAGCACCGGCGCCTCGGGGCCATCGAGCGGGCGCAGGGGCTCGGGCTCGCGGCCGCAGCCGGCAAGCCAGAGCGCGAGCATGACGGGTGCGCAGAGGCGTCGCAGCAAGCCGGTCACGTGCCGCGTTCGCTCAGACGTTCAGCAGCAGGTGCTCGCGTTCCCACGAGCTGATGACCTGCAGGAAGACTTCGTATTCGGCTTCCTTGACGATGGTGAAGGCCGCCGTGAACGGCTCGCCCAGCAGCTGCACGAGCGGCCGGCATTCCTTCAGGCTGCGCAGGGCCGAATCGAGCGAGCGGGGCAAGGCGAACGGCAGGTCGTGCGCACTGCCGCTGATTGGTTCGGTCGGCTGCAGCTCCTCGACCATGCCGAGGTATCCGCAGGCAAGCGACGCCGCGATGGCGAGATAGGGGTTGGCGTCTGCGCCGCCCACGCGGTTTTCCACGCGCCGCGATTCGGCCCCGGACACCGGCACGCGGAGCCCCGCCGTGCGGTTGTCGTAACCCCACTGCACGTTGATCGGCGCCATCTGCTCGCGGGCGATGCGACGGTAGGAATTCACGTTCGGCGCGAACAGCGACATGGCGGCCGGCAGGTATTTCTGCAGCCCCGCGATGTGCGCGAAGAACAGCCTCGACGGCGAACCGTCCGGGTTGCTGAACACGTTCGCGCGGGTCTTCGAGTCGACGATGCTCTGGTGGATGTGCATGGCGCTGCCCGGCTCCTTGGCATAGGGCTTAGCCATGAACGTCGTGTACATCTTGTGGCGCAGGGCGGCTTCGCGAGCCGTCCGCTTGAACAGGAACGCCTGGTCCGCGAGATCGAGCGCATCGCCGTGCAGGAGGTTGATCTCCATCTGCGCCGGCCCGTCCTCGTGGATCAGCGTGTCGATCTCGATGTCCTGCTTCTCGCAGAAGGCATAGATGTCATCGAACAGCGGATCGAATTCGTTTACCGCGGCGATGCTGTAGCTCTGGCGCCCCGGTTCCGCGCGGCCCGAGCGGCCGATCGGCGGCTTCAGCGGATAATCCGCGTCGATGTTCGGTTCGACGAGGTAGAACTCCAGCTCCGGCGCGACGACGGGCTCCCAGCCCTTCTGCGCATAGAGCTGCAGCACATGGCGCAGCACGTGGCGCGGCGCCATCGTCACGGGACGGCCGTCGGAATAGAAGCAGTCGTGGATCACCTGCGCCGTGGGCTCGGGCGTCCAGGGCACGGCCCGCACGGTGCGGCGGTCGGCCTTCAGCACGATGTCGATTTCGGCAGGGCTCATCGCCGACGAGGAGTCGGCCGGGTAGTCCCCGGTCACGGTCTGCAGGAAGATGCTTTCCGGCAGGCGCATCCCCTCTTCGACAGCGAACTTCTCGGCCGGCATGATCTTGCCGCGGGCAATGCCGGCCATGTCCGGGATGATGGCTTCGACTTCGGATATGCCGCGCTCGCGGAAGAATGTCTGGATCTCGTTGCTCATGGATCACCTGTCCCTGTTGCGCGTCGTCGCGCGACGCCGCGCCGCGTCCGCGAAGGCCGTGAAGAGTGCGCGAGAAAAGGCATCGCGCGTCGCCATCCATTCGGGATGCCATTGCACCGCGAGGGCGAACGTCGCCGCACCCTCGACCCGGAAGGCCTCGACCACGCCGTCGGGCGCATGTGCTTCCACGACGAGCCCGGCGCCGAGGTCCCTCACGCCCTGGTGATGCAGGGAATTGACCCGCAGGCTGGCGGCGCCCGCCAGTTCCGCCAGCTGGCCGCCCGGCACGAGCTGCACGTCGTGGGCCGGTCCGTACTGCACGTCGAGCGGTGCGGCGGCGTCCTCGTGGTGCATCATGTGGCCGGGCACCGATTCAAGCGACTGCCACAGCGTTCCGCCGTATGCGACGTTCATCTCCTGGAATCCGCGGCAGATGCCCAGCACCGGCACGCCGGCTGCGATCGCCTTCGGGATCAACGGCAGCGTGGTCGCGTCCCGGGCTGGGTCATGGAGCGTTCCGGGGGCGCTCGGGTCTCCGCCATAATGGTGGGGTTCGACGTTCGACGGACTGCCGGTGAACAACAGGCCGTCGAGCGCCGGCAGCAGCTCGTCGATTGCCAGCCCCTCCCCCAGGGCAGGCACCATGAGCGGCAGGGCCCCGGCGGCCTCCAGCACGGCCGCGACGTACTTTTCCCCCACGCAGTGGAAAGGGTGCGCGTCGAGCCAGCGGCGATCGGCCGGTATCCCGATGACGGGCCGTTGCATTGGATTCGGCATAGAGGCCAGCATTCTAGATGATCGTGGACAACACGCCGTGGTATGAGGTCGACGGCCCTGCCCCGACCGCGTCGCCGCCGCTGGACGGCGACGCGACGGTCGATGCCTGCATCGTGGGAGGCGGCATTGCCGGCTGCTCGGCCGCCCTGCACCTCGCGCAGGCAGGCCACCGGGTCCTGCTGCTGGAGGCCGACCGGGTCGGCGGCGCCGCGTCCGGTCGAAATGGCGGCCAACTTATCCCCGGGGCGGCGGCTTCCCAGGACGTGCTGGAGGGACTGCTGGGCCCCGGGGACGCCCGACAGGTCTGGGACTGCACCGTGGAGTCCCTCGCGCTCCTGCGCGATCTAGTGTCCCGGCACGGCATCGACTGCGACCTGGCGCCCGGCCACCTGCAGGTCGCCGTGAGGCCGCGCCACGACGACGAGCTGCGGGCCTGGCAGGACTGCCTGCAGGACCGTTACGGATACCCCCACACCCGCCTGCTGTCGCGCGATGCGCTGCACGCCCATGTCGGCAGCGACCGGTACCGAAGCGGCCTCCTCGATACCAACGGCGGCCACTTGCAGCCCCTGAAGTACGTGCGCGGACTGGCGCGGGCCGCGCAGTCTGCGGGGGCCCGGATCCACGAGGGGACGCCGGCGCTGTCCTGGTCGCGTGAAGCCGGACGCCTCGCCATCCGCACGGAACGGGGCATCGTGCGTGCACGGCAGCTGCTGCTGGCGGGCAATGCGCTGCTGGGTGCCTTCGAGCCGCGACTCGCGCGGCGGATCCTGGGCGTCGGCACCTATGTGGTCGCGACGGAGCCCCTCGGTCCGGAGGTCGCCGCGACGCTGTTGCCTTCGCAAGCGGCGGTCAGCGACTGCAACTGGATCCTCGACTACTTCCGCCTGAGCCGCGACCACCGACTGCTGTTCGGCGGTCGCGTGAGCTATTCCGGGCTCGAGGCCCGCGCGGGTGCCGCGGCCACGCGCCGGCGGATGCTGCGGGTCTTTCCCCAGCTCGAGGCGGTTCGGATCACGCATGTCTGGGGAGGCTGGCTCGACATCACGCGCAACCGTGCGCCGGACTTCGGCCGGCTCGAGGCGGATGTGTATTACCTGCAGGGATTTTCGGGACACGGGGTGTCGCTGGCCGGAATGGCCGGCAAGCTCGTGTCGGAGGCGATGTCGGGTACGGCGGGACGGTTCGACGTCTTTGCGAGGATCCCGCACCGGGCATTTCCGGGCGGCGCCCCGTTGCGCCGCCCCGCCCTGGTCCTCGCGATGCTCTGGTACCGGCTGCGCGACCTGCTCTGAGGCAGGCCGCGCGGCGCGGCGGCTCGCGCCCGCTTACGCGAGCTTGAAGCCTTCCTTGGTGATCGGCAGCGTGCGGATCCGGTGGCCGGTGGCCGCATAGATCGCATTGCAGATCGCCGGGACGGCCGGCGGGAACGCCGGCTCGCCCAGACCCGTCGGCGTGTAGTCGCTTTGCACGAAGTGCACGTTGACGGTCGGCGAAACGGGCATGCGCGGCAACGGATACTTGTCGAAGTTGGTCTGCTGTGCGGCGCCGTTTTCCATCGTCACTTCCAGGCCCATCGTGCCGATCGCATCGACGACGCAGCCCTGGCACTGGTTCTCGGCACCCGACAGGTTGACCACCGGACCGACGTCCGCGGCAACCGTCATCTTGTGCACGGTGACCTTCTTGTTCTTGTCGACGCTGACTTCGGCAATTTCGGCCACGTGGCCCTGGTGGCTGAAGTAGAACGCGAGGCCCAGGTGATGGCCCTTCGGCAACGGCTTGCCCCAGCCGGCCTTCTCGGCAGCCAGCTTGATCACGCCGATGGCGCGATCCGGGTTGAGGCCGTTGACGCGCGGCATGCCGGGAAACTGGTCCGTCTGGTCCTGGCCCTTGCCCGCCTTGCGGCCGAAGAGTTCGAGCAGGAACTCGACGTGGTCCTTCCTGGCGGCAACCGACACTTCGTTGAGGAAGGACTGCTGCACGAAGGCCATCGTGTTCGAACCCGGCGCGCGCCACGGGCCCACCGGCATCGACAGCGGCATCAGCGTCTGCGAGGCCCGGTAGTCGTTCACGTACGTCACCGGGAACTCGTTCGGCGAGATGCCCGCGGCCACGGAAGGCGCGCCGGAGGCCGTGTCCTGGAACGAGATCATGTGCGCATTCCAGGCCGACAGCTTGCCCTGGGC
>JBEEKA010000260.1:0-8931 GCA_041168985.1 Pseudomonadota bacterium | reverse complement strand
GCCGTGGCGCCCAGGACCAGGACGGCAAGGCCGCCGATGCCCAGCAGGATGAGCGTCTCCCGCAGCTTGTCGAAGCCTGCCATCGCGGCGGCATACGAGCGTTGCAGCACGGCGACGATCGGACGTCCGGCGCCACGGTCCGAAAGCAGCAACACGCGGACCTGGTAGTCCTCGCCTTGGAGTTCAACCCGCTGCAGTGTTCCTTCGGCCAGCGAGGACGCCGCCATGTTCCCGAACGAGGTCCGCGCCCTGTCCATCGGCAACGTCGAACTCACGACCTGCCAGGCGGGTGAAACCCCTGTGGCCTTCAGTACCGTCACGTCGACATTGGTCAGCGACTTCAGCGACCTCGCGATCTGCTCGTCGATGCGGAACCCCAACACTATGTAGCCGATTGGCAGCGGTGCGCGGACGGGCACGGACACCAGCTGGTAACTGTCACCGTAGAGTTCGTCGATGGCCGTCGCACTGCCGTCCTCGGCAGCGTCGATCAACGATGAGAGGGGAAATGGCGTTCCGTTGATGACCGATCTGCCGCCACTGTGTGCCTCGATCCGGCCATCCAGGCTGATGAAGAACATGAGGTCGGCGCCAATGCGCACACCGTTGTTCTGCAAAGCCGAAGCGATGGTTTCCAGGTCGCGTGTCGCGATGGCCGAACGGAATCCGAAGTCCGCCGTGAGTACGCCCGCGGCCTGGGCGAGCCGTGAGGTGTTCTGGTCCAGCATCTGCCTGAAGATGCGTTGGCCCGTATCCAGTTCGCTTTCCCCTTTCAGGCGCGCGTGGTTCGACGCAGCCGAGGTCACCGCCACAAAGGAAACCGTCTGGACGATCACGAGCAGCACGCTGAAGACGGCCAGAATCCGCAGGCTTAATCGCCGGATCTTCAATGGCTTGCCGCAGATTTCGACATGGGATCCGTAAGGTATCGGATGCCGCGCACGATTCTGTTAAGTCGGTCACGGGTCGCCGGATCCGCAACCGGACAATCGCTGCGGGGCATAATGCCCTGTGCGCCGCCCACCCCCGTTACAACCGCCCAAGCCCCCGGAGCTCCGCCAGCTGCTGCGCGAGTTCCTTTCGGTGTTCCGATACAGCCGCGTTGCATTGCGCCTCGTGCGGGAAACGAATCCCCGGCTGGCCCTGGCGCTGGGCCTGCTGACCGTCGCAGCCGGCTCGCTGCCTGCGGCCACGGCCTGGATCGGGGCCCGCATCGTCGATGCCGTGGTGCAGGCTTCCGCGCAGGGCGGCGGCGATGCCGGTCCCGTGCTGCGCCTCGTGCTGCTGGAGGGCCTCGTCATCGCCCTGCTGGCGCTGGTGACCCGCGGCCTGTCCTTTGCCAATGCGCTGCTCCGCGCCCAGCTGGGCCATCGCGTCAACGTGATGATCCTCGAGAAGGCACTGACCCTGGAGCTCTCGCATTTCGAGGACTCGGAGTTCTATGACCGTCTGATCCGCGCGCGGCGCGAAGCGTCGATGCGGCCGCTGAGCCTCGTGATGCGCAGCTTCGGGCTGGCGCAGAACGTCGTGTCCTTGCTCAGCTTCGGCGTGCTGCTCGTGGGCTATTCGCCGTGGGCGGTAGTCCTGCTGCTGCTCGCGGGCATGCCCGGATTCGTCGCGGAGACCAAGTTCTCGAACGATGCGTTCCAGCTGTTCCGCTGGCGCTCGAACGAGAAGCGCCGGCAGGACTACCTCGAATCGGTGATGGCGCGCGACGACCACGCGAAGGAAGTGAAGCTATTCGGTCTCGGGCCGAGGCTCCTGGCGCGGTACCGGTCGATCTACCGGCGTCTGTATGCGGAGGACCGACGGCTGGCCTTCCAGCGCGATGGCTGGGGATTCGTGCTGGGCCTGCTGGCCACCGTCACCTTGTATGGCGCCTATGCCTGGGTGGCCCTCAGCGCGGTGCGCGGCGAGATCAGCGTGGGCCAGATGACGATGTACCTGCTCCTGTTCCGGCAGGGCCAGTCCGCGGTATCGGCCGCGCTGTCATCGGTCAGCGGGCTGTACGAGGACAACCTCTATCTGTCGACGCTGTATGAATACCTCGATACGCCGGTCCCGCCACGCAGCGGTTCGGCAACCGAAGGGCCGGATCCGTCGGACGGCATCCGCTTCGAACAGGTGGGGTTCCGCTATCCCGGTGCGGGCGAGGACGTACTGCATGACATCAGCCTGCACCTGAAGCCGGGTTCCAGCCTCGCCCTCGTCGGCGCGAACGGTTCGGGCAAGACGACGCTGATCAAGCTGCTGACGCGTCTGTACCAGCCGAGTTCCGGACGCATCCTGCTCGATGGACGCGATCTGCGCGAATGGGACGAGGTGCGGCTGCGGGAGCGCGTCGGCGTGATCTTCCAGGACTTCACGCGGTACCAGATGAAGGTGGGCGAGAACATCGGCGCTGGCGATGAACACCACTTCGAGGACGATGCGCGCTGGCGCGAGGCGGCTGCCAAGGGTCGGGCGGACGCGTTCATCGAGCAGTTGCCGAAGGGCTATGAAACGCAGCTCGGCAAATGGTTCGCGGATGGTCGGGAACTGTCCGGCGGACAGTGGCAGAAGGTCGCGTTGTCACGCGCGTTCATGCGCACGCGCGCTGACGTGCTGGTGCTGGACGAGCCGACAGCGGCCATGGATGCGCAGGCGGAGGCGGAAGTCTTCGAACACTTCCGCCAGCTGGCCACGTCGCGGATCACGATCCTGATCTCGCATCGCTTTTCGACGGTGCGCATGGCCGACCAGATCGCGGTCATCGACCAGGGGCGTCTCGTTGAACTGGGTGACCACCCGACGCTGATGGCGCAGGGCGGCCGCTATGCCCAGCTCTTCACGCTGCAGGCGCGCGGCTATCGTTAGGCGGGTTCCACGCCGTTGCGGGCGAGCCGGCGCAGGAAGCCCTTGAACTGGTCGAACTCCGACGCCGTGAATCCGCCGAGGTGGCTGTTGTAGATCCGGCCGAGATGCAGCGGGATCAGTTCGGTCACCTGCCGGCCCTGTTCCGTCAGCGCCAGTTCGACGACGCGCCGGTCGGTTTCACTGCGGCGGCGGGTCAGCAGGCCTTTCGCTTCGAGGCGATCCAGCATGCGCGTCATGGCACCGGTGTCGGTGTTCAGGTCACGCGCCAGGCTCGCGGCCGTGGGGTGACCCCCTCGGGCGATCATCATCAGGGGGGCCCACTGGACGGACGTGAGGCCGACCTGCTTCATTTCCGCTTCCGCGGCCCGGGACAGGCTGGCCAGTGCCTGTCGCAGCAGATGGCCGATCGAATCGTCGGCCGTCCACGACGTGCCGCTGTAAAACCCGTCGTGGGCAGCAGGCGTCGGAAGTGGGGTGGCAGCGCTCATGCACGTCCTTAATAGCTGTCGTGGCAGCAAATGTCCAGAGGGTGGATGCGAACCCGGCTATAATTGCCGGATTGCTGCCCCCGCCACTATCGGGAAAATACGGATACGTGACTGCCTCACCTGAAAGCTTCGACTCCGCCTTTACCAAGGCGGTGGACCTCGGCAACAAACTGGCCGACAAGGACAAGGACGCCGACATCTGGGACATCGCGGACGGCCTGCTGGCCGGCGCGATCCAGTACTGGCTCTACTCGCGCCAGCCCTGCGGCGATCCCCGCTGCCAGGACTGCATGCCGATCAGCACCGCGGAGAGCCGCATGCATGAGCTCAAGCGGCTGATCGACGAACTTGCGTCCGACAGCGAGTACTACCACACCCCCACCGACGCAAACGCCGGCCGCGCCTGAGGAGAGCCTGATCTTGTCCAATCCGATCCAGACGGAAGTCGTCATTGTCGGCGCCGGCCCCTGCGGCCTGTTCCAGGTTTTCGAGCTTGGTCTCCTGGGCATCAAGGCCCATCTCGTGGATTCGCTCGCCCATCCGGGCGGCCAGTGCACCGAGCTGTATCCCGAGAAGCCGATCTACGACATCCCGGCACTGCCCGTCTGTGGCGCGCAGGAACTGGTCGATCGACTGCTGGAACAGATCAAGCCTTTCGGCGCGGAAATGCATTTCGGCAACGAGGTGACCGGCCTCGTGAAACGCGAGGATGGCCGCTTCGATGTCACCACTGCCGGCGGGCTGCATTTCGATGCGGGCGCCGTGGTGATTGCCGGTGGCGTGGGTTCCTTCCAGCCGCGCAGGCTGGGCGTCGAGGGCATCGACTCCTTCGAAGGCCGCAACGTGTTCTACCGCGTGAAGAGCGCGGCAGAGTTCCACGGCAAGCATGTCGTGATCTTCGGTGGCGGCGATTCCGCGCTGGACTGGACGCTGGACTTCGCCGACAAGGCCGCAAGCCTCACGCTCGTGCACCGTCGCCCGGAATTCAAGGCCGCGCCGGCTTCGGTCGCGAAGATGCAGGAACTGGTGGCCGCCGGCCGCATCAGGTTCGTCGAAGGCATCGCCGAGGGCCTCATGGCCGAGGGCGACGCCTTCCGGGGCATCAAGGTTAAGGGTACTGACGGCACGCACCACGAACTCGCCGCCGAGCGCGTGCTGGCCTTCTTCGGCCTCGCGCCGAAGCTCGGACCGATCGCCGAATGGGGCCTCGCGCTCGAGAAGAAGGCCCTCGTCGTGGACACCGAGAAGTTCCAGACCAGCGTGCCGGGCATCTTTGCCGTCGGCGACATCAACACCTACCCTGGCAAGAAGAAGCTGATCCTGTCGGGCTTCCATGAAGCCGCGCTGGCGGCCTTCGGCATCCAGGCCCACCTTTATCCCGCCAAGCGCCAGTTCCTGCAGTACACGACGACGAGTCCGGTGATGCACAAGCGGCTCGGTGTCGAGGGCGAGTGAACCCGCAGCTGGCGGACCTGCTCCAGCTGCTCGAACTCGAGCGGCTGGAACTCGATCTCTTCCGGGGCACGAGCCGCGACATTGGTCGTGACCAGGTCTTCGGGGGGCAGGTCCTCGGGCAGGCCCTTCGTGCCGCGGTGGCCACGACGTCAGGCCGCAGCGTGCACTCGCTGCATGCGTACTTCCTGCGGCGCGGGGACGTGAAGGCACCGATCGTCTACGAGGTCGACCGCAGCCGTGACGGCCACAGCTTTTCGAGCCGCCGTGTCATCGCCATCCAGCATGGCGTGCAGATCTTCCACATGTCGGCGTCCTTCCAGGCGCCCGAGCCGGGACTCGACCATCGGTTTCCGATGCCGGCCGTTCCGCCGCCCGAAGGGCTGCATGATCCCTTCCACATGACCGACGCGCAGAAGGCGACCCTGTCGACCTCAGCGCAGCGATTCCTGAACACCGCGATTCCCTTCGAGTTCCGCGCGGTGGATCCGATGGATCCGTTCCATCCGACGCCCCGCGAGGCGCGCCAGTCGGTCTGGTTCCGTGCCGCGGGGCGATTGCCCGATGACGCGGAACTGCATCGATGCCTGCTGGCCTATGCCTCGGACTACCACCTGGTGGCGACGGCGCTGCGGCCGCATGGCCTGAGCTTCGTGTCGCCCGGCGTGATCCTCGCGAGCATCGACCACGCCATGTGGTTCCACCGCCCCGCGCGCGTGGACGAGTGGCTGCTGTACTCGATGGAAAGTCCCAGCACGTCCGGAGCGCGAGGCTTCGCGCGCGCCGACATCTACACGCGCGACGGCCTGCTCGTCGCGAGCACGGCGCAGGAAGGACTGGTGCGGGTGGCGCCGCCGCGCTGACGCGCTATGCTGGGCCGGCAGCGGGCCATGGCCCGCAACAAACAACAACCAGCCGGGGGATCACGATGAAGTCCATGCTGAAGTCGGTGGCCATTGCCGCGCTTGCCTGCCTGTCGCTGCCTGCATTCGCGGGTGTATCGCTCAACGGAGTACGCGTCGGGGCCAAGGACGTGGCGGCGCTGGCGAAGTTCTACCAGGGCGCCTTCGGCATGCAGGAAGTGCAGCGCATCGAGAACCCGCAGATGCTGGAGATCATGCTGAATTTCGGCGCGACGCGCGAGGCGGCGCAGGCCACGCGTGCCGCGAAGGACGGCAGCGACATCGTGCTGATGTCGCGCGCGTCCGATGACGCGAAGGACGACATGCCCCATATCGTGCTGAACGTCACCGACATGGGCGCGACCGTGAAGGCGCTCAAGGCGGCCGGCGGCAGGATGGAGCGCGAGCCCTTCGAGTTCGGCAAGAGCGGCATCTGGATCGGCATGGCGATCGACCCGGCGGGCAACCACATCGAACTGATCCAGATGCCGAAAGCTGCGCCGGCTCCCGCCAGGAAGTAAGGCACTCGCGGGCCGGCCTATTCGGCCCGCAAAACCTTCCCGGGATTGAGGATGCCGCGAGGGTCGAGCGCCTGCTTGATCCGCCGCATGACAGAGAGTTCGGCCGGCTGCGCATAGCGTTCCAGTTCGCCGACCTTGAGTCGCCCGATGCCGTGTTCGGCGCTGAAGCTTCCACCGAACTCCGCGACGAGGTCGTGCACGGCGCGCTTCAGCGGCAGTTCGCGCGACAGGAAGGCGCCGGTCTCGGCGCCTTCGCGCTGGTTCAGGTTGAAGTGCAGGTTGCCGTCGCCGACATGGCCGTAGGCGACGAGATAACCCTCGGGCGCCAGGTTACGCACGAGGGCGCTGCCGCGTTCGATGAAGTCGGGCAGGGCGGCGACGGGCACGGAGATGTCGTGCTTGAGGCTGCCGCCCGCGCGCCGCTGCGCTTCGGGCACCGTTTCGCGCAGGCGCCAGAAATCCTCTCGTTGCGCACCGCTCTGCGCGAGTGCGGCATCCGTGGCGAGACCGTGCTCGATGGCGTCGGCCAACGCCGTTTCCATCGTGGCGCCGAGGTCCTCGTCGGCGGAGCTCGTCACTTCGACCAGCAGGTACCAGGGAGAGCGTGCGGTGCCGGGGTCGCGCGCACCGGGCACGAGCCGCAGCACCAGATCCAGCGCGACATGGGGCACGATCTCGAAGGTGCTGACCCGGTCGCCACTGGCGGCGCGCAGGCGCGACAGCAGCGCGATGGCGGCGGCCGGTTCCGGGATGCTGACCCAGGCCGTGGCAATGCTGCGCGGCGCGGGGAACAGCTTCAGGCTCGCGGCGGTGATGACGCCCAGCGTGCCTTCGCTTCCGACGAAGAGTCCCTTGAGGTCGTAGCCGGTGTTGTCCTTGCGCAGTGGCGACAAACTGGACAGCACGCTGCCGTCGGCCAGCACGACCTCGAGTCCGAACACGAGCTCACGCGTCATGCCATACCGGAGGACGGCCGTGCCGCCCGCGTTCGTGCCGAGGTTGCCGCCGATCTGACAGCTGCCTTCGGAGCCGAGGCTCAGGGGGAAGAGGCGTCCCGCGACTTCGGCCGCTTCCTGCACGCGCTGCAGCGTGCAGCCGGCCTCGGCCACGAGGCAGAAGTTGTCGGCATCGACGTGGCGGATGCTGTCCAACCGGCGCAGCGACAGCACGAGCTGGCGGCCGGACTCGTCGGGCGTGGCGGCGCCGCAGTAGCCGGTGTTGCCGCCCTGGGGCACGACCGCCACGCCGTGCTCGTTGCAGAAGGCGAGGAGTTTCGAGACGCCGGCCGTGTCGGCCGGTGCCACGACCGCGGGTGCCGCGCCCCGATACAGCTTGCGGTGGTCGACCAGCGCCGTCGCGATGAGGTCGGGGTCCGTCTGCACGGCGTCCGCGCCCAGCAGGGCCACCAGGCGCGGAATCAGGTCCATGACGGCCCGCCGTGGTTCAGGCCGCGGCGATGGCAGCGCGCCGGCAGAAGGGTTTCGTCAGCAGCATCTGGACGTTGCCCAGTTGGCGTTCGGCGTAGCCGCCCTCGCAGTAGCACAGGTAAAACTCCCAGAGCCGGCTGAAGGTCTCAGGGTACCCGAGCCGGCGCACCTGATCGATGTTCGCGAAGAAACGCTCGCGCCACAGCCGCAGCGTCTTCGCGTAGTGCGGGCCGATGTCCTCGAGGTTGAAGATCTTGAGATCGGTCACGCGGGTCAGCGAGTCCGCGATTGCGGTCACGGACGGGATGAAGCTGCCCGGGAAGATGTAGCGCTGGATGAAGTCCACGCTGCGCACGGCCCCGGCGTAGAACTGGTCCTGCAGCGTGATCGCCTGCAGCAGCATCGCGCCGTTTGGTTTCAGCAGCGAGGAACACTTGGCGAAATACGTGTCGAGATACTGGGCGCCGACGGCCTCGATCATCTCGACCGAAACCAGCTTGTCATAGCCGCCCTTGAGATCGCGGTAATCGTCGAACAGCAGCGTGATGCGATCCGACAGCCCGAGGCGGGCGATCTTTTCCTTCGCGAAGTCGTGCTGCTTCCGCGAAATCGTCGTGGTGGTGACCCGGCACCCGTAGCGCTGCGCGGCGTGGATCGCGAGGCCGCCCCAGCCGGTGCCGATCTCGACGAGATGGTCGTTGGGGGTCAGCGCGAGCTTGCGGCAGGCGGCATCGAACTTGGCAATGGAAGCTTCCTGCAGCGTCGCCTCGTCGTCGAGGAAGATGCCGCAGGAATAGGCCATCGTGTCATCCAGCATGAGCTTGTAGAGCTCGTTGCCCAGGTCGTAGTGCGCGGCGATGTTGCGCGCGCTGCCGCTCCTGCTGTTGCGGTTGGCCCAGTGCAGCAGTCGGCGCAGCAGTGCGCTGCCGCGTGTCGCGAGGCTGCCTTCCATGTCTTCCATGACATGGCGATTGAGCACCATGATGCGCACCAGGGCAGTGAGGTCGTCGCAGCGCCAGTGGCCGTTGATGTAGGCCTCTCCGGCGCCCACGGTTCCGCCAAAGGCGGACAGCGACCAGAACTGGGGGTCGCGCACCGTCAGGTTCACCGACAGGCCGCAGCGCGCGGTGCGCGCCCCGAAACGCAGGGTTTCCCCGTCTGCGTGCAGTCGCAGCTCGCCATCACGCAGTCGTGCCAGGCGATGCAGCAGTCCCCTGCGTGCAAGACGGACGAGCCAGCCGTCCCCTGCCGGCACGGCGATGTCCGTTGCCTCGGGAATGATGCT
>JBEEKA010000259.1:0-12389 GCA_041168985.1 Pseudomonadota bacterium | reverse complement strand
CGGGGCGGCACGTCTGGTTTACCGGTCCGCCCCCGGGCGCGTAAAATAGGGCATGCGAATCCTCGAAGAAGCCCTCACGTTCGATGACGTCCTCCTGGTTCCGGCGCACTCCTCCGTGCTGCCCCGCGAGGTCGATCTTTCCACCCAGCTGACGCGCAGCATCCGTCTGGGGCTGCCCATCCTCTCCGCCGCCATGGACACCGTGACCGAGGCCCGCCTCGCCACCGTCATGGCGCAGGAAGGCGGCATGGGCATCATCCACAAGAACATGACCATCGAGGGCCAGGCCCGCGAGGTCGCCCGCGTTAAGAAGCATGAAGCCGGTGTCATCCGCGATCCGATCACGGTCGCGCCGACGATGACGATCCGCGAAGTGCTCGATCTCACGCGTGCGCGCGGCATCTCCGGCGTGCCGGTCGTGCTTGGCGGCAAGGTCGTCGGCATCGTCACGCACCGCGACCTGCGTTTCGAGGAAAAGCTCGACGCGCCGGTGTCTTCGGTCATGACGCCGCGTGATCGCCTGGTCACCGTTCGCGAGAACGCGCCGAAGGCGGACGTGCTCGGTCTCCTGCACAAGCACCGCATCGAGAAGGTGCTCGTGGTGGGCGAGGACTCCGAACTCAAGGGCATGATCACGGTAAAGGACTTCCAGAAGGCCACGGATTATCCGCGCGCCAACAAGGATGAAAACGGCCGCCTGCGCGTCGGCGCGGCAGTCGGCACCTCCGCCGACACGATGGACCGTGTCGCCGCCCTGCGTGAAGCCGGCGTCGATGTCGTCGTCGTGGACACAGCACATGGCCATTCGGCGGGCGTCATCAACATGGTCCGCGCGATCAAGGCGAAGTGGCCCGAGCTGCAGGTCATCGCCGGCAACATCGCCACCGCCGAGGCCGCCAGGGACCTCGCCGCCGCAGGCGCGGATGCCGTGAAGGTCGGCATCGGACCGGGCTCGATCTGCACCACGCGCATTGTCGCCGGTGTTGGCGTGCCGCAGATTTCCGCGGTCGCCAACGTGGCGCGTGGCCTCGAAGGCACCGGAATCCCGCTGATCGCCGACGGTGGCATCCGCTTCTCCGGCGACATCGCGAAGGCGATCGCGGCTGGCGCCAACGCCGTGATGATCGGCGGCATGTTCGCCGGCACCGAAGAGTCGCCGGGCGAAGTCGAGCTGTACCAGGGCGCCTCGTACAAGGCCTACCGTGGCATGGGTTCGCTGGGCGCGATGTCCGGCAAGACCGGCTCGGCCGATCGATACTTCCAGGACGCGGCTGCCGAGCTCGAGAAGCTCGTGCCCGAGGGCATCGAAGGGCGCGTCGCGTACAAGGGCAGCCTCGTGTCGATCCTGCACCAGCTGGCCGGTGGCCTGCGCGCGTCGATGGGGTACACGGGCAGCGCATCGATCGAGATCATGCGCACGCGCCCCCAATTCGTGCGCATCACCGGTGCCGGCATGCGCGAAAGCCACGTGCACGACGTGACGATCACGAAGGAAGCGCCGAATTACCGGGTGTCGTGAGGCGGTGGTGTCCGCCTTACGGCGGGCTCCTGTCAGAGAAGTTTTTGCAGGGCACCGAGCAACACCGCGGTTCCGCCCAATATGGCGCCGAATCGCAAGGTCATCTGATGGCCGAGCGTGGTGACCTGGAGCTGCATGTCCTTGGACAGAAGCTCCCGCAGATGGTCGAGATCGGCCTTGGTCGCGAGCTTGGTGTGCATGTCACGTTCCAGCGCATCGACAACGGCCCGGGCCCTTTCGTTCGGGACGTGGATGCTGACCAAGGCATCATACAGCGAATAGAGATGGTCCACGGCGGCTTCCTTGCCTCTGTAACGGATGGCAAGGATGGTTCGCCTTCAATCGCAATGCGAGCAGAGTAAACAGCGAAAATGGCCGCAAAAGACATCCACGCCCACCGCATCCTGATCCTCGACTTCGGGTCGCAGTACACGCAACTGATCGCGCGCCGCGTACGCGAGCTGGGCGTGTATTGCGAGATCCATCCCTGGGACGTGGGCAATGACGACGTCCGCGCCTTCGGTGCGAAGGGCATCATCCTGTCAGGCGGACCCGAGTCGGTGACGCAGTCCGATGCACCCGCCGCGCCGCAGGCCGTGTGGGACGCCGGCGTGCCGGTGCTGGGCATCTGCTACGGCATGCAGACGATGGCTGCGCAACTGGGTGGCCGCGTCGAACCCGGTGCCGTGCACGAATTCGGCTACGCCGAGATTCGCGCCCGTGGGCACTCTGAGTTGCTGCGCGATATCGAGGACCGCGTGAACGCGGAAGGCCACGGCCTGCTCGATGTGTGGATGAGTCATGGCGACCGCGTCACGCAACTGCCGCCGGGATTCAAGGCCATTGCCTCGACACCGGATCTGCCGATCGGCGGCATGGCGGACGAGTCGCGCCAGTACTACGCGCTGCAGTTCCACCCGGAAGTCACCCACACGAAGCAGGGCGCGCGCATTTACGAGCGATTCCTGAAGCAGATCTGTGGCTGCGACGCGAGCTGGAACCCGGGCAGCATCATCGAGGACGCCATCGCCCGCGTGCGCGCCCAGGTTGGTACGCAGAAAGTGCTGCTGGGTCTGTCGGGTGGCGTCGATTCCTCGGTCGTCGCTGCGTTGCTGCACAAGGCGATCGGCGACCAACTTGTCTGTGTCTTCGTCGATCACGGCCTGCTCCGCCACAACGAGGGCGACCAGGTCATGCAGATCTTCGCGAAGAACCTCGGCGTGAAAGTCATTCGCGTAAACGCCTACGAACGATTCTTCGGCGAACTCAAGGGCGTCAACGACCCGGAGGCCAAGCGCAAGATCATCGGTCGCCTCTTCGTGGAAGTGTTCGACGAAGAGTCGAACAAGCTCGACGACGTCGCCTTCCTGGCGCAGGGCACGATCTACCCGGACGTCATCGAATCGGCCGGCAGCAAGACCGGCAAGGCGCATGTCATCAAGAGCCACCACAACGTGGGTGGCCTGCCGGCGCACATGAAGCTCAAGCTCGTCGAGCCCCTGCGCGAGCTGTTCAAGGACGAGGTGCGCCGCATCGGCGTGGAACTCGGCCTGCCCGCCGAGATGGTGTATCGCCATCCCTTCCCGGGGCCGGGCCTCGGTGTGCGCATCCTCGGCGAAGTGACGCAGGCCGCAGCAGACACGCTGCGTCTTGCCGACCATATCTTCATCGAAGAACTTCGTCGCGCCGGCTGGTATGACAAGACCTCGCAGGCCTTCGCCGTGTTCCTGCCCGTGAAGAGCGTGGGCGTGACGGGTGATGGCCGGCGCCATGAGCCCGTGATCGCGCTGCGTGCCGTCGAGACGATAGATTTCATGACCGCGCACTGGGCGCATCTGCCTTATGACCTGCTCGACATCTGCTCGCGCCGCATCGTGAACGAGGTGAAGGGCATCAGCCGCGTGGTGTACGACATCAGCGGGAAGCCGCCTGCCACGATCGAGTGGGAGTGAGGAGCTCTTCGGCGCGCATCCAGTGTCAGTCATTCGGCGCCGACCCAGGAGATCCAGTTCATGATTCGATTTCGCGCGCGGCCCGCACTTCAAGCCACGACCGCCGTGGTGTCAGTTGCGGTCGGGTCGCTGTCGATGTTGATCCTGGGTTGCGCATCCGTCGGCAGTTCCCTGCCGGGTGTCGTCACCGTGGCGCAAGCCCATTAGGCCTGCGCGGCCTTGGCCTCGGTCGTCGTGCCCGCGAGCGCGATCGGACTGCCATCGCGCGGCGCGCGCGTGTCGACGGCCACGCTGAACGCCGCCGATGCTGCGGCCGGCCAGCCGCAATACTGCAAGGTGCTCGGCTCCGTGGATGCGGCGGAGGTGGCGGATCCTCCGATCCAGTTCCAGATGAACCTGCCGACCACGTGGAACAGGAAGGCTGTGCAATACGGTGGCGGCGGCTTCAATGGCGTGGTCATCAACGCCGTTGAGCCCTACAAACACGCACCCATGGGTTCGGCGACACCCCTTGCGCAGGGCTATGTGACCTTTGGCGGTGACGCTGGCCACAGCACAGGCGGCGGCGAGTTCGGAACCAATGCGACGGCATTCGCCAACTATACCGGCGAAAGCGTCAAGCGCACGCACGATGCGGCGGCCTTCGTCTCGCACGCCTACTACGGCTCGACACTGGGCAAGACCTATTACATCTGTGGGTCCAAGGGCGGGCACGAGGGATTGGTCGCCGCGAAGCGGTATCCCGCCGATTACGACGGCGTGGCTGCGTATTGCCCGGCCGCGCAGAACCTGGCGCTGGTCTATCCGTGGTATCGACGGCTTCTATGACGGCGTCATTCGCCACTGGTACTACCAGGATGGCAGCAGGACGAGCTCAGACTTCGATTATCTGGCCTGGCAGAAGCGCATCCAGCAGGTCAGTTCGCTCAATGACGCATCCAGTCCGTATCTCGACGCATTCCGCGCCAAGGGTGGCAAGCTCCTGATTGTCCAGGGCACGACCGACATGCTGGTACCGCCGTCCATGACGTCGGCCTACTACGACAGGGTGGCAATGCGTTACGGCAAGGCTGTCAGGGACTTCGTTCGCTACTACATCCAGCCCGGCTTCGGCCACGGCTTCGGCAGCTTCAACATGACCTGGGACTCGCTGGGCGCACTGGATGCCTGGGTCAACGCAGGACGTGCGCCGACGGATCCGGTCGCCACGGACGCCAACGCTGCGAGCCGCGGTCGGACGCGCCCGCTCTGTGAGTACCCGACTTTCCCCAGGTACACGGGTCGTGGCGACCTCGACAGCGCGGCAAGTCTCATCTGCGCGCAGGATTGAAGTTCGCTGGGTAGATCGTCGGCAAGGCCGTCGATGGGGAGCCACGGGGGCTCGCATTGTGTCGATCACAAGCATCGACATGAACGGCGCTCCCTCCTTGCCAGGCATCTGTACAATGATCGTTGCGGCAGCGGCCCTGATGGATGGCGAATGCAACTGGCGCGATGACCATAGCAACCGTGCTGGATGAACACTCCCGGGGCGCTGACGCTGTGAGGTCAGCCACTAGCCGCTTGAGCCGAGCGTTCTCCTCCTGCTACGGTTTCAGCTCATGGACCTGCTCCGGCTGCAGACCCGCGTAGTTCTTCTTCCAGCGGTAATACGTCTGACCCGAAATCCCCAGGTTCCGAGTCAGATCAGCGACCGTCATCCCAAGCTCGACCTGCTTCAGCGCCCCTCCCGTCGCGGCATGAGGCGCCGGACAGGCAGCCCGCGCCATCCCCGTCAGTCGATGTGCTTCTTCTGCACGGACCAGGTCGGGTCCGCGCACAAGCCGCATTCCTTGCCCTTGAACATGCTCGCCGCGCTCTCATCACCGCGCAGCTGCCAGTCCAGCCAGGCGACGACAGCCTTCGCGGCGCGGCCGCCATTCGGCTCCCAGTACGTGCCGCCGTGCCCGACGCCCATCACGTTGCCGTAAAACACCGGCACCTGGTTGATGCGCGCGTAGTCATCATTGGCCTGCGGCCAGGCGATATCAGTTTCGCCTCCGACGATGTACAGGGTCGGGGTGTGCAGCTGTCCCAGCGTACCCTTGGGCACTTCCATTTCCGCCGCACCGATGTCGCTGCCGTCCGGGAACAGCCCGCTGTTCATCACCACGAGCGTTTTCACGCGCAGGTCCACGGCCACGCGGATGGCCTGTGCCCCGCCGCAGCTGTAGCCCGACACCGCGATCGCCTTTGGATCGATGCGCTGGTGGAAGGGGCTATGCGGATCCTTGTTCTGCGCCAGCGCCCAGTCGAGCGCGGCATACAGGTCGCGATAACTCGTGCGCGTATTGAACCGCGGGGCGTCCGCAGACGGCGGGGGCATCGGCGGCACCGGGTGCGCACCCGGTCCGTTGTAGATACGTCCCGGTGCAATGGCGAGATAGCCGTGCGAAGCCACTTCCAGCAGGTGAAGGCGTGAACTCGCACCATCCTCGGCGCAGCCGCCATTGCCGAACACGTAAACCCCCAGCTTCCTGTCACCCAGGGCAGCGAGATCCGCGGGCCGGTACAGCACATGGTGGGGCAACGAAGGCAGCTCTTCCTTCAGCGCGGGGTACCGGCCCGTGCCCGGCGAATCGGGCATGCGGTCCTGCCGCGTGCGGCGTTCGGCTTCCTGCGCACGCTGCTCGGGCGTTGGCATCGGGGGTTGGGCAGCCCACGCGGTCCCGCTGATCAGCGCCGCCAGGGCGATCGATGTCCACTGCCGTTGGATCCTGTTCATTCGTCACCTCACTTCGGGTCGATGCCGGCCGCCGCCGCGCCGTTATGTGACGTCGCCATCACGATGCCAGGCGGCAGGCCCTGTTCCACCCACGCCATCATCGGCGACAGCAGATCCACACGGTCCGGGCCCGGCCCGTTCCCGCAATGGTAAACACCCGGCAGCATGTAGAGCCTGAGCATATCGCGGCTGCCCGCACCGAGCCGTTGCCGCAGTCCGTGGTGCAGCGCCACGGTGCTTCCGGCCGGCACGCCCACGTCGCCCCAGCCGTGCCACAGGATCAGCTTGCCGCCGGCCTTCCGGAACGCAGACAGATCCGGGTCCACCGCTCCGATCACGGAGGACACGCGCGTGTAGGCCGCCGCGGACTTTCGGTCGAATTTCACGGTCCAGAAGTCGAGCGCCTTCAGCGGCGGGCTGCTCGCCACATAGGAAATGAAACTCGCCGCGAACGCGCGCGAGGCAGGCAACTGCTGGTTCCAGGTGAGCTCGCTGCCCTGCGGCGCGCCGAAGTACAGTGCCTTGCCCTGCTCGTCGAGCGGGCCGCTGTAGATCGCCTTCGCGGCCGCGACTTGTTCGTCCGTCAGACCCACGGTCGACAGATCCAGCCTGCAGTCCCGCGGATCGGCGATGACACCACCGGCCGTGAGGGGGCAGGCCTTCAGCTGCGCGTCGTACAGGCGCCGGAGGACTGCGTCGCTGAAGACGAGCGAGCCATCGCGGCGCGAAAGATGCCGCACCAACCACGCATGGAAGAGCGAGTTGTTCATCGCGGTGTTCACGACCGGCGCACCCGCGATGATGCCGTCGAAGTCGGTCGGATAGCGCATCGCGGCGACCACCCCTTCGCGGCCACCATCCGAGCAGCCCGAGAAGTAGCTGTAGCGCGGTGCCTTGCCGTAATAGCGGGCGACCAGCGCCTTTGCGGCCTGCGTCACCACATGCACGCCACGGTGGCCGTAATCGAGCAGACCCTGCGGATTGCCCGCGGCCCAGAGTGTGTCGCTGCCCGCCGAGGCATGGCCGAGATCGCTCGAGACCAGCGCCATCTCGCCGTTGTCCGTGGCCGTGCAGCGTTCCGCGGCCTGCACGCGGACATTCACCGCACCACAGAAGCCTCCGCAGCCGGTGAACAGCAGGCGCTGGTGCCAGTTTTCCTGCGGCAGACGCAGTTCGAATTTCACCTGCGGCGCGACGTAGCCTTTCATCACGCAGTAGTCATGGCCTTCGAAGGCAGCCCGATCCGCGGATTCGATGCGCGCGGGCGTGCCACCGTCCAGCGCGATGGCCTGGCCCGCGAAGGTCTCGCAGCCCACGATCGGCGACAGCGCGGGCAGGTTCGCTCCCGTGGGCCGGACGTTTGCCGGCGCGAATTCCAGCCACGCGATGCGGTTGCGCGCGCCATCGGCGACATACAACCGGTTCACCAGCTGCTTCGGAGGCTCGCGGTCACTGCCTGCGCTCAGGCCCACGCCGCGCGAATTCTCGCCCAGTGCGTATTCGGTGATCCGGCCACTCTCGGCGACGCGACCGAGCTTGGCGCCCTGCGTGTACCAGACCTGCCGGTCCGGCCCCACGGCGATGTTGACCGGTGACGGCGAAGTGCTCGGCATCGCGTATTCGGTGATCTTGCCGTCCGTCGTGATGCGTCCGACGCGATTGCCGTCGGTGGGAAGTCCGTCCATGCCGCCCGACAGTTCGACGAACCACAACGCGCCATCGGCTCCCGCGGTGATGTCGCCCGGACCGGAATTCGGTCGCGGCAGCGGGAATTCGGTGATCACGCCGGCCGGCGTGATGCGACCGATCTTGCTCGCGCGAAACTCGGAAAACCAGATGTTGTCGTCGCTGCCAAGGGAAAGTGCCCTCGGCCCGCTGTCCGGCGTCGGCACTTCGAATTCGGTGATCACGCCCGCCGGCGTGATGCGGCCGATCCGGTTACCCGTGAATTCGCCGAACCAGATATTGCCGTCCGCCCCGAGTGCGATCGCGCGCGGATGACTGTCCTGCGTCGGAATGCCGAACTCCGTGATGACCCCCGCGGGCGTGATGCGCCCCATGCGGTTGCCCGTATGTTCGGAGAACCAGAAATTGCCATCGCTGCCGCGCGCCAGGATGCGCGGCGAGCTGTCCGGATGCGGCAACGGGAACTCGACGAGATTCGTCCCGTCGGCATCCATGCGACCGATGCGGTTGCCGCTGCTCTCCGTGAACCACACACGGCCGTCCGGCGCGACGGCGAGCGTTGTCGGTCCGCTGTTCGGATGCGGCAGGGCCACGGCCTGGACACCGCCATCCGTCACCCAGCCCCGGTCCGTCGGCGCCAGAAAACGCTGGGCCGCGAGCCCCGGCAGGCTGACGCACACCGCCAGCACCGCTCCACACAGTTGGACATGCCTTGCCACGTTCCACCCCGGTCGTTGTTCTTGTCAGGAATACGGGAACCATACGCTATTCTCGCCGGAGCTCAGACTGCCCCGGCTGTCGCCGTCAAGGACGTGAATGCCCCGCCCCCGCGCAGGCGGCCTGCACGCGCGCGTCACTGATGAGCGCCGTGGACCGATACCTTGCCGCCCCGGGCATGGGCGCCCCGGCTTCTGATGCTGTTCCAACTTCCCAGAGACGGACCCTTGTTGCCCTAAACCTCCTCCAATCATCGAGATTCAGGGGCCCGGCCTGCCAACCTCCAGGCCACATGGGAGCCCCCGTCCCCCGCCGCGCGTCGCGGCGTATGCGGTCGGCATCCTCGCCTGCTACGGGATGTTCCAGCGGCTCAGCTGGCCGCGGGCAGCCACCGGTTCAGGGTGGGGGTTCCGTTCATGCGATACCCGGCTATGCTTCGAGGATGAACTGGCAAGTCCAACCGGGCATCGTCATCGGCGCTGAATGCGGTCAGGGCCGATGAGCTCTCCATTGGCTCTCGTCACCGGTGGGGGCTCAGGCATAGGCCGCTGCCTGGTCGAAACCTTCGCTCGGAACGGATACGCCGTCGCCTTCAGTGATCGATCTTCGGGCGAAGGCGTGACGGCACTGACGGGAGAGTTGGGCGGCGACGGATGCCGCGTCCTCGCGATCAACGGTGACGTCGGCGTGCGTGAAGACGTGGAAGCATTCGTGGATGCGGCCGTTGACTGGCATGGCGAAGCGCCGTCCGTCCTGGTCAACAATGCGGGCACGCAGACCTGGTCGCCACTCCTTGATCTGACGGAGGTACGCTGGAACGAGGTGATCCGGACCAACCTCACCGGCTGTTTCCTGAATACGCAAGCCGTCGCGCGGCGCATGAAGCTGGCAGGCCGCGGCGGCGCCATCATCAATATCGGCTCCGGCTGCAACAAGCTGGCTTTTCCAAACCTCGTCGATTACACGGCCTCCAAGGGGGGCATCGAGCAGTTCACCAAATCCGCCGCCGTGGAACTCGGTCCACTGGGAATCACCGTGAATTGCGTGGCCCCCGGCGCGATCGCGACGGAACGGACCGCCAGGGAGGCACCCGACTACACTGCCGCCTGGTCACCGATCACGCCGTTGCGGCGTGTGGGCACGCCGGCCGACGTCGCGGACGTCGTGCTTTTCTTTGCCAGTCCGGCGGCCCGGTTCGTGACGGGCCAGACCTTGTGGGTGGATGGTGGCCTGTTCACGCAGCCCGCGTGGCCCTATTCCTGAGTTCTGTAGCGCGTCTCACTTCCTGACCGGAGGAGGCTCCAAGTCCGACCTGATGCGTACCTTTGCCGGCGAGATGTTCGGTTGCATGGCGAGCGGTCTGCTCGTCGATTCCGCCCTTGCCCAGGGGCGGGACCCGAAGCTGTATCCCGAGTTGTCGCGCTCGGTCAGTGCGCAGATGGAGGCAGCCCATCTTAAAGACCCTTTCAAGGGAACCACCACGAATGGTGCCATGGTGCAGGGGCTGTTCCCCATCCGCCACACCGACATCGACACGCGGATATGCGCAAGGCGGCGATTCTGTAAACATCAACGACCGGCAACAACATCATGACCGAGGCCTGGAGCGACAACGTCGTGATCGAGAACGCCGGCGCCAGGGTGGCCAATTTCAGCCCGGCGCAGAAGGCGCAACTGCTCCGCCTGGTGAAGCTCCATATCGGCAACATGGAGAAGCCCCTCGCCAAGGCCCCCCCCCCTGTGCCAGCACTATGCGGAGCATCCAAACGAGCACACGGCAACTCTCACTACATGGGAAAGCACCGAATGAACATCCCTTCCGCCCGTGGCCTCGTGGCGTCGGCAATGCTCGTGCTATTCAGTCAGGGATCGGCAGCACAGGCGCCGGCGGATGACTGGATCCACCTGTTCAACGGCCGGGACCTCACCGACTGGGTCGCGAAGATCTCAGGCCACGAGGTCGGGGAGAACTACGCCAGCACCTTTCGTGTAAAAAACGGTCTGCTAGCGGTTTCTTACGACGGTTATGGCGGTTCGTTCAACAGCCAGTTCGGGCATCTTTTTTACAAGACGCCGTACTCGGACTACCGCATCGTGGTCGAGTACCGGTTCGTGGGCGATCCGTTGCCCGATACGCCCGCCTGGGCATACCGCAACAACGGCGTGATGCTGCACTCGCAGGACCCGCATACCCTGCTGAAGGAGCAGGACTACCCGATTTCGATCGAGTTGCAGTTACTGGGTGGATTGAGCGACGGGAAGCCCAGGCCGACGGCCAACATGTGCTCGCCTGGAACCGAAGTGGATATCGATGGCCGGCAGGAACAGAACCACTGCGTGAACTCCACATCCAGGACCTTTGACGGCGACCAATGGGTCCGGGTGGAGGCTGTCGTGCACGGCGATTCAATCATCGAGCACATCGTGGACGGCAAGACGGTGCTGACCTACACCCACCCGCGCATCGGCGGCGGTGTCGTGAAGGGGCATGATCCCTTGCAGAAGGTGGACGGCAAGCGTCTGACGTCGGGATACATCGCGCTGCAGAGCGAGGGCCATCCAATCGAATTCCGGAAGGTGGACCTGCAGCAACTGGAACGGCGGTAACGTCCGGCGACACGCCATGGTGACGGGTTGGTGCGCGCCGCCGTATCCCGTGTTCGGAAACTTCCGGGCGTGATTTCCATAGGCGGGTGTTCGGGGTCGACATCAAAGCCTGCGCACGCTGCGACGGCGTGCTCAGGGTGAGTGCCGGCATCGAGGAGCCGGAGATCATTGCGAAGATTACGGGACACCTTGTGCGTGTCGCGCCGGATCAGCATCAAGCCGAGCTGTCGCTGGGCGCGCTGGATGCCTGGGTCAACGCAAGACGTGCGCCGACGGATCCGGTCGCCGCGGACGCCAACGCGGCAAGTTTCATCTGCGCGCAAGATTGCAGTTCTCAGGGTCGATCACCTGCAAGGCTGCTTTTACCCTATGGACGCGTCCATGGAGTAGGTGGCAGCCCACCATGTAGAGTGGGCTGAACCAGGACGCGCCGGCACATCGATGCGCTCCGCGCTGTAGTGCATCTCGTGGAAGCACTGCCACAGCACGTCGTAGCGGGAGAACGACCATGCGCAAGACCACTGCACTGCTGGCTACAGTCATCAGCCTTCTGGCCTGGCAGCCCACCCACGCAGAAGACAAGGACGTCCAGGCGCAGACGGTCGTCACCCGATTCGTCGACAAGGGCAGCGCGAAGTCTGTCATCAAGGCGATCAACAAGATGCATGCGGAGATGGAGGCCAAAGGCTGGGTATACCGAGACATGGGCGTCTATACGGAAGACGGGGATCTTGAGGGCCTGTTCGTCACCTACGTCAAGGCACTGCCGCCTGCAGCGCCAACGGCGAATCCCTGATCAGGAGGGCCACCGGCCCCCGTCACCCTTGCCGCCTCGACATGGCCCATATGCGCGACTCGGAGCAGAAACAGCGAATAGGTCGTTGCGCCCATCGTCTCCTGCAGCATGTTTCCGCGGTCGAGTGCTGCGAGGTTCGGGTAGTGGACCCAGATGATGTAGAGCCCTGGCATGCCCTGCGCGGTGGTCGCCACGCCAGCGCCCGCGATGTGGCCCGCCTGCTTGGCCTTCTGCCAAGCCGGAAGCACATCACTGCGCAACAGCGCCTGAAACGCAGCCCCCTGTCCCGGATTGGGCCTGAAGTACTGCACGGACCGGATAGGTGCATCCGGGCCTGTCGGGACCATG
>JBEEKA010000258.1:0-21487 GCA_041168985.1 Pseudomonadota bacterium | reverse complement strand
ATGCGCCCGGGGCAGTTCGCGGCGAGGTGCAGCGCCAGCTGTCCACCGAGTGACCAGCCCAGCAGCGCGCAGCGGTCCGGCAGGACGTCCAGGATCTGCTCGGCCTGTGCCGCCAGCGTGGCGCGTTCCGGAATCCAGGGACTGGCGCCATGGCCCGGAAGGTCGACCGCATGCACTTCACGCGACGCGACCAGCAGGTCCTCCAGGCCATCGAACACGCGCAGGTTCAGACCCCAGCCATGCAGGCACACGAGCGGCAGGCTGCCATGACGCGAGCCGCGTATCTCGACGTGCAGGCTCATGCGGCCGCCAGGGCGATGGACAGTGCATCGACAAGGCCATCGACCTGCGCAACGGTGTGCGCGGCCGAGAGCGTCACGCGCAGGCGGGCGGTGTTCTTCGGCACCGTGGGCGGCCGGATGGCGGACACCCACCATCCCGCGTCCCACAGGGCACGGCTCGCGGCCAGGGCCCGCTGCGATTCGCCCAGCAGGACGGGCTGGATCGGCGTGTTCGATGCCGTGAGGGCGATGCCCCGTGCGGCGCATCGTTCGCGGAAGCGCGCGATGAGCGCCGCCAGCTGCTCGCGTCGCCAGCCTTCGTTGCGCAGGATGCGCAGCGCCGCGCGCGTCGCTGCCGCGACGGGTGCCGGCATCGCCGTCGTGTAGATCGCGGTGCGCGCCCTCTGCAGCAGCAGGTCGATCACGTCGCGATCACCGGCAACGAACGCACCGAAACTTCCGAATGCCTTGCCCAGCGTCCCCACGAGCAGCGGCACATCGTCCGCACCGAGCCGCGCGGCCTCGACCGTGCCACCACCCTGCGCGCCCAGGACACCCAAGCCATGCGCATCGTCGACGAGGAACCAGGCCGCGTGACGCTTCGCGAGCGCAGCGAGGTCGGCCAGGGGCGCGACCGTGCCATCCATGCTGAAGACACCGTCGGTCGCGAGCACCGACACCGGCACGTCGGCCGACCCGATGCGCCGGGCCGCATCGTCGACATCGGCATGGGCATACCGATCGAGTTTCGCGCCGGCAAGGGGAACACCGTCGAGCAGCGATGCATGGTTGAGGCGGTCCTGGAGCACCGTCTCGCCGCGGCCCGCGAAAGCCTGCATCACGCCGAGGTTCGCCATGTAGCCCGTGGAAAACAGCAGCGCCGCCTCGCGGCCCGTGAAGTCCGCGAGTTCCTCTTCGAGGGCGTGGTGTTCGGCGGTGTGGCCGGTCACGAGATGCGCCGCCCCAGCCCCGGCTCCCCAGCGTCCCGCCGCTGCGATCATGGCGCCGGCGATGCGGGGATCGCGTGCGAGGCCGAGGTAATCATTGCTGCAGAAGTTCACGCGCGCTCGCCCGTCCACGACGGGCAAGGCATCCGGCCCCGAAGCGTCGAGACCCTCGACGCAGCGGCGGGCGCGGAGAAGGTGGTCACGCGCCAGCGCATCGAGCGCCGCGCGGACCGCCTGCGGATCGCGCAGCATGGCCTAGCAGCAGCCGGATCGCGCGTTCGTCTGTTCCTGCGTTTCGGCGTTGATCTTCAGCCGCGCCAGCAGGCTGCGGTCGCGCTCGACATCCGGGTTGCCGGTGGTCAGCAACTTCTCGCCGTAGAAGATCGAGTTCGCGCCAGCCATGAAGGCCATCGCCTGCGTCTCGTCCGACATTTCCTGGCGACCCGCCGACAGGCGAACCTGCGAAGCAGGCATCAGGATGCGGGCCACGGCGATCGTGCGGATGAATTCGAAGCTGTCCACCTGCTGCGAGGCATCCGTCGTCGCGCCATCGGCGAGTGGCGTGCCCTTCACTTCCACGAGCTGGTTGATGGGCACGCTCTGCGGATGCTCCGGCAGGTTCGCCAGCGTCACCAGCATGCCGGCACGGTCGGTGCGCGTTTCGCCCATGCCGACGATGCCGCCGCTGCACACCTTCAGGTCCGCATTGCGCACGGCTTCGAGCGTGTCCAGACGGTGCTGGTAGGTGCGCGTGCTGATGATCTTCTTGTAGTAGTCCTCGGAACTGTCGACGTTGTGGTTGTAGTAGTCGAGGCCCGCGTCCTTCAGTTCGGATGCCTGCTCGGGCGTCAGCATGCCAAGCGTCGCGCAGGTTTCCATGCCCAGCTCGCGCACGCCGCGGATCATCTCGCTGACACGTTCGATGTCCTTCTTCTTGGGCGAACGGAACGCAGCGCCCATGCAGAAACGCGTCGCACCGGCTTCCTTCGCGCGGCGGGCCGCATCGACCACTGCGCTCACCGGCATCGTGTCCTCGCGGGCGACGCCGGTGTCGTAATGGATGCTCTGCGGGCAGTAGCCGCAGTCCTCGGGACAGCCGCCGGTCTTGATCGACAGCAGGGTGCTCATCTGGATGCGGTTCGCCGCGTGGTGCGCCCGGTGCACCTGCTGCGCGCGGAACATCAGGTCCATGAAGGGCAGTTCGAACAGCGCCTCGACCTCCGCCAGGCGCCAGTCATGGCGCAGACCGGGCAAAGCGCCTTCCGGCCGCAGGCTGTTCTCGGTGACGACGGCGTTCATGCATTACTCCCTGGAGACGCGAGCTTCAGGTCGCGCGGTACCGCGCAGCCCATAGGACAGTGACCGGCCGGGATGTTCCCGGCGCCTGCCGGGGCTGTCAACTCAATGCCTTTCATAAAGTGGACATTTGGTCGAATTTTGACCAACCAAGAACTCCGCCGGGCCGTCATGCAGCGGACGCTGGGCTGGATTGCGCCGGCCCGCTGTGCGCTCTGCGGAGCCGCAGGTCAGGACTCGCCCCTCACGCCCTGGGGACTGGACCTGTGCGACGCCTGCGAATCAGCCTGCACCCCCCTGACCGGCCAGGGCTGGCCTGCCCTGCCGCCCGGCTGCGACGCCGTCTGGGCCGCTCACGCCTATGCCCCGCCCCTCGATGTCCTGGTCCGGGAGCTGAAGTTCGACGGCGTTCTCGCGCCGGCCCGGGTGCTCGGCATGCTGATGGCCACCCACCGCGCGCCGGCCGGCCATCTTCCGGACTGCCTGATACCCATCCCCCTCAGCCGGGAGCGCTTCGCCGCACGTGGCTTCAACCAGGCGCAGGAAATCGCCCGGCACGCCGCCCGGCACCTGCGCCTGCCCGTGCGGCCCGGTCTGCTGCGTCGCACCCGGGACACGCAGGCGCAGTCCGGACTCGGGGCGGCCGAACGGCAGGGGAATCTGGCCGGCGCCTTTGCCCTGGGACGGGGCCGTCCCCCTCCACGGATCGCCCTGGTCGACGACGTCCTGACAACCGGCAGCACGGTGGCCGCCGCGGCCCGTGTGCTGAAGGACGCCGGTGTCCGGTGGGTGGAGGTCTGGGTCGCAGCCCGGACGCTGCCACGGTCCGACCTCGACGAAGGCTGAGGGGATGGGAGCCCTCTCTGGTACCCTTGGCGGCCCGTGGCGACCACCGAATCACCTCTCCTGCAGGCGCAGCCGACCTCCCGCTGGCGCCTCTACCTGGCGCTGACCAAACCCAAGGTCGTGGCGCTGATCGTGCTTACCGCCATCGTCGGCACGCTGCTGTCCTCTCCCGGTCTCCCGCCGCTGGACGCCCTGCTGCTCGGCAACCTCGGCATCGGGCTCGCCGCCGCCTCCGCGGCGACGCTGAACCAGTTCATCGACCAGCGGATCGACGCAACGATGCTGCGCACCCGGGCGCGGCCGCTGCCGACCGGTGGCCTCACCGACCGGCAGGCACTGACCTTCGCAGGCGTGCTGGGCGTCCTGTCGATGCTGATCCTCGGTTTCGGCGTCAACGTGCTGACCGCCGTCCTGACCTTTGCATCGCTGATCGGCTATGCCGTCATCTATACGGTGTGGCTCAAGCGCGCGACGCCGCAGAACATCGTCATCGGCGGCGCGGCCGGGGCTGCGCCACCCGTGCTCGGCTGGGCCGCCGTCACCAACAGCATCGACCCGCACGCGCTGCTGCTGTTCCTCATCATCTTCGCGTGGACGCCGCCGCACTTCTGGGCGCTGGCCATCGCGCGTCGGGACGAGTACGCCAAGGTCGGCATCCCGATGATGCCGGTTACCTACGGCATCGAATTCACGCGCCTGCACGTGCTGCTCTACACGGTCATCATGGTGCTCGTGACGCTGATGCCCTACCTCACGGGCATGAGCGGCCTGCTCTACCTGGCGTCCGCCGTCGCGCTGAACGCCGTATTCCTTTATTACGCCTTCGCGCTGAAGTTCTCGCAGCGGGACGAACTGCCGATGAAGCTGTTCCGCTTCTCGATCCAGTACCTCATGTGGCTCTTCCTCGCGCTGCTCGTCGACCATTACCTGCCTGTCGGGCCACTTGTCGGCCGCTGAACCCGGAGCCTGCATGGACCGTCGATCGCTGATGCTGGGCCTGCTCGCACCCGCCTTGTCGCCGCTCGCCAGCGCCCAGTTGCTGTGGCAGAAGGACGAGCATTTCGAAATGGTGTCGCCGGCGATGCCACCACCGACCCCGGGCAAGGTGGAAGTCACCGAGGTATTTTCCTACGGCTGTCCGTACTGCTTCGGCGTCCTTCCGCTGGTGGAGCGGATCCGCGAGAGCCTGCCGGACTATGCCGTGATGAATTACGTCCACGCCTCCTTCAATTCGGCCGAGGCCTGGCCCATGTTCCAGCGTGCCTATGTCACTGCCCGCGCGCTGGGCATCGCGGAGGGCCTGCACCATGCCCTGTTCAGTGCCATCTGGCAGACGGGCGAAGTCCGGCTCCTCAACCCCGATACCGGTCGGCCGGCGCAGCCCCTGCCGAACATCGCCCATGTCGCAGCGTTCTACGCGCGACGCACGGCGATAAAGGAACCGGAGTTCCTCGAGCGTTCGCGCCAGCCCGACATCGACGACGCCGTGCGGCGATCCGACATGCTCGTCAAGGCCTATGGCGTACCGGGCACGCCCTGTTTCATCGTCAATGGCAAGTACCGCATGGCCAAGGGGATCCGCTCCTCGGATGACATGGTCCGTGCGATCAATCATTTCGTCCGACTCGAAAAAAACAGCATCTGACACGGAGAAAGGCATGAGCAGCTTCAAGTTCCTGATCGGTGGAAAGCTGGTCGATGGCGACCAGAATATGACGGTCATCAACCCGGCCACCGAAGAACCGGTCACCACGGAATGCCCGCGCGCATCCGTCGCGCAGGTCAATGCGGCCGTCGCTGCCGCCAAGGCGGCCTTCCCGGCCTGGGCCGCCAGGCCGATCGCCGAGCGCCGTGCGCTGCTGCACAAGATGGCCGATGTCATCGATGCGAATGCCGACGAGATCGCCCGCCTGCTGACGCTGGAACAAGGCAAGCCGCTGATGTTCGCCACCGGCGAGGTGCGCAACATGGCTGCCGACGTTCGCGCCCTCGTGAACCTCGACCTGCCCGTCAAGGTGCTCGAGGACAGCGAGACCCGCCGTGCCGAGCAGCATCGCCGCCCGCTGGGCGTCGTCGCCGCGATCATCCCCTGGAACTTCCCGATCGCGCTGCTGGGCACGAAGCTGCCGACCGCGCTTGTGGCCGGCAACACGCTGGTCGTGAAGCCCGCCGCCACGACGCCGCTGGCGACGCTGAAGCTGGGCGAACTGATCGCCGACGTGCTGCCGCCGGGCGTCATCAACTTCATCGCCGACGCCAACGACCTGGGCGACGTGCTGACGAAACACCCGGACATCCGCAAGATCTCCTTCACCGGCTCGACGGCCACGGGCAAGCGCGTGATGGCCTGCGCAGCGGACTCGCTCAAGCGCGTCACGCTGGAACTGGGCGGCAACGACGCCGCGATCGTGCTGGATGACGTCGATCCGGCTGCCGCGGCGCAGGGCATCTTCATGGGCGCGTTCTTCAACAGCGGGCAGGTCTGCATCGCGCTGAAGCGCCTTTACGTGCACGAGAAGGTCTACGACGCCGTCGTCGAGGAACTGGGCAAGATCGCCAAGGGCGCGGCCGTGGGCAACGGCCTGGAGCCGGGCGTGATGTTCGGTCCTCTGCAGAACAAGATGCAGTTCGAGAAGGTGAAGGGTTTCCTCGAGGCCGGCAAGAAGGATGGTCGCCTCGTCGCCGGCGGCGAGACGAGCGAGAAGGGCTATTTCATCCGTCCGGCGATCGTGGCCGACATCAAGGAAGGCTCTGCGCTGGTGGATGAAGAGCAGTTCGGACCCGTGCTGCCGGTCATCAAGTTCAGCGATGTCGAGGACGCTCTCGCCCGCGCCAACGCCTCGCCCTATGGACTGGGCGGCTCGGTCTGGTCGTCGAACCTCGAGCGCGCCGTGGCCCTCGCGAACCGCATGGAATCCGGCACGGTCTGGGTCAACAAGCACCTCGAGCTCGCGAACCACATCCCCTTCGGCGGCGCGAAGTCCTCCGGCATGGGCGTGGAGTTGGGCGAAGAAGGCCTCAACGAGTTCACGCAGCTCCAGGTCGTGAACATCGCGAAGGCGCCGAAAGCCGCGGCGTAAGGCCGCGGCGCGGGTCGCGTCATGCTCATCGAGCGGATCTGGCCGGACAACCGGCTGCGCAACTTCCACTATCTCGTCGCCTGTGGCGAGACGGGGGAAGCCCTTGCGATCGATCCGCTCGACTGGAAGCTCGTGCATGACGCGGCGCGCGCGAAGGGCTGGACGATCACGCAGATCGTCAGCACGCACGAGCACGCCGACCATACGGCCGGCAATGCCGCATTGAAGGAGGCGACCGGCGCGCGCGTCATGGCGCACGCCGGCGCCGCCTCGAAGATCGGCGGCATCGACCGCGGGCTCTCCAGAGGCGACATCATCCGCGTCGGCCGCACGGTCGAGCTGGAATGCCTCGATACCCCGGGCCACACGATGTCGCACGTCTGCCTCCTGTCGCATACGGACAGCCCGGCGCTGTTCTCGGGCGACACGCTTTTCAACGCCGGCGCCGGCAACTGCCACGGCGGCGGGCACCCGGAAGCCTTGTACGACACCTTCGCCACGCAGCTGTCGCGGCTGCCTGATGCGACGCGGCTGTACGCGGGCCATGACTACCTCGTGAACAACCTGCGCTTCACGCTGGACCGCGAGCCGGGCAACGCGGATGCCGCGCGCGTCCTGGCCGACACGGCGCCGAGGGCGGCACTCGACATGCCGGTCACGACGCTGGGTGAAGAGAAAACCTTCAACACGTTCTTCCGGCTGCAGAACCCCGAGGTCATCGCGCGTCTGCGCGAGCGCTTCCCGGACCTGCCGGAACACCCCGCACCGAAGGATGTCTTCCTGCGGCTGCGCGAACTGCGCAACAGCTGGTGAGGACATGACGGACGAAGCCCGACGCCATCCGCTGCAGCTGTGGTTCACGGTCAGCCTGCTGCTCGCGATCTTCGCGGGTGTCTGCCTTGTCCTGGCTCCCGTGCGCGGGGCCATCGCCTGGGCGGCCTTCCTGGCTTTCCTGCTGCTGCCCTTGCAGCGCAGCCTCACGCGCCGTTTCCGCAACCGGCCGGGCATGGCGGCGGGTCTCCTCACGGGGCTCGCACCGCTCGTGCTGCTGATTCCACTGAGCCTGCTGGGCCTCGCCTTTGCGCAGCAGGTCGGTTCCCTCGTCGGCCCTCTCCAGGCCGGTGGCAACCTGTTCGACTTCAAGGTCCTGGTCGATCCTTCGGGCCATCCGGTGATCGCGAAGGTCGTCGCCTTCGCCGGGCAGCAGCTGAACCTCAGCCCGGATGCCATGCACGATTACGTGGTCAATGCGATGAAGCGCTATGCGACCACCATGGCCGCGGCCGGCGGACAGGTCGTGATGAGCGCGGCGGGCGGATTCCTGCGCTTCTTCCTGATGCTGTTCGTGCTGTATTTCATGCTCCGCGACGGGGAGGGCCTGTTCCTGCGCGCGACGCGGCTCCTGCCGCTGCGGGAAGATCGCCGCGAAGCCCTCCTCGATCGGCTCGCGCGCGTGACCCGCGCGGTCGTCTACGGCGCGGGCGTCACCGCCATCATCCAGGGTGCGCTGGTCGGCGCCGCCTGGGCGGTCGCGGGGCTGCCGGGACCGGTGGTCTTCGGCGTCCTCGCTTCCGTCTTCGCGCTGCTGCCGATGGGCGGCACCGCCCTGGTCTGGATACCCGGCGTGCTCTGGCTGCTGGCCCTGGATCAGGTCGGCTGGGCCCTGTTCCTGCTGGCGGCGGGAGCCGGCATCTCGGTCGTCGATAATTTCATCCGCCCCGTGCTCATTTCCCACCAGACGCCCGTGCCGACGCTGCTGGTGTTCCTTGGCGTGATAGGCGGCGTTGCCGCCTTCGGATTCATTGGCTTCGTGTTCGGACCGGTCCTGCTCGTGCTTGCCACAGAGGTACTGCGCTTCGCCGAGCGGGAAAAAGAGACATGGACCTTTCCGACATCCTGAATCCGCTCAACGACGAGCAGCGTGCTGCCGTCACGGCCCCGCATCTACCCACCCTGGTCCTCGCCGGCGCCGGCAGCGGCAAGACGCGCGTGCTCACGCACCGCATCGCCTGGGCGGTCCGCGCGCTGGGCGCCTCGCCTTACAACGTGCTGGCCGTGACCTTCACGAACAAGGCGGCCGGCGAGATGCGCCACCGCATCGAACCCCTGCTCGGCGTGCCGGGCGGCGCGATGTGGGTGGGCACCTTCCACGGCATCGCCCATCGGCTGCTGCGCCTGCATTTCGCCGAGGTTGGGTTGCCGCGCGGCTTCCAGATCCTCGATGGCGAAGACCAGCTGCGCGTCATCAAGAAACTCATCAAGGCCGAAGGCCTCGATGACACGCGATTCGTCCCGCGCGACGTGCAGTACTTCATCAACCACCGCAAGGACGAGGGCATCCGTCCCCACCAGATGAAGGCGGGCTACGACCCGATGCAGCAGATGCTGCACAAGCTGTACACCGAATACGAAGAATCCTGCCGCCGCAACGGCGTGGTGGATTTCGCCGAACTGCTGCTGCGGGCGTTCGAACTGCTGCGCGACGACAAGTCACTCGCCGGTCATTACCGTGCGCGCTTCACGCACGTCCTCGTCGACGAGTTCCAGGACACGAACACCATCCAGTACGCCTGGACGCGGCTCATGGCGGGCATCGATGGCGCGCCCTTCGTGGTCGGCGATGACGACCAGTCGATCTACCGCTGGCGCGGCGCGAAGGTCGAGAACCTGCACCAGTTCAGCCGGGATTACCCGGACGCGAACCTGTTCCGCCTCGAGCAGAATTACCGCTCGACGGGCACGATCCTGTCGGCGGCGAACGCGCTGATCTCCAACAACACCGGCCGCCTGGGCAAGAACCTGTGGACCAGCGGCGGCAAGGGCGAGCCGATCAAGCTCTATGCGGCCTGGAACGACCGCGACGAAGCGGATTTCATCCTGAACCGCATCAACGACTGGACGCGGCAGGGTGGAACGCGCCGCGATGTCGCGGTGCTGTACCGCTCCAACGCCCAGTCGCGCGTCCTGGAAGAAACCTTCCTGTCGGCGCGCGTGCCCTACAAGGTCTATGGCGGCCTGCGGTTCTATGAACGCGCCGAAATCAAGGACGCGCTCGCTTACCTGCGCCTCCTGTCGAACCGCGACGAGGACGCGTCCTTCGAGCGCGTGGTGAACCTGCCGACGCGGGGCATCGGCGCCAAGACGCTCGACGCGCTGCGCGATGCCGCCCGCTCGCAGGGCATCTCCCTGTGGCAGGCCGCCGCGGCAGCGCTTTCGCGCTCACCGGACGGAAAGGAGCTGGGACTGGGCGCCCGCGGTGCTTCGGCGCTTTTGGGTTTCCTCGGGCTGGTCGAAAAACTCGATCGCGAGACGCGCGGACTCGCGCTGCATGAGCAGATCGACCTGGTCATCCAGAATTCCGGGCTCATCGAACACCACAAGAAGGACAAGCAGGACCGCGGCGAGGCACGCGTCGAGAACCTCGAGGAACTCGTTTCGGCGGCCCGGGGCTTCGATGCCCACGACGTCACGCAGGGCGGGACGGACGAGACCCTGCCGCCGCTCGAGGCATTCCTCGCCCATGCGGTCCTGGAATCCGGCGAAGGCCAGGCCGACGCCTGGGAAGACTGCGTCCAGATGATGACCCTGCACACGGCCAAGGGGCTCGAGTTCCCGGTCGTGGTCCTCTGCGGCATGGAGGAGGGCCTGTTCCCCCACCAGCGGTCCGTCGAGGACCTCGAAGGCCTCGAGGAAGAGCGTCGGCTCGCCTACGTGGGCACGACACGCGCCATGAAGCAGCTTTACATCACCTACGCGGAAAAGCGCATCCTCCACGGCATGGAACGGTATGGCACGCCGTCGCGGTTCATCGACGAGATCCCGGCCGAACTCGTCGAGGAAGTGCGCCCCAAGGCGCAGGTGTCGCGCAGCTACCAGTCCGCGGGGGCCTTCCGGACCCCGACCGTTTCCGCTGCGGAGGCAGGCACCCCCGGATTGCGGCTTGGCGCACGCGTGCGGCACGGAAAGTTCGGCGATGGCATGATCATCAACATCGAAGGCCAGGGGGCGCAGGCGCGCATCCAGGTCAATTTCGAACAGCACGGCGCCAAGTGGCTGATGATGGCGTACGCGAATCTGGAGACCATCCGGTGAAAGTACTGATCCTGGGCGCGGGCCAGGTTGGCCGCACGGCGGCTTACCACCTCTCGCGCGAACCCGCGAACGAAGTGACCGTGGTCGATTCGAACGAGGAAGTCCTGCGCGACCTGCAGGACCGTCTCGACGTACGCACCGTGGCCGGCATCGCGTCCTATCCGTCGGTCCTCGAGGCCGCCGGCATCGTCGACACGGACATCCTGGTCGCGCTGACCAGCTCGGACGAAGTGAACATCGTCGCCTGCGAGATCGCCCATGCGCTGTACCGGACGCCCACGCGCATCGCGCGCATCCGGGCCTCGGAGTACACCTCCCGCGAGAAACTGTTCTCCGACGGCACGATCGCCGTCGACGTCTGGATCAATCCCGAACAGCTCGTCACCGAATACATCGAGCGGCTGATGCACACGCCGGGCGCGATGCAGGTCGTCGACTTCGCGGACGGCAAGGCGCGCCTGGTCGGACTCCAGGCGCGCAAGGGCGGCCTGCTCGTCGGACAGCAGCTGCGCACGCTCAAGGACCACATGCCGCACGCGGACGCGCGCATTGCGGCGATCTACCGCGACGGGAAGCCCATCGATCCGACGGGCGACACGATGGTCGAGGAAGGCGACGAGATCTTCTTCATCGCCGCCCGCGACCACATCCAGCGCATGATGGCCGAGATCCAGCGCGCCGAGGATCCGGTCCGCAAGATCGTCATCGCCGGTGGCGGCCACATCGGCTTCCGCCTGGCGAAACTGCTCGAGAAGCGCTACCAGGTGAAGCTCATCGAGCGTGACCCGAAGCGCGCGCGCCGCGCATCGGAACTCCTCGAAAGCGCCATCGTCCTGCAGGGCGACGCCCAGGACGAGGAACTGCTGATCGAGGAGAACATCGACAGCACCGACGTCTTCGCCTCGCTGACCAATTCGGAAGAAGCGAACGTCCTCTCGGCGATGCTCGCCAAGCGACTCGGCGCCAAGAAGGTCATGGCACTCGTGAACAAGCCGTCCTACGGCGAGCTCATGGAGAACCGGGCCATCGACATCGTCATCTCGCCGCCAACCATCACCATCGGCAGCCTTCTCGCCTATGTGCGTCGCGGCGACGTCGTCCGGGTGCACTCGCTGCGCCGCGGTTCGGCGGAAGCGCTGGAGTCCGTCGTGCACGGTCCTGCCGACCGGTCCCGCGTGATCGGCCGCGCGGTCGGCGACATTCCCCTGCCGGATGGCGCATCCATCAGCGCGATCGTACGCGGCGACCGCGTGATCATCGCCCACCACGACACGCGCATCGAGGAGGAGGACCACGTGATCGTGTTCCTCGTCGATCGACGGCAGGTCGAGGCGGTCGAGCGCCTGTTCCAGGTCGACTAGGCGAGGGCTCCCGATGCGCTCGGTGTTCGCGATCACGCACGTCCTCGGCTCGCTCCTCATGCTGTTCGGGGCGCTGTTCCTCGCGCCCATCGCCACGGCGCTGGCCTGGGGCGAACCCGACGCCGTGCGGGGATTCGTCTTCACCGGCATCGTCACGCTCGTGACCGGCGGCGTGCTGTCGCTGGCGACGCGGAACTTCCGCGACGACCTGAAGGCCCGCAACGGATACCTGCTGATCACGCTGGGGTGGCTGCTCATGGCCGCCGCCGCGGCCATGCCGCTCATGGCCGTACTGCCCTCGCTGTCGTTCACGCATGCGTACTTCGAGGCGATGTCCGGACTGACGACCACGGGCTCGACGGTCCTGACCGGCATCGACGACCTGCCCCATGCCGTGAACCTCTGGCGCTGCCTGCTGCACTGGATCGGAGGCCTGGGCGTGATCGTCATGGCCGTTGCCGTGTTGCCGCTGCTCGGCGTCGGTGGCATGCAGGTCTATCGCGCGGACACCCCGGGAGCCGTGAAGGAGGCCCGGCTGACGCCCCGCATCACGCAGACGGCGAAACTGCTCGGCATCGTCTATTGCGTGCTGACGGCGGCCTGTATCGGCGCGCTCGCCATGGCGGGGATGAATGCCTTCGACGCGTTCTGCCATGGCCTGTCCGTGATCTCGCTGGGCGGGTTCTCGACGCACGACCGCAACATCGCCTGGTTCCACAACGGCCGCATCGAAACCGTGATGGTCCTGTGCATGCTGCTGGCGGCCGTGAACTTCACGACGCATTTTTCCGCCCTGCGCCGCGGTGACCTGTCGGTCTATCGCCGGGATCCCGAGGCCCGCTGGATGATCACCTGGATCATCGTGGGCGTTGCGGTGCTCGCGACGGTGACCTGGGCAAATGGCGTGTTCGCCACTTTCGGCGAATCCTTCCGGCACGTGGCCTTCAGCCTCGTGACCTCCGCGACCACCTCCGGCTTCACGACGGTGGATTACTCGGCCTGGCCGCTCTTCGCGCCCATGTGGATGCTGTTCATGAGCTGCGTCGCGAGCAGCACCGGTTCAACCGGCGGCGGCATCAAGGTGTTCCGCGCGCTGGTGCTGATCAAGCAGTCTTTCCGCGAGATGTTCGTTCTCGTCCACCCGCAGGCCGTGCTGCCGCTCAAGATTTCCGGGAACGTCATCCCGAACCGCATCGTCTATTCGGTGCTGGCGTTCATTTTCATCTACTTCATGACGATCGTCGTCCTGACCTTCGCGCTGCTCGCATCGAACCTCGACTTCGTCAGCGCGTTCTCCGCCATCGTCGCGTCGATCAACAACAGCGGTCCGGGACTGGGGGTCGTCGGCCCGACGCATACCTACGGATCGCTGACGGACTACCAGGCCTGGGTCTGCACCGCGGCCATGTTCCTCGGCAGGGTTGAACTGTTCACCGTCCTGGTGCTGTTCACGCGGGCGTTCTGGCGGAAGTAGGGGAAGGCGTTCCGGCCCGTCAGCCCGGCTGCCTTTCGACACGCGGCAGCGACGGGTCGAGGCAGGCCCAATCCGGCGCGCTGGAAGTCCAGATCTGCATGCTCGGGCGAACCGATGAGGGGTTGTCCAGATTGCCGGCCCGGACCACGCGGACCTGCGGTCTGCCCGAGGATCTGCCGAAGAGATGCGTGCCGCAGGTCGGGCAGAACTGTCGGGTGAGCAGGTTGCCGCTGTCAGCAGGTTTTGTGTGTTCGGCGAGCATGCCATGTACTACAAGTGTTTCCTCGCTTACCACGACGTTCACCGTGCCATTCGCTGCCAGATGCTGGCAATCCCTGCACCAGCAGACGCGGGTAACCAGAGGTCCGGCAGTCAGCTCGAAGCGAACAGCCCCGCATAGACATTTCCCTGTTCTCTTACTCATCGATGCAGGCTCCATTGTGACTAGTCGCCAGCTCATGCTCATAGAGCCGCAGGTCGCGCTCCGAGAAACAGCAGAAGATGACTTCCTCGACTCCCGTGGGCGCGGAGAGGCAGGACCGGACCGTTGCGACCGCGATCGGCACGGCCTGCTCGGTGGGATAGCCGTACACGCCCGTGCTGATGCCCGGAAAGGCGATCGACTTCAGGCCCTGCTCCATTGCAAGGGCAAGGCAGCACCGGTAACAAGACGCGAGCGTTGCGGCTTCGTTCGCCACGCCGCCCTGCCAGATGGGTCCGACGGTGTGGATCACGCGGCGTGCCGGAAGGCGGTATCCACCCGTGATTTTCGCATTCCCGGGCGAGCAGCCCCTCAGGGTCCGGCACTCTTCGAGCAGTGCAGGGCCGGCCACGCGATGGATCGCGCCGTCCACGCCGCCACCGCCCAGCAGCCCCGAATTGGCAGCGTTCACGATCGCATCGACGTCCAGCGTCGTGATGTCCGCATGGATAGCCCGCAACAGGGTCATGTCGCCCAGTCCTTCACGGGACGCGGGGGCTGTCGCCGTCCAGCTCGACCAGCCCCATGGTATTGCCTGCCGGATCACGGAACAGTCCCAGCACGACGACGCCGGGCACTTCGAAGCGCGGCACGTCAATGCTGCCTCCGTGCCGGACCACCTCTGCCAGCGATGCGGTGACATCCGGCACGCCGATGTAGATCCGCTTGTCGGCGGGATCCCTGCGGAACGCGCCTCGCAGGCTCGCCGAGGCCGGGACCGCAAGCTGGCCATGGCCATCCGCCGTCCAGCCGAACACAGCGGCGTAGAAGGCTTTCAGTGCGCCGTCATCGGGACCCGCAAGGTCGAAGAAGACGATAGGTGAGGCCATATGGTGCTCCCGGGCTCAAGCAGGCCGCGAATGCGGCGACCGCGGCCACGTTCAACATCACGGTAACCCAGAAGATCACGACGAAGCGAGGCTCATGCCGACAAGTGACCAGATCGGCGTCATGCAAACGCACCGTGCGCGGCGCTACCGGACCGTGATGACGTAGCGTTCGTAACGTGTCAGCGCCGGCGATCCATTGTCGGTCGCCTCGGCGACCACGTGGATTGTCTGGCCTGGCGCGGCATCGGCCGGGACGGTGAGGTCGGTGCGCAGCCCTTCGACCGCACCCAGCGTGACCGGACCCCTGTAACTGCCTGCTTCAGGCCAGATTCGCCAGTGCACGGTGACTGAATGCCGGTCCGGGTCCTGCGTGCGGACCCGGAGCGACACGTCCTTTCCCGCCTGCGTCGACAGGGCGGTCCGGCCCAGAGCGGCGATGCGGGGCGGATGGTTGGCCTCTTCATGGCGGGGCGTCGTCGCCCACAGCATCCGCACGGCGAAGTCCCTTTGCGCAGCGGCCAGGAAGGGGTGTGTCGCGTCGCGCGGAGCGCTTCGTTCCGTGGCCGGGTTGCTGGCGAATCCCTCGATGTTCGTGAAGCTGATCTCGAAGGACGCGCCCTCCGCGTCGTTCACGGCGCCGCCCCACCCGCCAAGGCTCTCGTCGCGGTAGCCACGCAGGCCGTTATCGATGAGATTCATGTACGTGAATGTGTCGCCCTCGCCGAGGAAAGCCCCCTGGGGGTGCACCGGGGTCCATACGACGTAGCCTTCGTCGCGCAATTCCTTCGCAGTCTTTCCCTGGACACCGAAGTAGTCGAAGCGGTCGCCCTTGACCATCTGCTTGCCGTCGCCCCAGACGCGGTACAAGGCGCCGAGTGCGCCGCGCCGGGACACGTTCATCCGGATCCAGTCCGGCGTGTAATACGCAGCATCGGCCTCACTGACGCGCGACTGCGCGTTGTAGGAAAGCGGGACGCCGCCGGCCAGACGGCGATACCGGATCTCCGGCCACTTCGGCCGGATGTAGGCCGCGTAGGTGCCGTCCTGGTCTCCCGAAGCGTGGATCACTGCCTTCGACACGACCCGCTTCCGGATTTCCTGCCAGTGTTCGGTGCCCGCATGGCGTTCTTCGATGGCCTTCAGCGCCCGCGCGATGGTGCTCTGGCCGCCCCATGCGTGCAGGTACACCGGCGAGTCATCCTTGTCGAGCAGCAGCGAGACGATCGATTCAGAGCCCGGTGTGTCTTTCGACATCTCACCGTCGAACTCGACGTTGCCCCAGCGGATCTTCGACCGCAGCGCTGCAGGCGTGGGATACGCGGGATCGTGCACCCGCAGATTAGGCCAGGCCTTTTCGTAGGCATCCACGGCATCGTCGATGAAACGCTCGTCCGCGCTCCAGCGCCAGGATTTACACGGGCAGAGATTCAGTCCAAAGCGGTTGTACTCACGACCCGGGACGGAAAGCGTCGTGCCCCTGCCATCGCCCTTCCAGTGAAACTGGCTGCTCGCGTAGATGAGTCCCTCGACCCTGAAATCCGGCGTGTAGAGCAGGAACCGGATCAGCGAGTTCAGGTCGTCCAGCTCCGGGTCCGCCGTCACGACGACGCGGGGCCGGGTGTCGGCGGCCGCATCCGCCGGAGATGAAGCGATGCCAAGCGCGCACGGCAGCGCGGCGAAGTGGGTTAGCAGCGCAGCTGCGACGCGGTTCTTCATCCGGGCACTTGCGTGGGCAAGGGGACGCCCGGTACCGCATTCGTCTTCGAGAAACCACACCAGGCTGCGAGCGTCAGGCTGGCGGCCAGTGCAGCCCATGGAACCACCACATCCAGTTGCGCGCCCACACTGGCGCGATTTGCCCAGACTGCCATGGCCAGCACGGACAGTACGGTGGGTACCAGCGCCCACCAGCCGCTGCGGGCCATGTCATGCAGGCGCCTCACGTGCAGGACCACAGCCGGATACACCAGCGTCAAGACGCCCCAGGCGGCGTAGTCGACGGCGGGACCTTTCTTCGCGTACCAGAGGATGGCCAGGGCCAGCGGAACGAGTGCGGCCACATAGTGGCCCCTCGCGGTGGAGCCGCCAGGCCGCACGAAAGTCGTGTGCCACGTGGTGTGCGGATCGGATTCGCCGCAGGTGTTTGGCGAAGGCTGCAGCGCGCCGTCGAAGCAAGGGCGATAGGCAAGCAGCAGGAATCCGTTCAGGCCGAAGGCCAGCAGGCCCAACGCAAGGGTAAGGGGCTGATGGTCCAGTACCGACCAGTAGAGTGCGCTCGTCGAAACGGCCATCACCGTGCACAGCGCCGCCGGGACATAACGTCCCGACAGGACCAGCGCACCGGCAAGCAGCTCGATCAGCATGCAGACATCAAGCAGATTCGAAGCGACCAGCGCGGACATGAGCTCCTGCGAAAGTAGCGTGGCACCGGCCGGCGTCGACCACAGGGAAAGGAAGAAGTGATTGAGGCCGTTCAGGAGCATCCACGTTCCAAAGACCACGCGGGCGGGCGCCACCAGCGCCCTGACTGGCTGCATGGCGTCGCCGGCGGTCGTTCGGGCGGCAAGCATTGGCCTGAAGCTCGCGATGCAGGCCATGCCCAGCAGCAGGTTCGAACCGAGCACCCTCGCGCCGGCGATCAGGCTGCCCGTGCTCCATTCGGAAAGCGGCGCGTCCCACCAGAAGACGCAGAACGCAACGGGCATGCACAACAGCAGCGACAGTGGCATGAAGTAACCGAACAGGACCGCCAGCCCGGTCAGCAATTCAACGGCCTTGACCAAGTCGAAGAGGTGCGTGTGAAGCAGCCCATCCAGCATCTGGGCAGCCAGCGGGTGGGGACTCTGGGCGCCGGGCTGCGGATAGATGTGATAGAAGTGCTCGATACCCGCCGGAATCATCCACGCCGCGTACCAGAGACGTACGAACCAGATCACGTACTTCATGATTCCCCCCGGGGATGGATCCATGCGGTCTTGTGCCGCTTTGCCCCCTTATAGTCCGAATGGCGTGGATCGGTACAGTCCCCCTCAACCCGGAGGGCACTCATACAACTCCAGCGGCAGGTCATCCGGATCACTGAAGAAGACGAAGCGTCGCCCGGTATAGGGGTCGATCCGAACGTCCTCTACCCGCAGGCCGAAAGCCAGCAGTTCTTCCCTCGCCTTGGCGACGTCCGTGACTCGGAAAGCCAGATGCCGCAGTCCCAGCGCCTCGGGATAGCTGGGTCGTTTCGGGGCACCGGGAATATGGAACAGTTCGATCTGCCCGCCGTCGGGTAGCGCAAGGTCCAGCTTGAAAGAGCCCCGAGCGGACTGGAAATTCTCCTGCAGGACGCCAAGCCCGAGGATCTCGGCGTAGAACCGCTTCGACTTCGCGTAGTCCGAGCAGATGATCGCTGCGTGGTGAATGCCGTCGAGCTGCATGGCGCCCCTCGGTTACAGCTATTTCAGTCGCTCGAGCTTACCCTTGCGACGCACGATGTTCTTGTAGTCCCACTGGACGTCACGGGCCTCTGCGAGCCACGCCTTGAGCAGTTCGGTGTCTACCGAACCGGGGTCCGGGTATCTCGCCTCCGCCGCCTTGAACTTGCCCTCCGGCTTCAGCCCGGGCGTCTGGAAAGACTGGCCGCTCCAGAAGAGCACTCGAACGCCTTCCTTCAGGACACCATAGCCAACGATGGGATTTCCATCGAGGAACCAGACAGGGTGCCCGTGCCAGACCTTGTTTTCAGCGTCGGGCAACGCGTCGGCGATCTCCGCGGCCAACCGCCTGCACAGCGGTCGGTATTGCGCGGACTGCGCGTCGTTATAGCGGGTCGTGTCTTCCTGCATGTCGGAACACTCCGGCCGGCGAGTTACGCTGGGGTCAGATAGCTGCGAAGCCGAGGCTCACGGAGCCAGAGCGATATCCACATGAAGACTCCGAGGTAGACGCCAAACAGCGTATGACTGAAAAGCGGGCTGCCCGCGCGCAGTTGACTGGCGATCGCCCCTCCGAGCAGGCCCGTCATGAGAATGGCCCCGACCAGGCTAGTGCGGGGGACCGCATAGAGCAGAACGAAGACCAGTTCCATGCATCCGATGAGGAGCAGGTAGTGCGTCGGCCATTGCAGCGATTCCAGGGACTCGACGGCCGGCGCGGCACCGAGCAGTTTCGGTGCAACGGATGCCCCCATCATGAAGACCACGAACAGCACCGTCATGACCCAGCCAGCTCTTTTCATCGTGATTCCCCGGTCGATCGTCGCCACCGAATTGCCGCCATAGTAGGGCAATTGGGTTTCGATGGGGATCGGGGGGCGACCTTCGGAGCCCTACTGCCGGGTGATATCCATCGACCGGGCCAGCATCAGGATGCGCTGGGCGATGTTCTGCAGCGGAAGCACCTCGCTCGCGGCGCCAATCGCCACGGCTTCACCGGGCATGCCCCAGACGACGCTGGTCGCTTCGTCCTGCGCGATGGTCGTGCTGCCGGCCTCCTGCATTTCCTTCAGGCCCAGCGCACCGTCCTTGCCCATGCCGGTCAGGATCGCACCGATTGCATTGCGGCCCGCCTGCTGTGCAACGGAGCGGAACAGCACGTCGACAGAGGGTTTGTGGCGATTCACGGGCGGACCGGCGTCGAGCTTGCACTCGTAGCGCGCGCCGTTCCGGACCAGCAGCAGGTGCTTGTCGCCCGGCGCGATATAGACGTGACCTGGCAGCACCTGCTGGCCATCCTCCGCTTCATAGACCGTCATCTGGCAGACGCGATTCATGCGCTTTGCGAAGGCCGTGCTGAATGCCGGCGGGATGTGCTGCGCGATCACGACGCCCGGCGTGTCGGCAGGGAATTCAGTGATGACGTCCTTGATCGCCTCCGTCCCGCCGGTGGAAGCGCCGATGGCGATGATGCGATCCGTGGTACGGAAGTGCGTGGGCGGCGCGACTTTCGCGAGGACGGCGTCAGCCGAGAACTTCGGCTGGATCACCATTCTCTGCACGCCGGGATCGTAAGCGCGCACGCGCGCCATCGCCGCGGACTTTACCTTCGCGACCAGTTCTTCCTTGTAGTCGCTCAGCGTCGCGGCAAGGTCGATCTTCGGCTTCGGCAGGTAGTCCACGGCGCCGACGCTTAGCGCGTCCAGCGTGATCTCGGCGCCATGCTCCGTCAGTGACGAGACCATGATGACCGGCATCGGCCGAAGCCGCATGAGATTCTTGAGGAAGGTGACGCCGTCCATCTTCGGCATCTCGACATCGAGCGTCAGCACGTCCGGATTCAATGCCTTGATCCGGTCGCGGGCCATGAACGCATCCGAAGCCGTACCCACGACCTCGATGCCGGGGTCGCTGTTCAGGAGCTCGGACAGGATCTGGCGAACCAGCGCGGAATCGTCGACGCAGAGGACACGAATCTTTCGTCCTGCGATGCTCATCAGAACAGCTCCACGTCGTTCTCGACGGGCTTCTGCTTGAAGCTCGTGAGGTACTGCTCCTCGCGGCTGGCGATCGCGCGGCTCTCGAGCGTACGCAGGTGCTTCACGAGTACCCGTCCGGTCTGGGCGAAATACAGCACGCGTCTCGGCGTGGTGTCACCGACATCCTCGCCGACGACGTTGAGGCGTTCCATGCGCATCCAGGTGCGGGCGAAATCGATGTTGCGCCGACCGACGTCGGTCATGGACGCGAGGATCCTTCCGCCGCCGAACAGCTTGACTTCAAGCCGCTCGCGCCTGGCGCCGAGTTTCAGGAGATCGTTGATCAGGCTTTCCATCGCAAACGAACCGTAACGTGTCGCCAGGCCCCCTTCGGAGTCCAGCCAGGCGCTCTTGCCGTTGGTCGTGTCCTCGGGGAGCATGAAGTGGTTCATGCCGCCGACGCGGATCATCGGATCGCGGACGCAGGCCGATATGCAGGACCCCAGGACGGTCGTGATGGCCTCGTCGTTGTTCGTGACGTAGTACTCGCCGGGCAGGATCTTTGCGCACCAGCGGTCGGCATGCGGGTCCCAGGTCCGCTGGATGCCCTCGTGGCCCCGGACGGCGTTCGGCTTGGGATGCTTGGCGCTGCTGTTGAGCAGGTTCTGGCTCATCGTCAGACACGCCGATAGATGGTCTTGCCGATCAGGGACCAGGACTCGGACACCTTGAACAGGCTTTCCGAATGACCCAGGAACATGATGTCGCCAGGACGCTGCAGCGGTGCGAAGCGGGCAAACAGCTCGCGCTGCGTGTCCTTGTCGAAATAGATCACCACGTTGCGGCAGAAGATCACGTCGATCGGACCGCGCATGGGCAACGGCTCCATCAGGTTCAGCTGCCGGAAGCTGATCATCTGCGCCACGTCGGGGTCGAACTGGTACTGCTTGCCCGCCGGGCCACTCTTCTCGGTGAAGAATTTCGACAGCCGCCGGGGATTCATGCCACGAACCCTATCTTCCTTGTACAGGCCGGCCTTGCCCCGCCCAAGCACTTCGGAGTCGAGGTCCGTCGCAAGGATCTTGATGTCCCACCGCTGCCAGTCCGGCAATGTTTCGACCACCGTCATCGCGATCGAATAGGGTTCCTCCCCGCTCGAGCAGGCCGAGGACCAGATCCGCAGTCGCCGGTTGGACATCGGGTTGTCGGCCAGCGGCTTCAGGATGTTGTTGGCGAGGTACTCGAAGTGATGGTTTTCGCGGAAGAATGACGTCAGGTTTGTCGTGACGGCGTTCGTGAACTCAATCAGCTCCCCCGACCCGGCCGGCGACGCGAGCAGGTCGCGGTATTCGCGGAAGGAATCCAGGTCCAGCGCGCGCAGGCGGCGCGACAGGCGGC
>JBEEKA010000257.1:0-4291 GCA_041168985.1 Pseudomonadota bacterium | reverse complement strand
GGGACGCGCCACGCAGCTGGGCCTGAGCCAGCAGGGTCATGCCGTGGACTGGATGCGAGACGCGGAGTCCGGTCGGGCGGCGCTGGCCACCGGGGATTACGCGGCGGTCCTGCTGGACCTGGGCCTGCCGGGAGAAGATGGCGAGGATTTCCTGCGGGGTTTCCGGAATGCCGGCGGCGCCACCCCGGTCCTGGTCGTCACGGCCCGTGACCTGGTCGACCAGCGCGTCTCCGCGCTGGACAACGGGGCAGATGATTTCATCATCAAGCCGTTCGACCTGCAGGAACTCGGTGCCCGTCTGCGCGCGGTCGTGCGGCGTGCCGCCGGTCGCCCGCAGCCGCTCCTGGTCCACCATGGACTTCGGCTGGACCCGGCCGCGCGGACGGTACGACTGGACGACACCCCGCTGTCGCTCACGCCGCGCGAATTCGCCCTGTTGTCCCACCTTCTCGAGCACCGGGGACGCGTCCGTTCGCGTCAGCAGCTGCAGGACTGCCTGTATGACTGGAGCGCGGAGATCGAAAGCAATGCGATCGAGGTGCACGTCCACAACCTGCGACGCAAGCTCGGCCGTGACCTGATCCGTACCGTGCATGGGCAAGGCTATACAATCGACCCCATGCGAAGCACTACCGCAGACGAAACATGAATCCCGAGACCGTTTCGGCTGGGAAATGGTCACTGCAGCGGCGTCTGCTGCTGCTGCTCGGGAGCCTGATCATCGTGCTCATGGGCACGGTGACGACGGCTTTCTATCTGGATTCGCGCAAGGCAAGCCAGCAGCTCTTCGACAACTCGCTGGAAGTCGCGGGACGCCTCCTTCTCCAGCTCGCCGAGCACGAGGTGGCCGAGCATGGCAGCGTGCTGGGCCTGCAGCTACTGGCCGTGGAAACCAGACCCGATCCCTTCGCGCTTCGTTACCAGGTTTGGTCACCGGACATGCGCGAAGCGCAGCGCCTGGGCGCTGCGACCGTCAAGCCGCTGCTGTCCCTTGAAGCCGAAGGCTTCGACTGGATCCGGGTGGAAGGCGAAACCTGGCGCGCCTTTGCCGTATGGAACGCCACGCATACCGTGCAGGTCCAGCTCGTGCAGTCGCCCCACCTGCGGCAGTCGCTGGCCAGTGAGACCTTGGTGCATCTGGTCACAACGATCCTGGTCCTGCTGCTCCTGGCCGGTCTGGCGCTCCGATGGATCCTTGCGCGAACCGTGAAACTGGTGGCCCGAATTGCCAACGCCGTGGCGCAGCGGTCGCCGGACGATGCGACGCCATTTATCGACCCTGGCGCCCCGGCCGAAGTGCGGCCCCTGCTGTCGGCCTTGAACGGACTGCTTGACCGGGTCGGCGCGAAACTTGCTTCGGAGCAGCGCTTCACGGCCGACGCTTCGCATGAGTTGCGGACGCCGCTGGCTGCGATCAAGACCAATGCCCAGGCACTCGTCGGCGCCCGCAACGATGAAGAACGTGCCCTGGCCTCGAGCGGGCTGCTGTCCAGCGTGGATCGGTGCGCGAGGGTGGTCGACCAGCTCCTGGCGCTGGCGCGCGCCGACGCAAAGGGCCTGACGGACCGGTCTCGTCAGGCGGTGACGTCGCTCGACGAACTGGCGCGGGCGCAGGTCTGGGAGCTGGCCGAGGCCGCCTCCCGTCGGGCCATCGCGCTGTCGCTCGATGCCGTGCCGGTATCCGTCAAGGGGGACTTCTCCCTTCTGTCAATCCTCCTGCGCAATCTCGTGGACAACGCGATCCGATATACGCCCGTGGGCGGCGCCGTTCGTGTCGTCGTCAGCGACGAGGACGGCTGCCCCGTACTGTCCGTGACGGATTCCGGGCCCGGCATCCCCAGGGCGTCCCGGGAGCAGGTCTTCGAACGTTTCTTCAGGCTTCCGGGCAACTCGGAAAGCGGCAGCGGACTGGGGTTGTCGATCGTCTCGCGGATTGCCACGCTGCACGGGGCGACGGTTTCGGTGGGTACCGCGCAGGACGGCCATGGCGCACGGTTCGAGGTGCGATTTCCGCTGACCTGAGAGCCGGGGCACGCCGCTATACTGCGCGCCCCCTGCCCCCTTCCCCGGCCCAAGCATGTTTTTCAAGAACCTGGCCCTGTATCGCCTGCCGCCCGACTGGTCGCTGTCCCCGATCGACCTCGAGGAAAAACTGATTACCCGGCGACTGGCCCCCTGCGGCCCGTTCGAGATGATGAGCCGCGGCTTCGTCAAGGTGACGCAGGACGAAAGGCTGGTGTATTCGACAGGGCGCCAGCAGCTCATCGCGCTGGGCGTGGAACAGAAACTGCTGCCGACTTCCGTGATCCGCCAGGTGGCGCAGGAAAGGGCCGACAAGCAGGCGGCCGAACAGGGGTTTCCGGTCGGCCGCAAGCAGCTGCGCGACATTCGCTTCCAGGTGGGCGAGGAGCTTCGCGCGAGGGCATTGTGCCGGCGTACCGTGACCCGCGCCTGGATCGATCCGGAAAACGGCTGGTTCGTGGTCGATGCCGCAAGCGGCAAGCGCGCCGACGCCGTGATCGAGACCCTGCGGGACGTGCTGGGAAGTTTTGCCGTTGTGCCGTTGAATCCGCAGCGTTCCCCGCAGGCCTCGATGATCGCCTGGCTCACGGCCGGCGGCCCGCCCTCTCCGTTCACGGTCGACGCCGACATCGAACTCAAGGGCGTGGCGAAATCCCGGGCCGTCGTGCGCTACGCGCACCATCCCGTCGACGACAAGGTGCTGGATGAAGCCCTGCGCTCCGGCCTCGCGCCGACGCGGCTCGGCCTGACCTGGAACGACCGGATCTCCTTCGTCCTCACGGACAAGCTGCAGGTCAAGCGACTGCAGTTCCTCGGCATCGACGCCGAGGAGAACGAGGAAACCGCGCAGGACGAGTCCGACGCCGCCGAGCAGTTCGACGCGGAGTTCACGGTCATGGCCGGCGAACTGGCCGTGCTGCTGGCGGACCTGTCGCAGGCACTGCAGGTGGAGCCTTCCTGATCGCTATACTGGGCAGATCGCGACGAGGGGGTTCCATGATCCGATCCTTGAACAAGACACTGGCCCTTGTGCTGTTGCTCGCCGTGACGGCGTGTACGGCGCCCCAACCGCGCACGGACGTGGCCGCCGGCGCCAGTTTCGGGACTTACCACCGTTTCGCCTGGTACGCGGAAGACGCGCTGTTCCAGCCCGGCGAAGGCGACAAGCCCCTGAGCCTCCTGAACCGTCAGCGGGTGGTCGAAGCCATCGAAGCCACGCTGGCCGCCAAGGGGTTCTCCCGGGCCGAGCGCCGCGACGAAGCGGACTTCCTCGTGGCCTACAGCGTGGGCACGCGGGAGCGCATCAGCGGAACGTTGCTGAATGACGATTTCTACCGTCCCTGGCACTGGGGCTGGCCGTACTACGGACCGAACTACGGACACCACGCCGCGACCTTCGACAGCCGTACGGAAGGCCGCCTGGCCATCGACGTGCTGGACGCGAAGACTCGCAAGCCGGTCTGGCATGGCGTCGCGCCGGACACCCTGGCGACCGCGGATCTCGAGCAGTCGGGCACGCGCGTGGTACGCGCCGCCCAGGTCGTGCTCGACCGCTTTCCGCCTCGCTGACGGATGAACCGCCCGGCCTCCTCAGGCCGGGCGCTGCGCGCTGACGCGCTCGCCACCCACGACGAACCGGAACTCGCCGCCGCCCAGCGGATCGAGTCGCTCACCCGTCTTCAGGTCGAACCGGCGATTGACCTCGCGCGGACCCGACAGGCTGCCGTCCGCAGCCATCACACGCTCATAGGTGACGCGCTCGAGGATCTCCACGTCCTTGCCGCCGGCCGTGACCGCCGCGTAGCGATGGATTTCCTCGTGGTATTTCAGGTCGTCCGCTGTCACGCCGCCGGGCTCACTTGCCCCCATCACCGTCCCCTCGCTTTCGCAAAGCCTCGAAGGCAAACACGGCACCCAATACAAAAAACAATGGGCCGATCGCCGGATCATAGTAACGCGCCTGCCAGCGTCTCGCCGAACGGATAGGTCGCCACGCCATTGGCCACCTTTGCGATGGTCTGCACACCTGTCTTCCTGCGTGGTGTCTGTCTCGGATTCTGAGGCAGTCTTGATTGCATACTGGACCGGATCCAGACCAGGAGCTTGCGAGATTCAACGCCTCGTCCCGCACTGTGTCGCCGATTGACTTTGAGAACGTGCCGTCTCGCAGAGCGCATCGTCCCCGCTGCCACGGGCCCCGGACCCGACGGTCTTTGCCGGTACGGTGAGACTGTCGCTCGAGGTCATGGAATACGAACCCGCCATGAGC
>JBEEKA010000256.1:0-6722 GCA_041168985.1 Pseudomonadota bacterium | reverse complement strand
GGACGCCTATGCGGGGCCGCACGCCATGGGTCCCGGCGTGCTTCAGGATCAGGGCGAGTTCGGAGAAGTTCTCGACCACGGGGATGATCGTGCGGCCGAGCTTCGTGGCGAGGATCACGGCTTCGATGTAGCTGGAATCCTTGAAGCCGTTGCAGATGATCAGCCGATCGTGGGAATCCTCGGTCATCGCCATCACGGCCAGCAGTTCGGGCTTGGAGCCGACTTCGAGTCCGAAACCGAATTCGCGGCCGTATCGGAACACTTCCTCGACGACGAGCCACTGCTGGTTCACCTTGATCGGGAACACCGCGGCGTAGCGATTCCGGTAGTCGTTCTCGGCGATGGCCTGGGCAAACGCATCGTGCAGGTGGCGCAACCGGTGCGCGAGGATGTCGGAGAAACGCACGACGACCGGCGTGCGCAGGTCCCGTGCCGACAGCCCCTGCACGACCTCATGGAGGTCGATTTCCCGCTCTTGTGCCGGATCCGGCCGAACGACCACATGCCCTGCGGCGTTGATCGAAAAATAGCCCTTGCCCCACGCAGGCACCTGGTACAGCTCCAGCGAATCCTCGATGGACCAGGTCCCTGTCGGGCCGCGCCCGCCGCGCACCGCGCTCAAGGCCTGTCACCGACGGCCACGGGCCGTGACGGGTCGCGGATCCATTCACTCCAGGACCCGGCGTACAGCCGGCCCCCGGACAGGCCGGCGATCTCCAGCGCCAGCAGGTTCTGGCAGGCGGTGATCCCGGAGCCGCACATCGCGACGACCTGCGACCCGTCCTCGCGACCCAGCAGCGACGCCCAGTCCTGGCGCAGTGTCCCGGCGGGCCTGAAACGGCCGTGGGGCCCGAGGTTCTGCAGGAAGGGGCGGTTCAGCGCGCCCGGGACATGGCCTGCCACGGGGTCGATCGTTTCGTTCTGACCCGCGAACCGGTCTGCGCCGCGCGCGTCCACGAGCTGGATCGACCCGGCCGCCAGACCGTCCCTGACCGCTGCCGCCGTCAGCCAGCCGCCGAAGGGCCGCGGGGCGACCGCTACGGGCAGGCGTTGCGGCAGTTCGGTGGACAGAGGCAGCCCCGCGGACGTCCAGGCGGCGATGCCCCCGTCCAGAACCGACACCGGCGCCTCGTGGCCCATGGCCCGCAGCATCCACCAGAGCCGAGCGGCGCCCGCACCATGGCCCTGGTCGTAGGCCACGACCGGCGTCCGCGGGCCGATGCCCCAGCGCCCGAGGGTCTTCGAAAAGGCCTCGGGCGACGGCAGGGGATGGCGGCCGGTCTGCGCCGTGACCGGACCGGCAAGGTCTGCGTCGAGCGATGCGAACAGGGCGCCCGGCAGGTGGCCGGAGCGGTACTGTTCAACCCCCCAGTCCGGCTTCGCGAGTTCGAAGCGACAGTCTACGAGGGCCAGGTTCGCGTCGCCCAGGCGACCGCACAGCAGGGCTGCCTGGATCAGGCAGGAATCGCTCATGGATCAGGGGCCTCCGTCGGTCACCGACTGGTCACAATCATCGCTACAATTCGCCCGCAATGCGACAGGACCATGACCATAGACGTTTATTGGGGTAGCGGCAGTCCCTACTCGTGGCGCGTTTTGCTGGCGCTCGAGCTGAAGGGGCTTCCCTATGCCAGCCACCTGCTCCACCTCGAACTGCAGGAGCACAAGGCGCCGCAGATGCTGGCGATGAACCCGCGTGGGCGGGTGCCGGTCGTCAAGGATGGCGACTACGTGGTCTTCGAATCCCTGTCCATCCTCTATTACCTCGACCTCAAATACCCGGAACCGCGGCTGTTCGGCCGGACGCCCGAAGAGGCGGCGGTCATCATGCGCGTCATCAACGAGTTCCAGGCCTACAACGAGTCGGCCCTGATGCTCATTGTCGATGCCCTGCTGCATGGCCGGCGGCCGCGCCTCGACGAGGAACTGACGCAGGCCGTGCACCACGTGGCCAATGAGGCCCGCACGATCGAGGCGCGGCTGTCGAAGTCGGACTGGATCGTCGGCGAAACCGTTTCTGCGGCCGACATCGCGATCTATCCATTCATTCGCCTGCTGCATCGCAGCTTGTCGGAACCGTCGGCGCAGGAACTGTCCGCCCGCTTCCTTCCGGCCGAAGTCCACTATCCTTCGCTCGCGAAATGGATGCAGCGCGTCGAGTCGCTGCCCGGATTCGCGAAGACCTGGCCGCCCCACTGGGGCGACTGTCCCCATTCCTGACACTACCGTTCAAGTACCGGAGGCTTTGAGAGCAACATCATGACGCACAAGGTTCACGTCGATTTTCCCGGTCGCATCCTCATCGTCGGTTTCGGCAGCATCGGCCAGGGCGTCCTGCCGCTGATCCTGCGCCACATCGGCGTCAGCAAGGATCGCATCACGGTCGTTACGGCGGATGACGCCGGACTGGATTGCGCGCGGGAATTCGGCGTGAAGTTCATCAAGGAACCCCTTGTGCGCGAGAATTTCCGTCGCGTCCTGGATCCGCTGGTCGGTCGTGGCGATTTCCTCCTGAACCTCTCGGTCGACGTCTCCAGCCTCGCACTCATCCGGTTCTGCTGGGAAAAGGGCGCGATGTATCTCGATACCTGCATCGAGCCCTGGGCCGGCGGGTACACGGATCCGGGCATTCCCGCCGCGCGCCGCACGAACTACGCCTTGCGCGAGGAGGCGCTGGCGCTGCGCAAGGACAACGCCCGCGCGCCGACCGCCGTCGTCACCCATGGCGCGAACCCCGGCCTGGTATCGCACTTCGTGAAGCAGGCGCTGCTGAACATCGCCGCGGACACCGGCCTTGCCGTGGCGGAACCGACCACGCGCGAAGGCTGGGCGCAGCTGTCGCGCCAGCTGGGCATCAAGGTCGTCCACGTCGCGGAGCGCGATTCACAGCTGACGGGCGAACCCAAGCGCCCCAACGAGTTCGTGAACACCTGGTCGGTCGATGGTTTCGTTTCGGAAGGCCAGCAGCCGGCCGAACTGGGCTGGGGTTCCCACGAAAGGAATTTCCCGCGCGACGGCAAGCGCCATGACTTCGGCTGTGGTTCCGCGATCTACCTGATGCAGCCGGGTGCGGCCACGCGCGTTCGCACCTGGACGCCGAAGGCCGGGCATTTCCACGGTTTCCTGATCACGCACGGCGAAGCGATCTCGATCTCCGATTACTACACCGTGCGTGAAGGGGGCCAGGTCGTGTACCGCCCCACGGCGCACTACGCCTACCACCCGAGTGATTCCGCGGTGATCTCCGTCCATGAGTTCGCCGGTCGCAACTGGCAGCTGCAGGACAACAAGCGGATCCTCATGCACGAGATCACGTCGGGCATCGACGAACTCGGCGTGCTGCTCGCGGGCCACAAGAAGAACGCGTACTGGTATGGCTCGCAGCTGTCGATCGAGGAGGCGCGCAAACTGGCGCCCTTCAACAACGCGACGAGCCTGCAGGTCACCGTGTCCGTGCTGTCGGGCATGGTCTGGGCCATGGAGAATCCGAATTCGGGCCTCGTCGAACCGGACGAGATCGACTTCCACCGCAACCTCGAGGTCTGCGCACCGTATCTGGGTACGGTGACGGGGGCCTACACCGACTGGACGCCGCTCACCGACCGCGAGCGACTCTTCCCCGAGGACCTCGACAAGACGGACCCCTGGCAGTTCAAGAACATCAGGGTCTAGTCGGTCCGTAGGCGACGTCGACGATCACGTACAGGCGCGGCCCTTCCGGCGTCTCGAGCCGGATTTCGGCATCCAGCGGCTTGCCGAGCAGGGCGCGCGCCAGCGGCGCGTCCATGCTGATGAATCCGGGCTCCCGGTCGAATTCGTCCGGCCCCACGATCCGATGGCGCCGTTCGTTGCCCTGTTCGTCCTCCAGCGTCACCCAGGCGCCGAAGAACACGCGGCCGGGGTCGCTGGGGGCGTGGTCCACCACGGTCATGCCGTCGAGCCGGCGGCGCAGGAAGCGCACCCGGGAGTCGATTTCCCGCAGCCGCTTCTTGCCATAGGTGTAATCGGCGTTTTCCGAACGGTCGCCCTGTGCAGCGGCGGCGCTGACGGCAGCGGTCACCTGCGGGCGTTCGATCCGCCACAGCGCGTCAAGCTCGGCCTTCATCCGGGCCGCGCCCTCCGGCGTGATGTACTGGGACGCGGGCTGTGACGGCGGTCTGTATCGGCTCATGGTTTCCGGGGTCCGTGCTGCTCCTGCACAGTCCCCTGACTGTGCGCCCTCTCACGGTCGCCGCCGGCCCGCCGGCGCTAGGCTCCCGACAGGAGCAATGCCACCCGTGACCAGCAAGTACTACGCGCATTTCGTGGCGGATTCCCCAGAGTGCCGGAAGGCGGGGGAATTCACCGGCGTCGTCGAGGTCGAGCGGCCCCTCCGCCACCAGCGCGAGATCGGCGACCTCAAGACGGCCCTCGCCCTCAGTTTCGATCTCGACCGCGAGGATATCAGGATCCTCGACTGGTCCCCCTTGCACTGACTTACGACCGACCCCATCTCATGGGAAGATCATCCGATCTGTCCCAAGAGGTCCGGTCCATGCGCAGTCTCCGTGTCTTGGTGTTGGGTGTCGCCGTGCTTCTGTCCGGCTGTGGCTACAACACGCTCCAGCAACAGGATGAGGGGGTCAAGGCCGCCTGGTCCGAAGTGCTGAACCAGTACCAGCGTCGTGCCGACCTGATCCCGAACCTCGTGGCCACCGTGAAGGGTTTCGCCGCGCAGGAACAGCAGGTGCTGATCGGCGTCACGGAAGCGCGGGCCAAGGTGGGCAGCATCCAGGCCACGCCGGCGCTCATCAACGATGAGCAGGCGTTCCAGAAGTTCCAGGCCGCCCAGGGGCAGTTGTCCCAGGCGCTCAAGAGCCTCTTTGCCGTCACCGAGAACTACCCGCAGCTCAAGTCGGATGCGAATTTCCGGGACCTGCAGGCGCAGATCGAAGGCACGGAGAACCGCATCACGGTGGCGCGGAACCGCTACATCGAGACGGTCCGCGAATACAACACGACCGTGCGGTCCTTCCCGTCCAACCTCACGGCAATGATGTTCAAGCACCAGGTTAAGCCGAACTTCTCCGTCGAGAACGAGGCGGCCGTATCCAGGCCGCCGGCAGTGGACTTCGGCGCACCGGCGCCGGCCCGCTGAAATCCGCATGCAGCGCCTGCTCCGCGCACTGGTCTTGCTGCTGTGGCTGGCACTTCCCGCCGGGGCAGCGGAGCCACTGGTCGTGCCCGTGCCGAAGCTGGAGTCGCCCGTCACCGACCTGACGGGCACGCTGACAGCCGCGCAGCAGTCGGAACTGGAACAGAAGCTGCTTGAGTTCCAGCGCCGCAAGGGCGCGCAGGTCGCGCTGCTGATGGTGCCAAGCACCGGGCCTGAAGCGATAGAGCAGTATTCGATTCGCGTGGTCGACACCTGGAAACTCGGTCGCGACAAACCGGACGACGGTGTGTTGCTGCTGGTGGCCCTGCAGGATCGCCGCGTCCGGATCGAGGTGGGTTACGGCCTCGAAGGGGCGCTGACCGACGCCGCTTCGCGGCGCATCATCGGCGACACGATCACGCCACTGTTCCGGCAGGGTGACTTCTACGGCGGCGTGAGCGCCGGACTGCAGCAGATCATGGCTGTCGTCGAAGGCGAAGCCCTGCCGCCGCCGGACCACGGCTGGAGCCGGCAGGGCGACATGCCGGGCCGCAATTACGTCATCGGACTCTTCCTGCTGGTGGTGTTCGGCGCCGTGTCCGGCCTGTTCGGTGGACGATTGCTGGGCTCCCTCGGCGGTGGCGCGGCGGGCGGCTTCCTCGTGTTCCTGATCACGCATTCCATTGCGCTGGCCGTTCTTGCCGGCATCGGCCTGCTCGTCTTCACGCTGCTGGGTGCATTTGCCCACGTTGGTCGCGGCAGCGGATTCGGCGGTGGCGGCCTGGGGGGCGGGTTCGGCGGTGGGCTTGGCGGCGGGGGCTTTGGTGGCGGCGGCGGCTTTTCCGGCGGTGGTGGCGGATTCGGGGGCGGTGGCGCCTCGGGGAACTGGTAATGAAACGCGTGCTGCGGTTCTTCCGTCATCTCTGGTCGTCGCCGGGTCGCGTGCGCCGCTGCTTTACGCCGGAGATCCTGCACGACGTCCAGCGCGCGATCACGACACTCGAGCATGAACATGCCGGCGAAATCCGCTTCGTGGTCGAGCATGCCCTGCAACCGCTGCAGGTGCAGGCGGGACTGACGGCGAGACAGCGTGCGCTGGAGGTCTTCGGCCTGCTGCGCGTGTGGGACACCGAGGCCAACAACGGCATCCTCGTCTACATCCTCTTCGCGGACCATGCCGTGGAAATCCTTGCCGACCGCGGCATCGCCAGTCGCGTGACGCAGGAAGAATGGAACAGCCTGTGCCGCGAGGTCGAAATCCTGTTCGCGCGCGCGGAGTTCCGCGCTGGCTCGCTGCGCGCGATTGAGGGCGCGGCGACGCTTCTACGTCGCCATTTCCCGACAGTCACGGGCAAGGCGTCCAACGAATTGCCGGACCAGCCGGTGCTGCTGTAGCCCGCGCGCCGGGCTGTGTCATGATCGGCGCATGAAGCGCCTCGTGGATGCACGCACCCGGGTCGCGGCGATGGCTGTTGTCGCTGCGCTTTTCTCCGCCTGTTCCGGTCGTCCGCCGCAGCGGCCCGAGCCGCCTGCGCCGCCCGTCGTAGTGGAGCCTGCGAAACCGAAGTACGCCGACCCGGTCGCAACG
>JBEEKA010000255.1:0-5540 GCA_041168985.1 Pseudomonadota bacterium | reverse complement strand
TCGGCCGGGTGGCCAAGGCGCCCTCCGTCCAGTTGCGCCTCGGCGCCATCGAGCCGCAAACCTTCGCGGCACTGAAGACAAAAGGTCTGCTTGCGCCGGGCGTGCACACCGCGCAGTTCGCGCCCGATCGCGAGCCGACACTGCGCACGGGTGCGAAGGCGCTCACACTGTCCGTGCTGGAAATGCTGCATCCCTAGCGGTTCCGCTGGATCGGTCAGGAGCGCTTGCCATGATCGTCGTCTCCGTCACCTTCGCCTTGGGCGATGCCTTCGATGCGGCCCAGGTCGAGCGCGTCGCCGTCGAGGCGGCACCGCGGTTCAGCGGGATCCCGGGACTGAAGTCCAAGACCTTCACGGTCGATCACCAGCGTCACGAGGTCGTGAATCTATACGCCTGGGATGACGAGGCGCTTGCACGGGCCTTCTTCAGCGACGAACTTCTGGCGCATGTCACCCGCGTCTACGGCGTTCCCCCGCGAATCGATTTCCTGCCCGTCGTTGCCCAGTCCGGATCCGTTGCGCCGGTTCGGCAGGGGCCGGCACGCTCCGGCGTGCTGGTTTACGCGATCGACCTGAAACGTCTGGCGCAGTTCTATGTAGACGTACTGGGGATGCAGCGCCGCGTCGCCGATGCCGAGCACATCGTGCTTTCCTCCGCGGACGCGCAGCTCATCCTGCACGCCCTGCCACCGCAGTTCCGGGCCATGGCGGTGGCCGGCTCGCCGGCCGAGCCTCGAAGGGCAGCGGCGATCAAACCTTTCCATTCCGTGCCGAGCCTGGCGGCTGCCGCGGACGCGATGCGCGAGCGGGGCGGCGAGCTGTTTGCGGAGCAGTACCAGGGGCCGGGCTTCCTGGCGCGGAATGGCTGCGACTGCGAAGGCAACGTGTTCCAGTTGCGCGAGTGGATCAGCTGACCGGCCACCCCGACTGGAAGGCGCGATGCATCGCCAGGATGCCCTCCGCGTCATCCTGTCCGGCATCGAGCCGCGATGCCTTGTAGCCGGATGTGATCCGCTGCACCTGGATGTCGCGCCCTTCGCAGCGAAAGAACACGCGCCAGTCCTGAACGGCCAGTCGCGACAGGCCCTGATCGATCGCCTTGATGCGCCGATAGGGATTGGGCGCCGGACCCAGCGCCAGTGTGGTCGCGATGCGCTCGCGCAGGTCGAGCGTCGCGCGCCGCGCGATCCATTCGAGCTGTGCCTCGGCTTCCGGGGAGAAGTGCACGGCGTAGGACGGCCGCGGGTCCGCGGCAAGCCAGCCTCCGCCGGCATCGGGAAACGCATCCGTGTAGGCCACGTAGGGCTTGATGTCGAGCACCGGCGTGCCGTCGAGCAGGTCCACGTCACGCACGTGGATGTCGAGGCCCTCGACGCGGTCCACGCGCAGGACGGATAGCCCCAGTGGATTCGGCCGGTGTGGTGAACGTGTCGCGAATACGCCCTTGCGTCCACTGTCACTGCGTGGCGGCAGCACCTTGGGCCGCCATCCCGTGTTGTGATGGAACCAGAAGATCACCCAGATCCGGTCCCAGCCCGCGAGATCATCGAGGGCGTGTTCGAAGTTGCGCTTCGGGTAGAGCGACAGGATGCCGGTGAGGTCCTGGGCCGCGGCGGGCTGGCGTGGCGCATCCACCTTGTCCGAGCGGGCGCAACGCAGGACGCCGATGGGCTCCAGCGTCAAGGTCGTCGGGGACGATGCGTTCATCCGTCAGCGTGGCAGTGGCAGGAATCCGATTCGGTCACCGCGGAAGGGGCCCACCCACAGCCGCCCATCCACTTCGATGCCGACGCTCACACCCTGCAGGGCAACGTCCGCGCCCGCGTCATGTACGGTCTGCGTGGCCAATGATTCCGGATTGACGCGGACGACGCGCCAGCCTTCCATCCTTGGCGGCCCGTTCCCGTCCACCAAGAACTTCTGCCCGGCCACAAGCAGCGTACGACCGTCCGCAGACCAGCGCAGGTTGTCCGGCGCGAAGGGCAGGGCCACGCGCTTCACGTCCAGTGTTCCGCGGCGACGATCGAAACGCAGCAGTTCGCGACTGCCCCAGGCCGCGACGTACATCACGCGTCCGCTGCCGTCCGTCTCGATGCCGTTGGCGCCCGAGAGCGAGGTCCCCGCGATATGGGACACCTCTCTACCGGGATGCCATTCGAGCACGTCGCCCGTGATGGCGCCGGTGAGGATCGTCCCGAAGCCGCCCTTTTCCGGGTCGAAGAACTGCGTGGCCAGAAAACCGCCGTCGGACAGCGCCGCGACCGAGTTGAGGTACACGTTCGAGGGCAGCCCGACGCAACCGGTCCAGGTGAGTTGCGGCACACCGTTCCGGTTCCGCAGGTCGAAGAATTCCACGGCTTCACGGCCATGATTCACGACCAGCAGTTCATCGTGCCCGGCAGCGATATGCCGCAGCGAAAGGCCGTGCGCCGAGAACTTCGCGGCATCCGGGGGCGTGCCGCAGGTCGGAAAGCGTTTCGCGTCGTGGGAAACGGTGGCATCGGTTGCCGGCCAGGCGACCGACCACTGGCGGGTGCGCGTGTTGATGCGATGGATGCGGCCGGGCACATCGCCTTCCGAAAGGCCACTGCCCAGGATCCAGTCGCTGCCCCGGATGGGCACGAGGTCCTCGGCGGCGGCAGGTCCGCAAACGTAGACCAGTCCGCCCTGCGGCATGCAAGCCGCTGCGGCCGACTCCGCGGCGTCCGCTGAAAGCGTGGTGCCTGCCATCTGGACTGCAAGGGCTGACAGCACGAAAGCGTAGGTCAAACGTGGCATGGCATGCACCGGTGTGGCTGGCGTCGCGCGACGATACTGCTATCGTCCGGGCATGACCACCGAATCACGGCGACCGCCGCTCAAACTGTCCGTCTGCGACGTTAAGGCCTGCGAGGCCATGTGTTGCCATGACGGCGTGTACCTCGACCAGCAGGAAGAGTCCTTCCTCCACGACCTGGTCAAGCGCCTGCCGGAACTGCGCGCGAAGCTGCCGGAGGAGTACATCGTGGCCGGCTGGTGGGACGGAAGGCACTTCGGCCGCAAGACCGCGACGAAGCCGCACGATTACCAGAACCCGTCCTTCCCGAAGCACTTTCCGCGCACGCGCTGCGTCTTCGCCGACAGGCAGGGCTTCTGCGAACTGGAAAAACTGGGCCGCGAGCGCGGCATGCATCCCTGGACCTTCAAGCCCTCCACCTGCTGGCTGTTCCCCCTGCAGGAAAAGAACGGCAAACCGGTGCGGCCCGTCGCGCACCCCGATGAGGACCCCTATCGGCTGCCGGACTATCCCGGCTACGCGACTTTCACCCACTGTGGTCGCCACGACGAGGCCGGGCAGCCCTGGAAGCAGGCGCTTTCGCGCGAGAGCGGTTACCTGGCAGAGTCCGGGGTTCCGCCAGTGCTCAATGCGCCGGGGAACACGGTCCGGGACCTCCTCGGCGACGAGTAGATCGCCTCCAGGTTCGCCAGGAGTCCTGCGCGACGGGGGCGAAAAAAAACCCCGCAAAGCGGGGTTTTCAATCTTCTTTACGCCTCAGATCAATCTCTAGTCGGTCGCACTGGGCGCCGAACACCAGCAGCTAATGTTGTCGGCTGGAATTCCTGGACCTTGCGGTCCGACCGTTCAATTGCGCGGCCTTCGCGTCAGTTCGCGTTCCCTTCCGGGCTGAATTCCGCGGCGCACAGGGACCAGGCCCTTTGTGTTACCGCATGTCCGTGCTGGTGTGAATCGTCTGGGTTTCTATCCTGTCCTCACCTGTCCCTTGTCCGTCCCCCGCGCGGGTGTCTGTCTCCCGCATCAACCTCGCGGTGGTCGCGGCCGGAATTATGTCTCCCGGAACCCACATGTCAGCTGATTGCCTTGGCTAATCAGTCGCTTAGGGCTGTGTCTCGCGACCACGGAACGGAGCATAACCCCTGTGTCATGGAAAAAACAATGGTGTTTTTTCGCAACGGGCCGATCCGGGCCGGATCGTGGAAATCCACGACTGACGGGGCCGGCGCGGGCTCCCTAGCATGCGTTGCAATCGCAACCCATGGAGTGACGCGCGATGGCCCACTATCCGAAGACCCGGGGATTCACGGGCACGCTGCGCCCCGTGCGGCTCGAGGGCGACATCCTCGACCTTGAACTGGAAGGCGACGTGCCTTCGCAGCTCGATGGAAGTTTCCATCGCGTGCATCCGGATGCGCAGTTCGCTCCACGCTTCGAAGACGACCAGTTCTTCAACGGCGATGGCATGGTGACGATGTTCCGTTTCCATGACGGCACGATCGACTTCAAGCAGCGCTACGTCCAGACGGACAAGTGGAAACTGGAACGCGAAGCAGGCCGTGCACTCTTCGGCCAGTACCGCAATCCGCTCACCGACGACGAGAGCGTGAAGGGCCGCATCCGTGGCACGGCGAACACCAACGTGATGGTGCACGCGGGCATGCTCTACGCGATGAAGGAAGACAGCCCCTGCTTCGTAATGGATCCGCTGACGCTGGAGAGCAAGGGATACACCGACTTCAACGGCACGCTGGAATCGCAGACGTTCTGCGCGCACCCGAAGATCGATCCGAAGACCGGAAACTTCTGCGGTTTCGGTTATGCGACGAAAGGCGTGCTGACGACGGACATGTGCTACTTCGAGATCGACCCGCAGGGGAAGGTCGTGAAGGAGATCCCGTTCCAGAACAAGTACTACTGCATGATGCATGACTTCGCGATCACGGAAGACTATGCGGTCTTCCACACGATCCCGATCGTGAGTTCCTGGGAGCGACTCGAGAAGCGGCTTCCGCACTTCGGCTTCGACACGACGCTGCCCGTATGGCTCGGCATCCTGCCGCGCAATGGCACGGAAAAGGACATGCGCTGGTTCACGGCGCCAACGAGCTTCGCGAGCCACGTCATGAATGCCTTCCAGGACGGCACGAAGATCCACTTCGACGTGCCGGAGGCGAAGGGCAACGTGTTCCCCTTCTTCCCGGACGTGCACGGTGCGCCCTTCGATCCGATCGCGGGACGGCCCTTCCTTACGCGCTGGACCGTCGACATGGCGTCGAAGAACGACCAGTTCCACGGCAAGCAGACGCTCTCCGACTGGATCGACGAGTTCCCGCGCATCGATGACCGCTACGCGGGCATGCCGTATCGCCATGGCTGGATGCTGGTGATGGATCCCGACATGCCTTTCGAGGGCAGTGGTGGCCGCATGTCAGGCTTCGTGATGAACAAGATCGCGCACGTCGACCTGCAGACCGGCAGGCAGGACGCGTGGTGGGCGGGTCCGCAGTCGATCTGCCAGGAACCCTGCTTCATCCCGAGGCACAGGGGCGCCGCGGAGGGAGATGGCTATCTCATCGCGCTCGTCGACAACCTGGTCACGAATTACACGGACCTCGTGATCCTGGAAGCGCTGAAACTGTCGGAAGGACCGATCGCGCGGGCGAAACTTCCGATTCGCCTGCGCTCGGGCCTGCACGGCAACTGGGCCGACGTGAGCCAATTGCCGAAGCAGGCGTAAGAGCCGGTTGTCAGTCCTCGTCGGCCAT
>JBEEKA010000254.1:0-23475 GCA_041168985.1 Pseudomonadota bacterium | reverse complement strand
CGCCGGCCTGCTGCTCGCGGGACCGGTCGTCGTGGTCGGCGTGGTCGCCTTCTCGAAGCTGGCGCTGGACTCGGCAAACACCCTGGCGCTCGAGGAAGCGCCGGTCTTCGTGCGCGTCACGCATCTTGCGATCCAGCTGACGCCTTACGCGATCGTCGTCGCGCTGTTCGCCTTCGTGTACCTGGTTATTCCGAACACGCGCGTACGGCCCGGGCCGGCGCTGGTGGGTGCGCTGGCGGCCGGCGTGATCTGGGCGGCCGTCGGCAAGCTCTTCACGGCCATGGTGCTGTACACCTCGCGCTTCACGCTGATCTACGCGGGTTTCGCGCTCGGCGGCGCGATGCTGCTCTGGACCTACCTGGGCTGGGTCATCCTCTTGGCCGGCGCCCAGCTCGCGTTCTACCTGCAGAATCCGGCCTGGCTGCGACTGGGCATCACCCAGGTCCGACTGTCGCCACTGGAACAGGAACGTCTGGGGCTGGCCGTGCTGCTGCGGCTTGCACCTCGACACGCGGCCCATTCAGGGCAGGGCGTATTCGATCTGCTGTGCCGCGAACTCGAGGTTCCGGGAAGCGCCCTGGCCGATACGCTGGCCATGCTGGCGGAAGGCGGCCTTCTCACCGGCGTCGATGAAGGACGGCCCGCCTTGAGCCGACCCGCGGACCAGATCCGCATCGAGGACGTGATGGAGGTCCTGCGCCGGCCTCCGTCGGGGCGCGCGGCGCTGTGTTCGCCGCCGCCGGCGTCCATTGCGGCGCTGGAGGGTCGCTTCACGGCGTCGTGGCGCGACGGCGACCTGAAGACGCTGGCGGACCTCCTGCCGGCGCGGGACTGAACGCCACCAGCCGTCAGTCGCCGGCGATGGTCATCCCGTCGACGAGCACCGAGCCCGTCTGGATGGTGCCCTGCGTGTCGACGTCCCCGCCGATCGCGACGACATCGCGGTACATCTGCCGGAGGTTTCCGGCGATGGTGATCTCGTGCACGGCCGGACCGCGCTCGCCGCCGCGGATCCAGAAGCCGCTGGCGCCGCGCGAGTAATCACCGGTCACGCCGTTCACGCCCTGTCCGAGCAGTTCGGTGACGTAGAGACCTTCGCCCATGCGACGAAACAGCGCGTCGAGGTTCGGCGCATCGGCGCCGCCGCTGACCAGGAGGTTGTGGATACCGCCGGCATTGCCTGTCGTGCGCAGGCCGAGTTTTCGGGCCGAATAGCTGCCCAGCACGTAGCCGGTCAGCACGCCATCCTTCACGAGGTCCCGGTCTCGCGTCGCCACGCCTTCCCCGTCGAAGGGACTGCTCGCCATCGCCGAAAGGATCTGGGGACGCTCCTGCATCTGCACGAAGGCCGGCAGTACCTGTTCGCCGGACGCACCCAGCAGGAACGACGCCTTGCGGTACTGGCTGGAACCGCGCGCCGCGGACACGAGATGGCCGAAGAAGCCGCGCGCCACGTCGGCCGCGAAGATCACCGGCGCCCTGCGCGTGCTGAGCTTTTCCGCACCGAGCCTCGCGACGGACCGCTCGCCGGCGATCCGCCCGACGCGCTCGACATCATCGAGCGCAGCCGGATCGCGCGCGGCGGTGTACCAATAGTCGCGCTGCATGTCCTCGCCACTCTGGGCGACGAGTGCGCAACTGACGCTGTGGCTCGTCGAGGCATAGCCCGCGAGGAACCCGTGGCTGTTGCCGTACACGCGCACGCCCCGGTGGGTGCCGACGGATGCGCCCTCGGAATTCGTGAGCCGCCTGTCGACGGCCATCCCGGCGGCCTCGCAGCGGCGGGCCAGTTCGATCGCCGCTTCCGGCGTCAGGGCCCAGGGATGGTCGAGCGCGAGCTCCGGGATGTCCCGCGCCAGCTCCGCCGGATCGGCAAGGCCCGCGAATTCGTCGCGCGCCGTATGCCGCGCGATCGCACAGGCCTTCGCCACCATGTCCCGGACCGCATCCGGACGAAGGTCGGCGCTGCTGGCCGAACCTTTCGCGCCCCCGAAATAGACGGTGATGCCCAGGCCTCGGTCCCGCTGGTACTCGATGGTCTCGACCTCGCCGAGGCGCACGGAGACACTCAGGCCCTTCTGCAGGCTGACATCGGCCTCCGCCTGGTCGGCACCGGAATTCCGGGCCGCGTCAAGGGCCTGCCGGACGATGTCCTGAAGGGCGGGAATACGGGATGCGTCGACATCGTGGCTCATGAGGCAGAATTGTACGGCATGAACCAGAACCCTGAAGAAACCGGCTGGGAAGACGAGGAGGACCTCGGCCCCAGCAAGAGCGCGCGCAAGCGCGAGGCCCACTCGCTGCAGAAGCTCGGCGAGCGACTCACCACCCTGCGTCCCGATGAACTGGACCAGCTGCCCCTGCCGGAACGGCTGCGCGAAGCAATCGACGAGGCCAAACGCCTCAAGCAGCGCGGCGCCCTCCACAGGCAGCGCCAGTACATCGGCAAACTGATGCGTGACGTGGAAATCGAGGCGCTGGAGGCTGCCCTGGAGGGCCTGACGGACCGCCACAACGCACATGCTAGACTGCGCCGATGAAGCCATTGGTCGGCATCATCATGGGCTCCCGGTCGGACTGGGACACGATGCGCGCTGCCGCCGAACTGCTTGAGCAGCTCGGCGTGCCGCATGAGGTGCGCGTCGTGTCCGCGCACCGCACGCCCGACCTGCTGTTCGAATATGCCGCCAGCGCGGCATCGCGCGGGCTGGAGGTCATCATCGCAGGGGCCGGCGGTGCCGCCCACCTGCCCGGCATGACCGCGTCCAAGACCCCGTTGCCCGTGCTGGGCGTCCCGGTGCAGTCCAAGGCGCTGAACGGCATGGATTCGCTGCTGTCCATCGTGCAGATGCCCAAGGGCATCCCCGTAGCCACCTTCGCGATAGGTGCGGCCGGCGCGGCCAACGCCGGGCTGTTCGCGGCCTCGATGCTTGCAACCCGCAACCCCGCGATCCAGGCCGCACTCGACGCCTTCCGCGCGCAGCAGACGGCGACCGTGCTGGCCGACGCCGACCCGCGCCTGCCCGCATGACGGTAGGCATCGTCGGGGCCGGCCAACTGGGCCGCATGATGGCGCTGGCGGGATACCCGCTGGGCCTGGATTTCCTGTTCCTCGACAAGGACGCCGGCACCTGCGCCGCACAGCTGTCGCCACAGCTGACCGGCGCCTTCGACGACCCGAAGCTCCTCGACCAGCTGGCGAAGCGCTGCGAAGTGGTCACGATCGACTGGGAGAACGTGCCCGTCGCGTCCATGGAGCGCATCTCGGGCACGACGCCCGTCGCGCCACCGCTCGCGGCACTGGCCGCAGCGCAGGACCGGCTGTCGGAAAAGTCCCTGTTCCGTTCGCTCGGCATCCCGACGAACGACCACATGGCCGTCGACTCGCGCGAGGACCTCATCCGTGCCACGCAGGCCATCGGCCTGCCCGGCGTGCTCAAGACGCGGCGGATGGGCTATGACGGCAAGGGCCAGGCGGTGCTGCGCAAGCCGGCCGACATCGAAGCTGCCTGGGCGGGAATCGGCGGCCAGCCGCTCATCTACGAGGCCTTCGTACCCTTCGATTACGAAGTCTCGATCATCGGCGTGCGCAGCACGCGCGGCGAGATCGCGCTGTATCCGCTGAACCGCAACCTGCATCGGGACGGGATCCTGCGCCTGACGCGCGCACCTTGGCATGCCCCCGTCGTGGAAACCGCGGCACGACGCTACATGCGCAAGCTGCTGACGCATTTCAATTACGTGGGTGTGCTGGCGGTCGAATTCTTCGTCCGGCGCGGCCGACTGGTCGCGAACGAGATGGCGCCGCGCGTACACAATTCCGGCCACTGGACCATCGAGGGCGCGGTAACGAGCCAGTTCGAGAACCACGTTCGCGCGATCCTGGGGCTGCCGCTGGGCGACACGACGGCGACCGGCCACAGCGCGATGCTGAACCTGATCGGCGAGATGCCGACCCGCGAGGGTCTGCTGGCCGATGGACGGCTGCACCTGCACGATTACGGCAAGTCCCCGCGTCCGGGACGCAAACTGGGCCACGTGACGCTGCTTGAAACGACGGCGCGCAAACGCGACCAGCGCGCGGCCGCGCTCCTGCGCAAGATCGACGCGCGCAAACTCTGACGCCGCGCCATGTACCTCGAACTCTTCCGCCTGCATGACCTGCCCTTCCGGCTGAGCCCGGATCCGCAGTACCTGTACCTCAGCAAGCACCATGCGCGCGCCAAGGCGTACATGGAGTCGACGATCTGGTTCACGGACGGATTCGTCGTCATCACCGGCGAGATCGGCTCCGGCAAGACGACACTGATCGAGTCCCTGCTGCATGAACTGGACAAGGACGTACTCGTCGCGCAGATCAACCAGACACAGGTGACGGAACTGGAGTTCCTGCAGGCCGTGCTGGTGCAGTTCGGTTTCACGCCTTTCCGCATGAAAAAAGCGGAGCTGATCGCCACGCTGAACACCTTCCTGATCGAGCAGTACGCGGCCGGCCGCAAGGTGCTGCTGATCGTCGATGAGGCGCAGAACCTCCCGATGAAGGTGCTTGAGGAAATCCGCCTCCTGTCCGGCGTCGAAACGACGCGGGAAAAGGTGCTGCGCATCATCCTCGCCGGCCAGCCGGAACTGAACGAGAAACTCGACTCCCCGGAACTCGTGCAGCTGGTGCAGCGCGTGCGCCTGCGCTTCCACCTGACGCCACTGGCGGCAGAGGACCTGCAGGGTTACGTGAACCATCGCCTCCAGGTCGCGGGCTCGGAAGGCCGGGAAATCTTCGTTGACGAATGCTTCCCGCTGCTCTTCCGCTATACCGGCGGCGTCCCCCGACTGCTGAACACGCTGTGCGAAACGGCGATGATGGCGGCATTCAACGAGGACCGCGATCAGGTCACGGCCGCTGATATCCAGAGCGCCATCGAGGAATTGCGCTGGCCGGACTATGCAACCCGGAAACACGGGATCGTGGCCGGAACGGCCGACACAGGCCGGTTTCACATCGACCCGGGAAGCACGGGCCAGCGGAGCGGACCGAAGCTCTACATCCCGCCTCCGGACCCGGAGTTCGTCTATGGCCGCATAACGGTGCGGCAGGGCAACCTGAACCTTGGCGAGGTCGCGCTGCATCTGGCCCCCATGGTGATCGGGCGCACCGCGGACAACGACCTCCAGATCGACAATCGTTTCGTGAGCCGGCACCACTGCCGCATCCTCACGACGCGGGAAAGCTGCGTCATCGAGGACCTGGACAGCACGAATGGCATCCGGATCCAGGGACGGCGGATCAAGCGCCGCCGGTTACGGGACGGCGACGTGATCTGCATCGGGCATTACGATCTCGTCTTCACGGACGAACGCCCGAACAAGCATTCGGACACCGAGACCGGACTGCGATTCGACGACCAGGGGCCCGCAGGCGCCTCGGACGCCGAACCCGCCGACGCAGCGTCCGACTGACGCCGCAGGGACGGGGTCAGCCCGTCCCGCCCACCGTCATGGCATCGATGCGCAGCGTCGGCTGGCCGACGCCGACGGGCACGCTCTGGCCTTCCTTGCCGCAGGTCCCGATGCCGTCGTCGAGCTTGAGGTCGTTGCCGACCATCGACACGCGCGTCAACACGTCCGGTCCGTTGCCGATCAGCGTCGCGCCCTTGATGGGACGCGTGACGCGGCCATTCTCGATCAGGTAGGCCTCGCTGGCCGAGAACACGAACTTGCCGGACGTGATGTCCACCTGTCCGCCGCCGAAGTTCACGGCATAGATGCCCTTCTCGACCGAGGCGATGATGTCCGCCGGGTCATGCGGGCCCGGCCGCATGTAGGTATTGGTCATGCGCGGCAGCGTCATGTGCGCGAAGGACTCGCGACGGCCGTTGCCCGTGGGCGCCACACCCATCAGGCGCGCGTTCTGCGTGTCCTGCAGGTATCCCTTGAGGATGCCGCCCTCGATCAGCGTCGTGCACTGGCTCGGCGTGCCTTCATCGTCGATGCTCAACGAGCCGCGTCGCGCGGACAGCGTGCCGTCATCGACGATCGTGCAGTACTCGCTTGCAACGCGTTCGCCGAGGCGGCCGCTGAAGGCGGACGTACCCTTGCGGTTGAAGTCACCTTCCAGGCCATGGCCGATGGCCTCGTGCAGCAGTATGCCCGGCCAACCGGCGGCCAGCACCACCGGCATCGTGCCCGCCGGCGCCGCAACGGCTTCCAGGTTCACGAGCGCCTGGCGGACGGCCTCGCGCGCGAGCGCCAGCGGTTTGTCATCGGCCACGAGATCGACCAGCGAATAACGACCACCGGCCCCTGCGAAACCCTGCTCGCGGCGACCGTCCTGCTCGGCGATCACCGAGACGTTGAAACGCACCAGAGGCCGCACGTCCGCGGCCAGCACCCCATCGGCGCGCGCCACCAGCACGACTTCATGCACCGCGCTGACACTGGCCATGACCTGCTTGATGCGCGGGTCCATGGCCCGCGTATCGCGGTCGACACGCTCCAGCCAGGCCACCTTGGACTCGTCATCGATCGTTGCCAGGGGGTCGATCGGCAGATACAGCGAAGTGGCCGACGTCCTGCGCCAGGCCTGCGTCTGGCGGCCGGGCGACTGTTTCGCGATGGCGCGCGCCGCGCCTGCGGCCTCTTGCAGCGCATCGAGATGGATCTCGTCGGAATAGGCGAAGCCCGTCTTCTCGCCGGCGATGGCGCGCACGCCGACGCCTTCCTCGATGCTCGCGCTGCCTTCCTTGACGATGCCGTCCTCGAGCGTCCAGGACTCCTCGCGCGAGACCTGGAAATACAGGTCGGCGGCATCCACTGCATGGCCCATGATGCCGTCGAGCACGCGGGCCATTGCCGACTCATCGAGTCCGCCTGGCTGCAGCAGGAGCCGACTGGCAATGTCGAGGGAATCGGTCGGGGAATCGGCGGCGGACATCGTGGCGGTCTCCAGAAAATCGGTCAGGCGAGCACTCGGTGCGACAGCGCGGGGAACCGCGCGCGCAGAGCGCCCTGCTGCGAAGGATCGATGTCGACGACGAGGCAGCCCTCGCCTTCGGGAAGGCAGCCGATCACGCTGCCCCAGGGGTCGACGACGAGGCTGTGGCCATAGGTCGCACGACCGTTCTCATGGCGGCCCCACTGGGCGGCCGCGACGACGAAGGCGAGGTTCTCGACGGCCCGCGCACGCAACAACAGGCTCCAGTGTGCCTCGCCGGTGGGCACCGTGAAGGCCGCCGGCACGACGAACAGGCCGGCACCCTCGGTCGCCATGGTGCGGAACAGTTCGGGGAACCGGATGTCGTAGCAGACGGAAAGGCCCACGCGCAGCGCGCCGACTTCCGTCACCACGATGTCGCGGCCGGGAACGGTGCCCGCGGACTCCCGATAGGCTTCGTCCCGACCTGGCAGGCCGACATCGAACAGATGGATCTTGTCATAGCGCGCCTGCGGGCGGCCATCGGGCCCGTAAACGAGCGAGGCGGCCGCGGAGCGGCTTTCTCCCGGTACCCGCAGCGGAAGCGTGCCCGCGACGATCGTGATCGCCAGTCGGGCCGCAAGCGCCGAGAGCGCATCCTGCACCGGACCCTGCCCCGGCGATTCGGCCACGGACTGCTTCTCGCTTTCGCTGCGGCCCATGAAGGCGAAGTTCTCGGGCAGCACGGCGAGGGCCGCGCCGGCCTCCGCTGCGGACTCGAGCAGGCGCGTGGCCGTCGCAAGGTTCGCGGCGACGTCCAGCCCCGAGGTCATCTGCAGCGCGGCGACCTTCACGCCAGCACCACGTCGTACTGGTCGATGCCATAGAGCGGCTCGGCCTGCAGGCGGATCGAACGGCCGATCTGCGTCTCGAGCTCGGCGAGCACGGGCGCCTCTTCCTCCAGCAGCAGGCCGACCACATCCTGGTGCGCCAGCACCACGACTTCCTGGCTCTGGAACTGGCGGCTCTGGCGCTGGATCTCGCGGAAGATTTCGTGGCAGACCGTCTCGGCAGTGCGCACGAAGCCGCGACCGCCACACTGCGGGCAGGTGCCGCAGAGCAGGTGCTCGAGGCTTTCGCGCGTCCGCTTGCGCGTCATCTCGACCAGCCCAAGCGGCGAGATGTTGGCGATGTGCGTCTGCGCACGATCGGCCGACAGCGCCTCTTCGAGTGCCGCGAGCAGGGCGCGCCGGTGCTCCTCGTCCTGCATGTCGATGAAATCGAGGATGATGATGCCGCCGAGATTGCGCACGCGCAGCTGCCGGGCAATGGTCACGGCCGCCTCGAGGTTCGTGCGGAATATCGTTTCCTCGAGGTTCCGGTAACCGACGTAGCCACCCGTGTTCACGTCGACCGTGGTCATGGCCTCGGTCTGCTGGATCACGATGTAGCCGCCCGATTTCAGCGGCACCTTCTGGTCCAGCGCCCGGCTGATTTCCTCGTCGATGCCGTGCAGGTCGAACAGCGGGCGGGGGCCGGCATGCAGTTCGATCCGGTCCGCGAACTCCGGCATGAAGGTGCGCGTGAACTGCTGCATGCGCGCGAATTCCTCGGGCGCATCGACCAGCACGCGCCGCACGTGTGACCCCAGTTCGTCGCGCAGGACTCGCAGGCAAAGCGGCAGGTCCTCGTGCACCAGCGTACCGGCGGGCGTCTTCATCACTTCTTCGCGCAGGTGCGACCAGAGGCGGTCGAGGTAGATCATGTCCGCGTGCAGTGCCTCGACGGGCGCACCCATCGCAGCGGTGCGGACGATGAAGCCGCCCTTCTCGCCCCGCTCGCGCACGAGCGTCGACACGGTCTCTCGCAGGCGCACCCGTTCCGCCTCGTCCTCGATCCGCGCGGAGACGCCGACCTTCGAACCGCGCGGCATGTAGACAAGGAACCGCGAGGGCAGCGCGATGTGCGTCGACAGTCGCGCGCCCTTGGTGCCCAGCGGATCCTTGACGACCTGCACGAGCAGCTCGTCACCTTCCTTCACCAGGGCGCGGATATCCGGTTCGGCATCGAGCTTCGGCGCGAGGTGTTCGTCGCCGGGCGCGAGTGTCGGCCGCAGGATGTCCGCCACGTGGAGGAACCCGGTGCGCGACAGGCCCACGTCGAGGAAGGCCGCCTGCATGCCCGGCAGCACGCGCGACACACGCCCCTTGTACAGGTTGCTCACGAGGCCCTTGCGGCTGGGGCGTTCGATGAACACCTCCTGCAGCACGCCGTTCTCGACGAGTGCCGCGCGCAGTTCGCGCGGCGCGATGTTCACGAGGATCTCGGTGCTCACAGGCCTGCCTCCGTCAACAAGGCCGCTGTTTCGAACAGCGGCAGGCCCATCACGCCGGAAAAACTGCCTTCGAGCCCGCTGATGAAGACGGCGGCATAGCCCTGTATCGCATAGCCGCCGGCCTTGCCCCGGGGTTCGCCGCTGTTCCAGTAAGCCCGGGCTTCGTCGCGCGACACGGGCCGCATGCGCACGTGGCTTTCGGACAGGGCCTCGAACACACGCCCATCCGGCAACACGAGCGCAACGGCGCTCAACACCTGGTGCACGCGCCCGGCGAGCGACAGGAGCATCGCCTCACCCTCCGCGGCGTCTCCCGGTTTGCCGAACACCCGGCCGTCGAGGACGACTTCGGTATCCGACCCCAGCACGGGCAGCAGGCCGGCGAGCGGCTGCGCGGCGAGCGCCTTGCTTCGCGCGAGGCGCCGCACCAGTGCCGCGGCGTCTTCGCCGGGCAAGGGCGACTCGTCTATCTCCGTGGCGTACACCTTGTGCGCGATGCCGATCTGCGCCAGCAGGGCGCTGCGCCGGGGAGAGGCCGAGGCAAGCAGGAGCCGGGGGGTGTCGTTCATGTCGGCCATTGCAGGAGTCTTCACTCCCGATGATAGGGGTGACCGTCGAGCAAGGTCACCGCACGGTAAATCTGTTCGATGAACACGACCCGGACCAGCGCGTGGGGAAGCGTGAGCTTCGACAGCGACCACCGTTCGGCAGCCCGTTCGCGCACTTCCGGCGCAAAGCCATCCGGCCCCCCGACGAGGAATGCCAGCGAACGACCTTCCTGCTCGCGCAGGCGCAGCCAGCTGGAGAGTTCGGTACTGGTCCGTTCCGTGCCGCGCTCGTCGAGCAGCACCACGTGGTCATCGCGCTTCAGCGCTGCCAGCAGACGCTTGCCTTCGTCGGCCATGGCGCGCGCATCATCGCCCCCGGCAGTGCGTTTGCCGGGCGGCAGTTCGGTAAGGGTGACGGGAAGGCGGGAAGCGAGCCGCTTCGAATAATCGCCGTAGGCCTCGCGGACCCAGGGCGGCATGCGGGTGCCGACGGCGACGAGGCTCACGCGCATGGCGGGACCGCCCGGGGCGGCAACTGGAGCGCGTCAGCTGCCCTTGCGGGCAGTCTTCGCGCGGGCCGCGGGCTTGCGGGCGGCGGACTTGGCCTTCGCCGGTGCCTTGCCGCGGGCCGCAGGGCGCCGGGCCGCAGATTTCGCCGCAGGCCGGGCGGACTTCTTTGCGGCCTTCTTGCGCGCAGCAGGCTTGGGCGCGGTTTCCCAGAGGCTTTCGAGTGCGTAGAACTCGCGCACCCGCGGCAGCATGACGTGCACGATCACGTCGTTGCAGTCGACCAGCACCCACTCGCCGTCGCGTTCGCCTTCGACGCCCATCGGCCGGAATCCGGCCTTTTTGGCGTACTCCACGACACGATCCGCCGTGGACCGGACATGCCTATCGGAATTGCCCGAGGCAATGATCATGCAGTCGGAAACGTCAGTGACGCCGCGGACGTCGATGACCTTGATGTTCGAGGCCTTCATGTCCTCGAGGGCGGCGACGACGGTCTTCACGAGGGCAGCCCGGGCAGGCGGGCGCGTGGCTTTACGGGAGCTCATTGGCGGCGAGCATAACATCCCAGATCGCCCAGCACCGCGCGCACGCTGTCCGGGACCAGGTAGCGGGGGTCCCCGCCCGAGGCAATCAGCTGGCGCAGTTCGGTCGAGGAGATCTCGAGCTGGGTGACGGCGTGGACGTAGATGCGGCCGGCCTTCGAGGCATGCAGGTCGCGTACGCCGCCGGTGCCCCGGTCGACCATGGCCTCGCCGAGTGGTCCCTGTTTCGGGGCTTTCCACCCCGGCCGGTGGGCCACGACCACATGTGCGAGGTCGAAAATCTCGGTCCACCGATGCCAGGTGGGCAGGCCGAGGAAGGCGTCCATGCCCAGCAGCAGGCAGATCGAGCGTCGCGGAAACTCCTGACGCAGTTCGGTCAGCGTGTCCACGGAATACGACGGTCCCATCCGGCGGACCTCGCGGTCGTCAACCGTGAAACCGGGCTGGTCTGCCACCGCGGCGCGGACCATGGCCAGGCGCTGGGTCGCATCGGCCTGCGTCGCATCCCGGTGGGGCGGATTACCGGTCGGCAGGAACCGCAGCTCGCCGAGTTTCAGCTCCTGCTGCAACTCGAAAGCCGTGCGCAGGTGGCCGAAATGGATCGGGTCGAACGTGCCGCCGAACAGGCCCAGCGGGCCCTGGGGCGAGGAGAATTCGGGCATCTCGATCCTGGTCAGGTGGAAGTCAGAGGCAGCGCGGGGCGGCCGGCGAATTCCAGCGCCAGCTGCGTGAGTTCATGCCAGGGATTGCCGGACAGGCGCCCCTTGATGATGCGATCGACGCGGGCGGCGCGCACGGCGAGCCGGCGGAACAACGCGCGGCCGCTGGGCGCGGCGCGGAAGCGCGCCATGGCCTGTGGGAGCTGGGCGGTGTTGCGGGACCAGACGCCCGGCAGCGGCGCGCCAGGAACCAGCTTGGTCCAGAGGTTGCGCATTTCCTGCAGGATAGCCCAGAGCACCAGCGTCGGCTCCTCGCCCTCGCCCTGGAGGCTCTGCAGGATGCGCAGCGCGCGCGGCACTTCGCCGGCGAGCAGGGCTTCCCCGAGCTGGAAGACGTCATAGCGGCTGCTGTCCGTGACACTCGCCAGCACTTCGGTGGCGCCGGCCTGCGCGAGACCTGCCAGCGAGAGTTTCTGGATCTCCTGGTGGGCGGCCAGCAGGTTGCCTTCGGTGCGCATCGCCAGCAGCGTCACGGCCTCGTCGTCCAGCTCGATACCCGCCCGCTTGGCGCGCGCACGGATCCAGGCCGGAAAGCGGGCCGCCGTGACCGCCGCCAGGTCCACCCATTCACCGGAGCGAGCCGCCGCCGTGAACCATTCCGCCTTGCGGACGGCATTTTCCGGCTCATCGACGAGCAGCATCACCAGCACATCGGGACTCGCGGCAGCCAGCACCTCCAGCAGGGACTTGGCGCCATGGCCGACCTTGCCGCCGGGAATGCGGATTTCGATCAGCTTGCGGGACGCGAACAGCGACATCGACTGGGCGGAGGAGAGGATCTCGCCCCACGGCGCCGTGCCGCGCTCCACCGTGTATACCTCGCGCTCCTCGAAGCCCTGCCTGCGGGCCGCCGCCCGGATGGCGTCCGCGGCCTCGCCGGCACCCAGCGGTTCCTCGGCCGAAACCAGATAGACGGCCTTGAGCGGGCCGGCTGCGAGGGCGCGGTCGAGCAGGTCGAGGGATGCGATGGCCATTGAAGGATTATCGGCCTATCCTCGCCCCCGTGAAACTGTTGCGCCGGATTCCCGTCCTGGTCGTGGTGCTGGCCCTGCTCGCCCTGAGCACGGCCTGGGCCGCGCACCGGCACAAGCAGGACCTCGCGGCCGACACGGGCAGTACCGACCACTGCGAGCTTTGCCTGCAGGTCGGGCGCGGGATCGCCGCAGCCTCGGTGGTGCCAGCGCTCGTCATCGCGGCGGCCGGCTGGACCCTGTGGCTGGCGCTCAAGATCGCACCCTGCCCGGCCCCTCATTCCTTCCGCCGTTACCAGCAGGCCCGCGCCCCGCCCCGCTGATCCTTCGCCGCCGTTGCTGCGCCCGGGCCTTGTACCGGGCGCCGTCCTGGATCCGTCGAGGGCTTTCCTGCCATGCGTTGCGTCGTTACGGGCCTCCTGGCCTGCGTTTTACTTCTGGGTGCGCCCTGCACCTCGTCCGGGCAGCTCGATGAACTGGTCGTCACCAGTTCTCCCTTCCGCAGCAGCGTCGACGACGTCGTGCAGCCCGTCAGCGTGCTGGCCGGCGATGCCCTGCATCTCGCTTCCGGCAGCAGCCTCGGCGAGACCCTGGCACACCAGCCCGGCCTGACTGCCACCTACTTCGGCCCGTCCGCGAGTCGACCGATGATCCGTGGCCTCGGCGGCCAGCGCGTGCAGGTGCTCGAGGACGGCATGGCCGCCTTCGACGTGTCGGCACTGTCGGAAGACCATGCCGTCGGCATCGAGGACGCCGTCGCTCGGCAGCTCGAGGTGCTCAAGGGACCCGCGACGCTGCTCTATGGCAATGGTGCGGTCGGCGGTGCGGTGAACACGGTGACGCGACGGATCCCGGAATCGCGCCTCGCGAACGGCTACGCCGCTTCGCTGGAAGAAAAGGCCGACAGCGCCTCGCGACTGCGCGCGCTGGTCGGCACGCTCGATGGCGACGTGGCGGACTTCGGTGTCCATCTTGATGGATTCGATCGTCACAGCCAGGACGTCTCGATTCCCGGCGGCCGGATGTGGAACTCCGCGAGCCGCAGCCGCGGCGGTTCCCTCGGTGGCAGCTGGATCGGCGATGCCGGTTTCATCGGCCTGTCGGTGAGCCGCTTCGACGACCACTACGGCATCCCGCAGGCGATGAATGATCCTGCCGACGCCACGCACATCGACATGCGGCAGGACCGTGTCGCACTACGCGCGGCCTTAATGCCGGGCGATGGCGCGGTCGATGCCCTGCGCGTCGCGGCCACGCATGGCGATTACGCGCACGCCGAGCTGGCGGGCGATGGCACCGTCGGCACGCGTTTCACGCAGACGGGCGACGAACTGCGCCTGTCGCTGGACCACCATGTCGCCGGCCTCAAAGGCACGGTCGGCCTGCAACTCCGGCAAGTGGATTTCGCTGCGCGGGGCACCGAGCGTTTCGTTCCCGCGTCGCAGACTCGCGGCGGCGGGGTCTTTGCCTTCGAGCAATACCCCTTGGGGGCGCTGACCCTCGAGGGAGGCCTGCGCGTCGAGCGGCAGTCCCTCGCGCCGGAGGCAGGCAACGGCCTGCCGGCACGCCGCGGCACGACGACCAGCGGCGCCATCGGCGCGCTGTGGCATGCCAAACCCGGCCTGTCACTGGCCGTGAACCTGACGCGCTCCGAACGGCTGCCCTCGGCCATCGAGTTCTACGCAGGGGGCGCACACGAAGCCACGCGGCAATACCTGGTGGGCAATGCCGCACTCGCCCCCGAAAAAGCCAGCTCGCTCGACATCGGGCTGCGCGGCACAGGCCTGTTCACCTGGTCCCTCGCGGTCTACCGGAACGCATTCGACAACTTCATCTTTCTCGCCCCCACGGCTGCCCTTAACGACGGACTGCAGGTCTTCGAATACAGGCAGGGCCGCGCCACGCTGGAGGGCTTCGAGGGGCAGGCGGAAGCGCCCTTGCTGGACGATGTCGGCCGGTCCTTGACGCTTCGGCTGTCGGCCGATGCCGTGCGCGGGCGCCTTGCCAGCGGCGGCGACCTGCCGCAGATCCCGCCGCTTCGCCTGGGCGTCGAACTGCAGGCCCGAAGGGGGGACTGGTCGGCGGAAGTTTCCGTCTGGGAACACCTGCGCCAGTCGAGGGTCGCTCCATACGAAAGCGGGACCGCGGGTCACACGCTGGCAGGCATATCGCTTTCGCGGCACTGGCAGCTCGAGCGGGGCACGCTGATGGGATTCGTGAATGCGGACAATCTCGGGAACGTTGTCGCCCGTCGCCACAGTTCGCCGCTGAAGGATATCGCGCCGCTCCCCGGGCGCTCCGTCACGGTGGGACTGCGGCTGGAGTTATAGTCCTCGCCATGGCCACTCTCTTCGAACGCATCTACGCCGGTGAGATCCCGGCCACCGTCGTGTACCGCGATGAGGACCTCATCGCCTTCCGCGACATCCGTCCGGCCGCGCGCGTGCACATCCTGGTCGTGCCGCGCAAAGTCATCCCGACGATGGACGACGTGGCGGACGAGGACCTTCCGCTCATCGCCACGCTATTCCGCGTCGCACGCGATCTCGCGCGCAGCGAGGGCATCGCGGAAAGCGGCTACCGGCTGCTGATCAACTGCCGACCGGACAGCGGACAGGAGGTCTATCACCTGCATCTGCACCTGATCGGCGGCGAGCCGCTGGGCCCGCTGGTCGGCAAGCGCCACTGATGGCCCGCGGCACGCGCGCCCGCGACGACGGGCTCTATCCGCCGATCAAGCCTTACCGCACGGGGCGCCTGCGGGTGTCGCCCGTGCATGAATTGTATTTCGAGGAAAGCGGCAAACCGCAGGGCAAACCCGTCGTCTTCCTGCACGGCGGCCCGGGTGGCGCGACGAACCCCGGCATGCGGCGCTTCTTCGATCCGCGCGTCTACCGCATCGTGCTTTTCGACCAGCGGGGCTGCGGCAAGAGCACGCCGCACGCAAGCCTCGTCGACAACACGACCTGGCACCTGGTCGCGGACATGGAACAGCTGCGCGAGCACCTGGGCATCGACCGCTGGCAGGTCTTCGGCGGCTCCTGGGGCGCGACGCTCGCGTTGGCCTATTGCGAGACGCACCCCAGGCGCGTGAGCGAGATCGTGCTGCGCGGCGTGTTCATGCTGCGCCGGAAGGAGCTCGAGTGGTTCTACCAGGACCCCTGGGGCGCCGGCGCGGTGTTCCCGGAGCTCTGGGAACGCTATGCCTCGGCCATCCCGAAGGCAGAGCGCGTCGACATGATGGCCGCGTACTACAAGCGCCTGACCAGCCGCAGCGCCGGCGTGCGCGCCAGGGCCGCGCACGCGTGGTGCACCTGGGAAGGCGCGACCAGTTACCTGCGCAGCAACGCCGATTACATCGGCAAGTTCGACGACGCGGATTACGCCGCGGCCTTCGCGCGCATCGAGGCGCATTACTTCGTGAACAAGGGCTTCTTCGACGCGGACGACCAGCTGCTGCGCAACGCCCGCAGGATCCGCGACATCCCCTGCGCGATCGTGCAGGGGCGATATGACATGGTCTGTCCGATCCGCAGCGCCTGGGAGCTGCACAAGGCCTTGCCCCTGTCGCAGCTCATAGTGGTGCCGGACGCGGGCCACAGCGCCTTCGAGCCCGGCATCGCGCAGGCGCTGCGCGCGGCGGCGGATGGGTTTGGGAAGGCGGGGCGGCGCCGCTGAACGGCGCCTGGCTCAGGGCCGCAGGGCCCCGGTCGGCCGCCCTTCCGCGCCGATCAGCCCCTCGCCCAGCAGCCAGAGCCGCGCGTCCTCGGCGTCCTGCTCGAACCACTCGCGCGCCGAGCCGAGCCGGAAGGAATAGCCCCAGTCGTCCATGTCACGGAACGTGCGCTCGCGCCCGCCGCGTCCGACTTCGTCGGCCAGCAGCACCTGCAGGTAGCAGACAGCGCATTCCTCGAGGTGATCCCCACCGGCGTCCGTGTCCAGGCCCTTGCGGCGCTCGGCGGTCATGCAGATGAAGTGGCAGGACTCGTGCAGCAGGGAATGCAGCGGCGTATCGCGGCGGACGAAGATCTCGTCACGCACCAGTCCCGCTTCGCACTCGCCCCAGAAGCTGCCGGGGATCTGCGCCCTGTCTTCGAGCAGTCGCAGCGCCAGCCCGTAGCGCGCGAGCAGCGCGCCGATCGCGGGGATATCGAGTTCGCCGAGCCGCAGCACGCGACCCGGTTCGCGGTCTTCCATCAGGGCAGCGTCGCAAGCCGGCGCAGCACGACTCCGGCAAGATCCTTTGCCAGCGCGTCCTGCAGGATGGCTCTCTCGCGGTCCTTCGCCAGCAGCTTCGCTTCGTCGAAGCTGTAGACCCGGGACAGGTTGATGTCCTCGGGCGGCATGAGCTCGCGCCCGGCCCCGCGCACGCCCACTTCGACTTCATAGGACAGTTCGTAATCGGTCGGGATGTTGCGTGCCGACACGGTCATCACGCGCTCGCTGACACTGTCGCGGGAGATGGCGACCGTTGCGGCCGTCGGCTGCGGTCGGTCGACGAGTTCAACGCCTGACGCGACCAGGCTGGCGCGAAGCGCCCGGACGAAATCGCTCTGTTCGTCGTGGGCATCCACGTACACGCGCCGGATCGATTCCGGCAACGGCATTCGCCCCTGCAGGTGGAAGCCGCAGGCCGCGAGGCCGAGCAACACCAGCACTGCAAGGGCACGCATCGGCTCAGGCCACGATGTTGACGAGCTTGCCGCGCACGACGATGACCTTGCGCGGCGGCTTGCCCTCGAGGAAGCGCTGCACGTTGGCATCGGCCAGCGCCGCCGCCTCGACGACATCGTTCGGGGCATCCGGCGACACGCTGATGCGGCCACGCAGCTTGCCGTTCACCTGCACGACGACCTCGATGAGGTCCTGCGCCAAGGCCGAGGGATCGGCTTCCGGCCAGCGCACGCGGTACAGCGGTTCGGACTGCCCCAGCGACTGCCACAGGGCATGCGTGATGTGCGGCACGATCGGCGACAGGCAGAGCACGGCGATCTCGAGCGCTTCCTGGCGAACGGCGCGGGCCTGCGCCTCGGCACCGACATGGCGGCCGATCGCGTTCATCAGCTCCATCACCGCGGCAATCGCGGTGTTGAAGATGCGGCGGCGGCCGATGTCGTCCTTCACCTTCGACAGGGTCTGGTGCGCGATCCGGCGCAGGTCCTTGTCGGCGGGCGCCAGCGCCGCGACATCGAGCGCCACCGGCGAGCCGCCGCTGACGTGATCGTAAACGGCCTTCCAGACGCGGCGCAGGAAGCGGTTCGCGCCCAGCACGCCCTCGTCGGACCACTCCAGAGACTGCTCCGGCGGCGCCGTGAACATCATGAACAGGCGGGCCGTGTCGGCACCGTATTTCTCGGTGAGCGAGTTCGGGTCGACGCCGTTGTTGCGCGACTTGGACATGGTGCCCAAGCCTTCGTAGGTGATCTCGCTGCCGTCCGACTTCAGCGTGGCGCGCGACTGTTTCGTGGCCGGGTCGACCGTGAGGTCCACGTCGGCCGGGTTGAAGTATTCGCGGCGGCCCGCAGCCGGCGTGCGGTGGAAGATATGGTTCAGCACCATGCCCTGCGTGAGCAGGTTCGAGAACGGTTCAGCGACCTTCACGAGGCCCATGTCGTGCATGACCCGCGTCCAGAAGCGCGCGTACAACAGGTGCAGGATCGCGTGCTCGATGCCGCCGATGTAGTGGTCTATCGGCAGCCAGTAATCCACGCGCGCATCGACCATGGCGTCCGCGTTGTCGCGGCAGGCGTAGCGGATGAAGTACCAGGACGAGTCCACGAAGGTATCCATCGTGTCCGTCTCGCGGCGCGCGTCGCTGCCGCACTTCGGGCACTTGCAGTGCAGGAAGCTCGCGGACTTGGCGAGCGGGTTTCCGCTGCCGTCCGGCACGAGGTCTTCCGGCAGGCGGACCGGGAGGTCCCTGTCCGGCACCGGCACGTCGCCGCAGTTCGGGCAGTGGATGATCGGGATCGGGCAGCCCCAATAGCGCTGGCGCGAAATGCCCCAGTCACGCAGGCGGAACTGCACGCGCTTCTGGCCCAGGCTTTTCGCAGCCAGGGCGCTGGCGATCGCTTCGATGGCGGCGTCGAACTCGAGGCCATCGAAAGCGCCCGAATTCACCGTGACGCCGTGCTCGCCATAGGCATCGATCCACGGCGCGACGACGTCCGCATAGGCGCCGGTCTTCGCGACGATGACCGTGCGCATCGGCAGGTCGTACTTCTGCGCGAATTCGAAATCCCGTTCGTCATGCGCGGGCACGGCCATCACGGCGCCTTCGCCATAGGCCATCAGCACGTAGTTCGCGACGTACACCGGCAGGCGCTCGCCCGAAAGCGGATGCAGGACGTGCAGGCCCGTGGGCATACCTCTCTTTTCCTGCGTGGCGAGGTCCGCTTCCATCGTGCTGCCCTGCCGGCATTCCTCGACGAAGGCGGCGAGCGCGGCGTTGTCCGCGGCGGCGGCCAGCGCCACCGGATGCTCGGCGGCGACCGCGACATAGGTCGCGCCCATCAGCGTGTCGGCGCGCGTCGTGAAGACGCGCAGCTTTCCCGCCTTGCCCAGCAGGGCCGCCGTGTCGTCCGCGTACGGGAAATCGACGTCGACGCCGTGGCTGCGGCCGATCCAGTTGGCCTGCATCGCGCGCACGCGCTCCGGCCAGCCTTCGAGGCCGTCCAGCGCATCGCGCAGCGCATCGGCATGACCGGTGATGCGCAGGTAGTACATCGGGATCTCGCGCTTCTCGACGAGCGCGCCCGTGCGCCAGCCCCGGCCATCGATGACCTGCTCGTTGGCGAGCACGGTCTGGTCGACCGGGTCCCAGTTCACCACGCCGGTCTTCTTGTACGCGACGCCCTTTTCGAGCATGCGCAGGAAGAGCCACTGGTTCCACTTGTAGTAATCGGGGTCGCAGGTGGCGAGCTCGCGCGACCAGTCGATCGACAGGCCGAGCGACTTCAGCTGCCGTTTCATGTAAGCGATGTTGTCGCGCGTCCACTTGGCGGGCGGCACGCCATTGGCCATGGCCGCGTTCTCGGCCGGCAGGCCGAAGGCATCCCAGCCCATCGGCTGCAGCACGTTGCGGCCCTGCATGCGCATGAAGCGCGAGAGCACGTCGCCGATCGTGTAGTTGCGCACATGGCCCATGTGCAGCCGACCCGACGGGTACGGGAACATGGAAAGGCAGTAGAACTTCTCGCCGGCGGCGTTTTCGTCGGCGACGTCGGCGTTCAGCGCGGCCCAGTCAGCCTGTGCCGCGCTTTCGATGGCGGCGGGATCGTAACGTTCTTGCATCGAGCAAGTTTACACGACCCCGCCGTGGCCCGACTCAGCCTCCCGTACGCACCGGCACGAAGATCTGGGCCTCGCCGCGCTGGATCAGCAGCGCCACCGTCTTGCCGGACTTCTTGGCCGCGGCCTTCAGGTCGTCGATGGACTTCACCGGCGTGCCGTTCACGCCGAGGATGATGTCGCCAGGCTGCACGCCCGCCGCAGCGGCCGCACCGGTGGCCTCCTCGACGACGAGCGTGCCATCGGTCTTCACCTGGCGGCGCTCTTCCGGCTGCAGTGGACGCACCGTGAGGCCCAGCGCACCCTGAGCCGCACCGTCACCGCCATCGGTCTTGGCCGTCTTGTCGCCGTCTTCCTTGAGTTCGGCCACCTTGACGGTGAGCTTCTTCACCCCGCGATCGCGCCAGACTTCGATCTGGGTGTCGTTGCCTGGCTTGATGCCCGAGATCAGCGAGGGCACCTCGCTGTCGCGCTCGATCAGCCTGCCATCGACACGGACAATGATGTCCCCCGCCTTCAGCCCGCCCTTGTCGGCCGGACCGCCGGCTTCGACGGAACCGACCAGCGCACCGCGCGGACGGTCGAGGCCGAAGGAATCGGCAAGCTGCGAACTCACGTCCTGGATGCTGACACCGATGCGGCCGCGGCTGACCCTGCCGCTCTTCACGAGCTGCTCCCGAACGTTGTTCGCCACGTCGATCGGGATCGCGAAGGACAAGCCCATGTAACCTCCGGTCTGGCTGTAGATCTGCGAGTTGATGCCGACCACTTCGCCGTCCATGTTGAACAGCGGACCGCCGGAGTTGCCCGGATTCACGGGCACGTCGGTCTGGATGAACGGTACGTAGCGGTCATCCGGCAGCGTGCGCGACGTCGCGCTGACGATTCCGGCCGTCACGCTGTTCTCGAAGCCGAAGGGCGAGCCGATCGCGACGACCCACTGGCCCGGCTTCAGGCGCGCCGGATCTCCCAGCTTCACGGTCGGCAGGTTCTTGCCGTCGATCTTCAGCACGGCCACGTCCGTGCGTGCATCCTGGCCCACGACCTTCGCCGGATATTCGCGGCGATCCGTGAGCTTCACGACGACGTCGGAAGCCCCGCGCACGACATGGGCGTTCGTGAGGATGTAGCCATCCGCAGTCACGATGAATCCCGAACCCTCGCCGCGTGCCGGCGGCGCGTTGCCGCCCCGTCCGCCGCCGCCGTTCGGATTCGGGATGCCGAAACGACGGAAGAAGTCGGAGAAGGGATCGTTCGGGTTCATGCCCTGCGGGCCCCGCGCCTGCACCTCGCGCTGCTTCTCGGTGACCTGCACGTTCACGACGGCAGGACCGAACCTTTCGACGAGCACGCTGAAATCGGGCAACCCGGCTACCACCGGGGCCGTTCTCTGGTCCGCAGCCGCGGCCGTTGCCGTGCCAGCCTGGTTCATCGCCGTGGCCGTATTGCCCGAACAGGCCGACATCAGCACGCCCGCGAGCAACACTCCGATCAAACGTCCGCCATTTCGTTCCGTGGTCATGCAACAGATCCTCGAATTCGGTTCAGGAAACCGGGTCACCGATAGACCGGTGAGCCGTTGATAAGGTTCCAGCGTCCCGGAATCAAGTGATTACCGGAACCGCCCGTCGTCGTCGCGCCACAAACACGCCCAGCACCGCCAGCGACGCGGCCAGGACCACGACGGGCACGTTGGCCCACAGCATCCAGGGCGTATTCCCGGCGCGCGGCTGGACGATTCCCCGCAGCGTCGCCGGCTCGAACTCCGGCGCCACGGCATACGCACGACCGCGCGGACCGACCAGTCCGGACAACCCATCGTTGGCAGCACGCAACAGGGGCCGGCGGCTCTCGATCGCGCGCATCCGCGCGATCTGGAAGTGCTGGTAGCGGGCGCCGCTGTGGCCGAACCAGGCATCGTTCGTGACGTTCACGAGCAGGTTCGACTGCGCCAGGGCCGGCAGCTGTTCGGTGGGATAGGCGTCCTCGTAGCAGATCGATGGGGCGATCTTCACCCCACCGGCAGACAGCGCCGGCTGCCCGTCGCCACCCCGGGTGAAGTCCGAGTACGGCAGGCTCATGAGTCGCAGCCACTGGCGGACGAAGCGCGGTACCGGGAAATACTCGCCGAAGGGCACCAGGTGGTTCTTGTCATAGAACGAAGGCTCGTCGCCGGACAGCGCCAGCATCGAATTGAAGTACGTCTCGCCGTCGGCGTCGACGCGCACGACGCCCATGACGACGTCGGAACCACGCGCACGGGATTCGGACCAGATCGATGCCAGGTACCGCGGCAGGTTGTTGGCCAGGTCGGGCGGCGCCGACTCCGGCCAGACGATGAGTCGTGCACCGAGTGCCGCGGCATGCAGGCGGCGGTACAGCGCGAGCGTGCCATCGAGATTCGAGGACAGCCATTTTTCATCCTGCGGCACGGCACCCTGCAGGACGGCGACCTCGATCGGAGCCCCAACGGGTCGCGTCCAGTCGACACGATCCAGCAGCGCGCCGAGGGGCCACGGCAGGACGCAAACGAGGAGGCCGGCGATCCGCGCCCGGCCACGACCGAGCACGGCCGTGACCAGCCCCGCCGCGCCGAGCAACAGCACGAAGCTGACAAGATACACCCCACCCACGGGCGCGAACCCCCGCAGGACGCTTTCCGTCTGCGAATAACCCAGCGAGAGCCAGGGAAACCCGGACAGGAACCAGCCCCGGAACCATTCGACCAGCAGCCAGGCGGAAGGCACGGCAACGAGATTGGCAAGGCCTGCATCACGAGGAAGCCACCGCACGACGACGAAGCCGAGCAGTCCCTGCCAGGCCGCCATGATGGCGACGAGCAGGAGCATCAGCAGGATCGACAGCCAGACCGGTGCCTGGCCGATCACGTGCAGGCTGTTGTAGAGCCACCAGGTCCCGGCCCCGTAGGTTCCCGCACTGAACAGGAACCCCAGGATCGCAGCCTCGCGTGGCGACGGGGCGTCATGCCACAGCGTGATGAGAACCAGGGGCGACAGCACGGCGATCGGCCAGAGCCCGGCTGGCGCAAAGGCCGACACCAGGGCCATGCCGGCCGCAAGGGAGGCGGCGCGACGCACCCTGGACACCGGGACGACCTCAGCCACTGTCGGCCGCGGATCCCGCAGCCTCGGCATCATCTTCGCCAGCAGGCTTCGGCGGCGGCGACACGCGCAGCGTCTCGATGCGGCGGCGGTCCGCACGCATCACCCGGAACTGGAACCCCCGGATCTCCACCAGCTCGCCCCGCCTCGGGAGGCGACCGAACTGCTGGCTGACGAGCCCGGCCACCGTGTCGAAGTCGGCCTCGGGCAGCGCGGCGTCGAAGAACTCGTTGAATTCCTCGATGGGCGTCGCGCCGCGCACGAAGTAGTTTCCGTCGCCTTCGTCGCGGATGTTCACTTCGGGCGCGACATCGTATTCGTCGTCGATCTCGCCGACGATCTCCTCGATGACATCCTCGATGGTCACGAGCCCGGCAATGCCGCCGTACTCATCGACGATGATCGCCATGTGATAGCGATTGACGCGGAACTCCTTGAGCAGGAGGTTCACCCGCTTGGATTCCGGCACGAAAACGGCCTTGCGGACGCAGGGCCCGATATCGAACGCCTTGCCGGGCGCCAGCGCGAACA
>JBEEKA010000253.1:0-9610 GCA_041168985.1 Pseudomonadota bacterium | reverse complement strand
TTCGTGGATGACGCCCCGGAGTTTGACCTGGGCGACCAGCTCGCCCCGGCCCTCGCGGCGGAGGTCCTGCCTCGCCACGCCCGCTGCAGGACCTGCCTGTCCCAGACCGTTCCCTACGCCGGATAGCACGCCATGAACGACAGCCTGAAACAGCACATCACCGAGACACCGGATTTTCCGCAGCCGGGCATCCTGTTCCGTGATTTCTCCCCCTTGCTTCGCCACCACCTGTCGCAAACTCTCGATGCCCTGGACAGCCTGCTTGAGGCCGGCGAGTGGAGCGGCATTGAAGCCATCGCGGGCGTCGATGCGCGCGGCTTCATCATCGGCGCAGGGCTCGCGGCCCGACGGGGCCTCGGGTTCATACCAATCCGCAAGGCCGGAAAGCTGCCACCACCCGTTGAACAACTTTCCTACCAGCTCGAATACGGCAAGGCCACGCTCGAGATGCATCGGGGTGGCGGCCGGATCCTGCTCGTCGATGACGTCTTCGCGACGGGCGGCACGCTCGCCGCCGCCGCGTCCCTGTGCCGCGCCTCGGGTCACGAACTGGCGGCTGTCGCGGTGCTGGTCGACCTGCAGCTGGACGGCGCCCCCGCCCAGGTCCTTGGCATGCCCGTGAGGTCGGTTTTCCAGTACGGCTGAATGCCATGGTCGCGGCCGTCCCAAGCTAGAATCCTGCCAACTGCGAACCCGGAATTGGTCCAACACCATGCGTGACCTGCTGTGGCGACTGACTGTCCTGCTGTGCCTGGCGCCAGGGGCTGCGCTGGCGGCCGCCAGGCCGCCGGTGCTGATTGGTCTGGATGCCGAATTCAGCCTCGACAACAGCGTCTCGGCACAGGCCATCGAAACGGGCCTTCGCGTGGCAATCGACGAACTGAATGCCCGGGGCGGCGTATTGGGTGGCCGCGAACTGAAGCTCCTGACGCGGGACAACGGTTCCAACCCGGCTCGCGGCATCAAGAACCTGCGCGAGTTCGCGCAGATGCCGGACCTCGTTGCCGTGTTTGGCGGGCGTTACAGCCCCGTGCTGATCGAGGAACTGCCGACCGTTGCCCAGACCGGCATCCTGCTGATGGCACCCTGGTCGTCGGCTGACCCGATCACCGACAACAGCATGAGGCCCAACAGGGTGTTCCGCCTGTCGCTCCGGGACAGCATCGCCATGCCCGGACTCTTCCAGCAGGCCGCTCGGCGTGGCTGCACGGCTGCAGGACTGCTCGTCATCAACACCGGCTGGGGCCGCAGCAACAAGGCCGCCGCCGACGCCTACTTCCAGCAGCGCAGGCCCATCAGCCTCGTCCACACGGCCTGGTTCAACTACAAGGACAGCTCGCTGATCGAGAAGTACGACTCGCTGCTGATGGCCGGCGCCAAGTGCGTGGTGCTGGTCGCCAACGACGACGAGGCTTCCGTCCTGATCAGGGAAGTCGCAGCGCAGCCTGCTGAACGCCGCATTCCGATCTTCAGCCATTGGGGCGTCGCAGGCGGCAATTTCGCCATCCAGACCGGAAAGGCACTGGAAGCCATCGACTTCACCGTCGTCCAGACTTTCAGCTTCTTCCGCGCCGACGCGGCGGCGCTTCAACGCTTCTTTGCCGCCGCGGGCAAATACCAGCTCCGGCGCCCTGAAGACATCGTTGCACCCACCGGCGTGGCGCATGCCTACGACCTGATGCACATCCTGGCCCGTGCGATCAACGAGGCAGGCAGCACGAAGCGCGACGCCGTCCGCGACGCGCTGGAGCGCGTCCGCGATTACCACGGCCTGGTCCGCTATTACGACCAGCCCTTCAGCCCCGCGTCCCACGATGCGCTGGGCCCGCAGCAACTCCTGATGGCCCGCTTCGGAAGCGATGGCTTGATCCGGCCGCTTCCTTGAACGCAGGACGTCCGCTACCAAGGCTCTCGCAGCGGATCGCCCTGCTCGGCTCGACGCTGCTCATCGCGTTCATCGTTTCGCTCGGCGGTGCGGCGTGGCTGATCATCCGCACGGAGAAGAATCGCGCGCAGGAGCAGTTGCTCGAGCAGGAGCTCAACAGCAAGGCCAACACTATCGGCCGCCTCATCGCGACGATCCACGGTGAACTCCGCGAGGTGGCTCGCAGCAGCCTGCTGTCCACCGCCCTGGTGGACAGCGTGGGACGCGATGCCTACCTCATCCCGTACCTGCAGGGACTGCAGCGGGTGTACGGCGTGCCCGCATTGCTCGTATTCGTGGATTTCGAAGGCAAGGAAATCGCGAGGAATGGCACCTCCGGCGTCACGACCGAGGATTTCCAGTGGATCCGCGACGTGATGTCCGACACGGCGAAACCCCGTGCATCGATAGTCGGTACAGGTGATGCCGCATCCCTGCGGGTCATCGAGCCGATCTTCTACTCCCGCACGCCCTTGCCGGAGGGCGCGCTGTTCTACCGCATCAAGCTGTCGAACCTGACCGACGGCGCCGGGCGACTCGCCCCGCTGCCGGAACTGCGTGAAGCGAGCCGCCACCACGATGCGGGCCAGATGCTGCGCATTGCCGAGCCGCCCGAACTGGCTGCCCTTGATCTCGCCGTCGCCCTCCGGCGTGTGCAGATTCCATCTCTGCCGGCCGGTGACCTGCTGACGCTGCTGGTGGCCGCCACGATCATCGCCGCCGTGCTCGCCGTGCTCGCCACGCGTCGCATCGCCACGCATCTCACGCAGGACCTCGACAAGCTCAGTCGTTTCGCGCTCGACATGAGCCATGACGGCCTGAAGGGCCGGGGGCTCGCCACCGGCGACACGCAGGATGTCCGGCAGCTGGCCGACGCACTCAATGCCATGCTCGAACGGCTGCGCAAGCAACACCGCCAGCTACAGGACGAAAGCGAAGCGAAGTACGGCAGCCTCGTGGAAAACATTCCAGGTGCTGCATTCCGCTGCCGTGCCGAGAACGAACCGGAGCTGGACTACGTAAGCCGCGGCATCGAAGCCATCACCGGCTTCCCGGCGTCGGAATTCACGACCGAACCGCGCCGGTCGTACAGCGCACTGATCCATCCCGACGATCGGGCGATACGGCACCCGGCGACCGGACATCGCGTCAACGTCTGGGAATACCGCATCACCGCCGCGGACGGCTCGGAACGCTGGGTCTGGGAACGCAACCAGCGACGCCACGTCAGCGGCGAGGAAGGCGATTCGCTCGAAGGGGTCCTGTTCGACATCACGGAGCGCAAGCGCGTCGAAGAGTCCCTGCTGCGTGCCACGCGCAGTGCCGAATCCGCCAGCCAGGCGAAATCCCAGTTTCTCGCGACGATGTCGCACGAACTGAGGACGCCCCTGAGCGGCATACTCGGCCTGGCCGAGCTGTTGCTTACCCCGGACCTTTCGCCAGCCACCCGGGTCGAACATGCCAGGACGATCCTGCAGTCCGGCCACGTCCTGCTGGGCCAACTGAATGACATCCTCGACCTGTCGCGGATCGAGGCAGGCCGGATGGAACTGCGGCGCGTGCCTTTCCTGCCGGCCCAGATCGCCAGTGACGTCGCCACGCTGTTTTCCGCTTCGGCTCAAGGCAAGCACCTGGAGATCCGCAGTTCCGCAGGCACGCCTCCGGACGTCGCCTACCTGGGTGACCCGATTCGCCTGCGTCAGATGCTGTCGAATTTCGTCAGCAACGCGATCAAGTTCACCGACGCGGGACAGGTCTGCATCGACGTCGAGGAGGTCAGCCACGCTGGTGAGACGTGCCTCGAGTTCCGGGTCACCGACACGGGCATTGGGATCTCCCACGAGAAGATCGGTGACCTGTTCGCCCCCTTCTCCCAGATCGACACGTCCAACACCCGGCGGCACGGCGGGTCCGGTCTCGGCCTTTCGATCGTGCAGAACCTTGCCCAGATCATGAAGGGCGAGGCGGGGGTGGAGTCTCGGCAGGGCGAAGGCTCCCGTTTCTGGTTCCGCATCCCGGCCGAACGCCGATCCGCGCAGGCGTCCGCTGCAGGCATCGAGGCCAGCGGACGTTACAAGCTGCCCAGCCTGGATCTCTCTGCCGGCGACACCTATGCGAACCTGCCGGCGCTCGACGATGTCGAGATCCTCCTCGTGGATGACAACGCGATGATCCGCAAGGTCATCGAATCGATGCTGAAGCACGCAAAGGTCCGCTGCAGCGCCGTCTCGAACGGCGCCGACGCCGTCCAGCGCGCCACCACCGGGCAGCGGCCGCAGCTGATCCTGATGGACTGCCAGATGCCGGACATGGATGGCTTCGAATCAACCGCGGCGATCCGCGACTGGGAACGGACCCACGAAAAGCCCCGGTTGCCGATCGTTGCCCTCACGGCAGCCGCCTTCGACGAGGACCGGGAGCGCTGCCTGGCGGCAGGCATGGACGACTTCCTCGCAAAGCCCGTGTCGGTCAGGGAACTGCTGCGTGTCATCGCGACTCATCTGGGGCCGACCTCGACCTGAAGGCCGGACTTGAAACGCCGCGGCCAGCCACCATTGTTGCCTGCAGGGTCGGCAGTACGCGGTGTATACTGGCCCTTCCTTGAAGGGGGCGACCGGTTTCGACGTGGGTTGCGAAACTTCAGGGGCGTACCGAGGTGCATGGGTCCTCGTTAAACTCTTGTGCAAACACTTAGTTGCCAACGACGACAACTACGCTCTGGCCGCTTAACCCGGCCTAACCTCCGACCCGCTGGTGCCTGTGCCACGGACACGGGGGACGCGCTCACAGGATCGCGATGCACCGTGCGACAGGATGCATCGTTAAGAGACACTGTCCGCTGGCCAAGCATCTTCCCTGCTGCTCGGGTAGTGTGAGGCGAGAACCCAAAGAGTCAGCTACGTACGTAGATCCTGAAATGTAGGACTTGCGGACGGGGGTTCAATTCCCCCCGCCTCCACCAACAGCAAGAACCCCAGCCGTTCGCGGCTGGGGTTTTTTGCATTTCGGCTCTGTGTTTTCCGCCGTTGCGACAGCGGTCCCGACGCCCGATACTCGAACGAGATCGCCGTGCAGTACCCTCCATGGGTATCGGAACCGATTTATGAGCCACAGCCTCCGCTGGACCCTCGCGCTGCTGCTGCCGTGCCTGACCTGCGCGCTGCAATGGCTGCTGTGGGACCCCTGGATCCAGCCGCTGACCTGGTTCCTTTTCTATCCCGCGACCTTCCTGGGCGCTGCCTTCCTGGGCAAGTACGCCGGAATGGTCGGTGGCGCGCTGAGCGCGATCCTGGGCTGGTACGTCTTCCTGCCACCCGCCTTCGCCTTTGCACCCGACAAGCACCAGATGGTCTCCGCCTTCATGTTCCTGATCATGGCGATCCTGTTCAGTCTGGTTTTCGATCGAGTCAGCACGACACGCGTGCAGGCCGCGCAAGCCCAGGCCCGCCTGGACGCCGAACGGCAGAAGTCGAAGGAACTGGAAGGTCTGTTGCGGGAGCGGCAGGCGAACCGCGAACAGCTCTCGGAGAGCGAAGGCCGCTTCGTCGCCACGTTCGAGCAGGCCGCCGTGGGCATTGCGCTGGTTTCGACAGCCGGACATTGGCTCCGGACAAATCGCCGCCTGAGCGACATCCTGGGTTACAGCCAGGAAGAGCTGATGGCCCTCTCCTTCCAGGAAATCACCTTCCCGGAAGACCTGGAAACCGACCTGGACAGCATGAGCCGCATGCTGCGGGGGGAAATCAGCAGTTATTCGATGGAAAAGCGCTATGTCCGCAAGGACGGCCGGATTCTCTGGTGCAGACTGACCGTGGCGCTGGTCTGGAAAAGTGCAGGCGTGCCCGACTACTTCATTGCCGTCATCCAGGATATCGACGCGCAGAAAGCAGCGGAAGTCGAGGCGCTGGCGCGGACACGGGAACTGGAGCAATCCAACCTGGCATCGGTCAACCGGGAGTTCCAGATGATCGCGCTGAAGCGGGAGGTCAATGCCCTGGCACGCGACCTCGGCCACTCGCCTCCCTACGACCTCTCGTTTGTTGATGCGGACGAAAGGGGCCATTCCACTTGAAATCCAGCTCCCTCTCCGCGCTGCTGTTCAGGATGCTGTGGCTGTGCGTGACGCCGCTGCTGATGCTCGCCATCTGGCTTGCATGGGACACCCTTCGCGAACAGGACGCCCGGATGCAGGATGAAGGCCGGAACGTCGCACGCAGCTACGCGGCAAGCATCGACAGCTACCTTCGGGCTCGCATCGGCGGACTCAGCATGCTGGCCGCATCGCGGCTCAACGACGATCCGCGCCAGCTTGAAGCCCTCTATGAAGAAGCGCTGGCGTTCCTCAAGAGCTATGACACGCATGTGGTCCTGGCGGACTCGAACCTGCAGATGCGTTTCAATACGCGCACCCCTTTCGGGACGAAACTGCCTCGACTCCCGACTTCCAGAGGCAAGAGCGCGGCACCCGCTGCGCTTGCCACGGGCCGGCCCCAGGTGGGCGACATCGTGCAGGGACCGGTCGTCAACCAGCCCCTCGTCGCAATCGCGGTGCCCGGCATCCGGCAGGGCGTGGCCACGCACGTATTGCTTAGCACCGTGACGACCGAACAACTGCGGAAACGGCTGGACTCGGTCGGGATGCCCGACGACTGGTCGATATCGCTGCTGGACGGCGCCGGACAGGTGATCGCTCGGCGGGCGCCGGAAAACTTCGACAGCCGGAAGGTTGCCGCGGATCATCGCCATGTCCAGCACCTGGAGCTGTCCCCCTGGTCCGTCGTGCTGGAAATCCCTCCCGTCAGCCAGGGTCTCTACCAGCGCCAGAGCATCTGGGTGCTCGCCGGTGCAATCGTGCTGGCCTTGTCGCTGGGCGTAATTACGGGCACCCGCACTGCCCGCCGGATCAGCGGCCAGATGGCGCTGCTGACGGCGCCAGGCTCCGTACCTTCGGCGGGGTCCGACATCTCGGAGATCGCCAGGGCCCGGTTCCTGCTGGACAGGACCCGTGCCGAGGAAAGCGCCAGCAGCGAACGTTTCGCCCGGCTGTTCTCGCTGGCTCCCGTACCCATGACCCTGGCGGAAAACGACGGACGACTGCTGACGCTGAACACCCGATTCCAACAACTGTTCGGCTACAAGCTGGCGGACGTCCCGGACATGGTGCGATGGTTCGAACAGGGCTACCCGGATACCTCGCAACGACAGCTCGCCCGTGACGACTGGAACGCGATCCACTCGCTGTCGGCGGGACAGGGTTTCGCACAGACCGAGCGCCAGACCCGGATACGCTGCAAGGACGGTCGGCAGGTCGATGTCCTGCTGTCGCGGATCCTGCTACCGGATGGCGTGCTGACAGCCTTCGTGGACATCACCGGACTGAAGGCCACCGAAAGCGCGCTGTCCGACGCGCTGGAACGGCAGAAGGCCATGCGAGTGGCCTTGCTCAACCAGATGGAAGACGCCAACGCCGCACGAAAAGAGGTGTTGGCAGCCAACGCGAACCTCGAGCGCCATGTCGCGGAGCGCACGGCGGAATTGTCAGCCGCCAATCGCGAGCTCGACGCCTTTGCGTATGCCGTCACACATGATCTGCGCGCCCCGCTTCGCGCCATGATCGGTTTTTCCCAGGCCTTGCAGGAGGACCATGCCGACCAGCTCCAGGGTGAGGCACGGATTTTCCTTGAACAGATCAATATCGCCAGCCAACGGATGAGCGATCTGGTCGATGGCCTGCTGGCCGTGTCCCGCAGCACGCGCGGCGAGATCGAGCGCAGCTGGACCGACCTGTCCTTGCTCGCCACCCGTCATGCCGCCGAGCTGTCCACCGTCGATCCGCATCGCAAGGTGGAGTTCGACATCGAGCCGGGCCTGATGGCACACGGTGACGCGCGAATGCTGGACGCCGTATTGGCCAACTTGCTCGACAATGCGTGGAAATACACCTCCAGGACCGAAGGGGCCGTGATACGTTTTTTTCGTGGCGAGATCGAGGGACGACCGGCGTTTTCAGTCAGCGACAACGGCGCCGGCTTCGACATGAGACACGCAGAGCGCCTGTTCAAGCCATTCCAGCGCATGCACCGGCAGGATGAGTTCCCCGGCATCGGCATTGGTCTGGCCACGGTCAAACGCATCATCGATCGGCACGGAGGCCGTATCACCGCAACTGCCGCGCCCGGACGGGGCGCGACCTTCCTGTTCACGCTGGAAGGCTCGACGACACCGGAGAAGCCATCTTGAATCCGCCCACCCTGCTACTGGTCGAAGACAACCAGCAGGACGAAATGCTGACGCTGCGCAGCCTGCGCAAAGCCAACGTCAGCGACCGGATCGACGTCGTGCGGGATGGGCAGCAGGCGCTGGATTACCTGTTTCGGCAGGGCGAGTTTGCCGACCGGGACGGCCCGGACCTGCCGACGGTAATCCTGCTCGACATAGGCCTTCCCCGACTGTCGGGCCTGCAGGTGCTCGAAAGAATACGGGCCGATGCACGAACGGCGCTTGTTCCGGTGGTCATGTTAACGTCCTCCGATGACGCTCGCGATCGGCTGTCGAGCTATATGCACGGCGCCAACAGCTACGTGCAAAAGCCCGTGGACTTCGCGGAGTTCTCGTCAAAGGTGGCCCAGCTGGGCGTCTACTGGATGGCCACGAACCAGCCGCCCCCCGCCGCCTGACAAGGGCGGCGCCCAGGCACCTCAGCCTTTTTCACGATCGTCGAGCGGCACGACCTTTACGGCGACTTCCAGTCGCTGGTCGGCAGCCCCCCGCACCACGCCCCGCAATGGCGACACGTCGTGGTACTCCCTGCCCCATCCCAGCGTGACGAACTCGGTATCCGCGAGCTTGCCGTTGGTGGGGTCGAATGCCACCCAGCCATGCGCGGGGCAATAGCCCGCCACCCAGGCATGGGATGCGTCAGCGCCGGCATTGCTGTCCTTGCCGTCCTTGCGCAGGTTGAGGACATAGCCGCTGACATAGCGTGCCGGCATTCCGAGCGACCGCAGGCAGGACAGCATCAGGTGCGCGAAGTCCTGGCAAACGCCACTGCGCAACTCGAGCACTTCTTCAACGCTGGTCGACACATTCGTGCTTTCCGTGTCGTACTTGAACTCCCGCCGGATGCGCCGGGTCAGCGACAGCATGGCCTCCATCCAGGGTCGCCCAGGCGGGAAGTCCTCGCTCGCGTACTCCCTCGTGCTGGCCAGCACGGGCACCGCGGGCGACGGAACGCGGAACTGTTCCACCTCCAGTGGGGATGCCGGATCCCACAGCCCTGGCTCCATCCGTGCGCTCTCCCAGGCCGGGGACTCCTCTTCCGGCCCCGGCATATGCGAACGGACGATGACTTCGGATTCGCCGCGCACCACCAGTGAATCATGGGGCGTATCCACGATGAGGCGTTCGTACCGGTTGCCGAAGAAATCCACGCCTTCGCTGCGCTCGCCGGGCTCCGGCTCGACGACCAGCCGGTGCGAGAGCACGTCCTGCCACGGCGTCGCACGGGGCGCGAGATGGGCGATCTGGCGGCTGATGTCCACGGGCGAGGTGTACCGGTACACCGTCTCGTGGGTCACGCGATATTTCACGCCGCTGCTCATCACGCGTTGAAAGACGAAATCTGCGGCGACTGCCGGACGTTGAAGAATCGTCGCGTGAGCAGATCGTTCAGTTCCAGTCCGCCCC
>JBEEKA010000252.1:0-19585 GCA_041168985.1 Pseudomonadota bacterium | reverse complement strand
GACGGTCACGTATTCACGGAAGATGTTGCGGTCACCGACTTCCAGCCGCGTCGGCTCACCCTTGTATTTCTTGTCCTGCGGCGCGTCGCCCAGCGACGCGAACTGGAAGACCTGGTTGTCGGCGCCAAGCGTCGTCGGGCCGTTCACGACCGCGTGCGGACCGATGCGGCAGCCCGGGCCGATGACGACGTCGTCGCCGATCACGGCAAAGGGACCGACCTCGACGTCGTCGGCGAGCTGAGCCTTCGTCGAGACCGCTGCGCGGGGATCGATGCGGGCCATGGCGCGTCTCAGCCCGCAGCCGGCACGAAGGGTGCCGCATTGTCGGCGTCGGGGAACAGCATCATCTCGGCAGAGACCGCTTCCTCGTCGCCGACGTAGGCCACGGTGGAGAGTTTCCAGATGCCCTTCATATTGCGCTCGACCTTGGCCGTCAGGATGAGCTGGTCCCCCGGCACGACAGGACGGCGGAACCGGACCTTGTCCAGCCCGGCGAAGTAGAAGCGCGTGTTCTCGTCCGGGACCTTCTGCAGGGTCGCGTAGGTCAGGATGCCGGCGGTCTGCGCCAATGCCTCGAGCATCAGCACGCCCGGCATCACCGGACGCTCCGGGAAATGTCCCGTGAACTGCGGTTCATTGACCGTCACGTTCTTGATGGCCCTGATGGATTCACCACGCGTGCACTCCAGCACGCGATCGACGAGCAGGAAGGGATAGCGGTGCGGCAGGTACTTGAGGATCGCCTGGATATCCATGAACGAGTGCGTGTCAGTCATTGCCTTCTTCCTGTGTCGTGTCGGCGGCCCCGAGCGCGGTTTCGAGCGCGGTGATCCGGGATGCCATGGAATCGATTCGTTTCAGGCGCCCGACGATGCGCCGCCACAGGCGTGCTTCCTCCGCCGGAATCACGCTGGAATACATGCCGGGTTTGTCGATGGACTTCGTGATCATGCCGAACCCGGCGATCACCACGTCGTCGCAGACCGAAAGCTGCCCGCCGATACCCGTACCACCGCCGATCATGCAGCGGCTGCCGATTTGCGTGCTGCCCGCGATACCGGTGCAGGCCGCGATGGCCGTGTGCGGACCGATCCGCACGTTGTGCGCGATCTGGATCTGGTTGTCGAGGCGCACTCCGTCTTCGATGACCGTGTCATCGAGCGCGCCGCGGTCGATCGTCGTGTTGGCGCCGATCTCGACGTCCGCGCCGATACGCACGGCACCGACCTGCGGCACCTTGACCCAGGACGCACCGTCGCGGGCGTTCCCGAAACCGTCCGAGCCGATCACCACGCCGGGATGCAGGATCGTACGCGCCCCGATGCGGGAGTCATCGCAGACGGTGACGCGCGCCACAAGCCGCACGTCCTCGCCCAACTCGACGCGGCGACCCAGCAGGCAATGCGGACCGACCACGACCCGTGGCCCCAGTCGCGCGCCCGCCTCGATCACGGCATAGGGGCCGACATGTGCGGTAGGGTCGATGACGGCGGAGGCATCGACGACCGCAGTGGGATGGACGCCGGGCGCGGAGACCGGCAGCGGATGCAGCACGGCGGCAATGCGCGCGAAGGTGGCGTGGGGATTGCGGCAGACGAGCGCCGGAACAGGCGCATCTGCCGCCAGCCGGGGATCGACGACGACCGCCGCCACCTTCGTGGCACGCAGCTCATCGCGATATGCAGTGCTGGCAACGAATCCGATCACGCCCTCGCCGCCGGACAAGGTGCCGACGGCATTCACGAGTACCGAGGGCTCGCCCTTCAGCTCGCAGCCGAAGCGGTCCGCGAGCTCGCCGAGCGACAGGGCCATTCGTGCAACCGGGAGCGCGCCGTGGCGCCGGCCTGGGAGGCTTACTTCGCCGCGGGCTTGGCGCCCGCTGCCGGCTTGCGCGCCTGCAGCGACGTGAGGATCGCCGGCGTGATGTCGAGCGCGTTGTTGAAATAGATGACGCCATCGGCGAGGACGAGATCGAAGCTCTGCGCCTTCGCGTAAGCCGTCACTTCCTCGACAAGCGAGCGCTGCAGGCGGGACATTTCCTCGTTCTGGCGCGAATTCAGGTCTTCCTGCGCTTCCTGCTGGCGGCGCTGCAGGTCACGGTAACCGTCACGCAGCTCCTTCTCGGAGCTAGAGCGCTGCGACTCGCTCATGGTCGCGGCGTCTTTCTGCAGCTTGTCTTCCTTGGCCTTGAGCTGCGACTGGAGCGTGGCGAGTTCCCGCTGGCGCGGCGCGAAATCCGCCTGCAGCGCATCCTGCGCGACCTTGAATTGCGGCGAGCTCTGCAGGAGCCGCTGGTAATTCACGACGCCGACCTTGATGTCCGCGACGGCTGGAGCGGACACGGCCACGGCAAGCAGGACACCCGGGAGCAGGACTTTGAGCATACGGTTCACGCTGATAACCCCTCGTTGCACACCACGGCCACGTCGGCGTCAGAACGCCTGGCCAACCGAAAACTGGAACTGTTCTTTCTCGTCCGGAAACAGCACGTTGTTCCCCGCCGATCCATTGAGCGGGATGCCGTAGCTGAAGCGGAAGAGACCGAGCGGTGCGAGCCATTGGACGGCCAAGCCCGCCGATCTGCGGAGATTAGCAGGTTTGAAGTCGTAGGTTACAGGCGTAACGCCGTCGCGCCCGTAGAACCGCGTGTTGCTATTGGTCGAGAACACGTTGCCAACGTCATAGAAAAGACTCACGCGCGCGCTGGTCTGCCATTTGGCCGGCATGGGCACGATCAGCTCGGCGCGGCTCACGACGAGCATGTTGCCGCCATACGGATTGCCGTTGTTGTCCTTCGGTCCCAGGCGGCTTTCGCGATAACCACGGACCGAGTCCGGGCCGCCACCGTAGAACAACCGGTAGGGCGGCAGTGCCGTCGTCTTGCCGAAGCTGTCGCCGAAGGCCGTCCGGAACGAAAGCGACGCCGTCCAGCGGCGCCAGATCGGCTGGTACTTCACGAATTCGAAATTCGCCACGTAGTATTGAACGCTGCTGCCGGGCACCGTCGTGGAGACCGAAATGGTCTGGCGGAACCCGCGGTCCGGGAAGAGACCACGATTCAGGCTGTTGATGTACCAGCCGGCCGAGGCCTCGATCGTGTTGTAGGTGCTGCCGAAGAATTCGAAGATGTTGCCCGAATAATCGACCGCGCTGCGGGCATAGGGCCTGCCGTTCTGCTGCACCCACTCACGCGCCTGGATGGCGCTGCCCGAGGAGGTCGTCAGCAGCTGTGCCCGCTGCAGCGTGGTGCCGAATCGAAGACCCTGGAACTCGGTGATCGGGTATCCGAATTCGAGGCCCGCCGCCACCGTCTTCGACGAGAAATCCGAGGAGGCGGACACGAACTGCGTGACGTCGCTGTAACGCAGGCTGAAGGTGCGCGACAGGTTATCGATGCTGAGATAGGGGTTGGTGTGCGACAGGCTGTACACCCTGCTGTACGCGCCCGCATTCAGGTCTACCGCGATCCGCTTGCCCGTGCCGAAGAAGTTGCTGTCGGCATAGCTGCCCTGCAACGTGAATCCGTAGGACCCTGAATAACCAATACCGCCTGACAGCTGGGCGCTCGGCCCTTCCTTCAGCGTGTATTTCACGTCGACCAGGTCGTCCGATCCATCGACCTTGTTCTTCTCGAACTCGACCTTTTCGATGTACGGCAACTGCTGGATGCGCTGCTTGGATCGCTCCAGGGAGATATTCGACAGCCAGCTGCCTTCCAGCTGGCGCATCTCGCGACGCAGAACGACGTCGTTCGTGCGCGTGACGCCGGCGAATTCGATGTGGCGCACGTAGGTACGCTTGCCCGGGTCGACGAGGAAGGTCATCGAGACTTCCTTCTTGTCATCATCGAGCTTGGGAACCGGATCGACCTTTGCAAAGGCGAAGCCCTCTTCGCCCAGGCGGTTCTGGATCAGTTCCTGCGTGGCGGCGACGAGTTTCTGCGAGTACACCTGCCCCGGCCGCACGAGCAGGAAAGCGCGCATCTCGGCTTCCGGGATGATGGTGTTGCCGGCGAGCTTCGCTTCCGACACCTTGTAGACGTCGCCTTCCGAGATGTTCAGCGAAATGAACATGTCGTCCTTTTCCGGCGAAATCTGGACCTGCGCGGACTCCATCTGGAAATTCGCGTAACCGCGGTCCTGGTACCAGGACTTCAGCTTCTCGAGGTCCCCCTGCAGGGATTCGCGGGAATAGCGGTCGTTCTGCTTGTACCAGGAGTTCCAGCGCGGGGTCTTGAGCTCAAGGGTCTCGAGGATGTCCTTTTCCTTGAACTTGGTGTTGCCGACAACGGCGATCTGGCGGATCCGGGCGCGCGAACCTTCCTTGATATCGATTTTCACCTTCACGCGGTTGTCCGGCTGGTCCTCGACCGTCGCGTTGATGCGCACGCCGTACTTGCCCCGGCTGTAGTACTGGTCCGTGAGGTATCCCTTCACGTCCTCCAGCACCGAGCGGTCGAAGGTCTTGCCGGTCGCGAGGCCGACCCCACGCAGGGACTTCGAGAGTTCTTCGGTCTTGATGTCCTTGTTGCCCTTCAGCTCGAAGCTCTCGATGGAGGGGCGTTCGCGCACGGCGATCACCAGCGTGCTGCCATCGCGCCGCAACTCGATGTCGCGGAAGAAACCCGTGCCGTACAGGGCCTTCAGGGCTTCGCGCAGTCGCGTCGGACTGAGGTCATCACCGATGTTGACGGGCAGGTAGTTGTAAACGGTGCCCTCCGACACGCGCTGCAAACCTTCGATGCGGATGTCACCGACGGTGAACCGGGACTCATCGCCCTGTACGACCTGCGATTTCGCGCAGGGCAGGTACGCACACAACACCAGCGATGCGAGGATCGCGCCGGACTTCATTACATGACCGCCTGGAATGATGGGGGCGTCAGCCAAACTGCCGCGCGATGTCGTTGAACAGCGCGACGCCCATGAGAAGCACAAGCAGCGCGATTCCCGCCTGCTGCCCGAAGACCTGGATCTTTTCCGGCAGCGGACCGCCGCGGATCCATTCCACCAGCTGCCAGACGACCTGCCCGCCGTCGAGCACGGGGATCGGCAACAGGTTCAGGAAACCGAGGCTCAGGCTGATGAGCACGAGGAACCCGAGGAACGCGGACGGGCCCGCGACCGCCGATTCTCCCGCGTATTCCGCGATCGTCAGCGGACCGCTGAGGTTCTTGATGGAGACCTGTCCGAAAATCATCCGCCAGAACATGCGGGCCTGCAGCGCCGTCATGTCCCAGGCATCGGAAGCACCGCGGCCGAGCGATTGCAGCGGTCCCGGCGTCAGGTGCAGGAGCATTCCATCCGGATATTTCACGTGGCCGACCGGCGCGACGCGGATCCGCCCCACTGTCAGTCCGGCGACTTCTTCGCGGGCGACAGTCACGCGGAGGCTGGATTCGACGCCATTGCGGCGAATGGCCAGCACGACCTCGTCGCCCGCATGGGATTCGACGCGTTCCCGCAGCGCCAGGAAACCCTCGACGGGCTCGCCATTCACCGCAAGTATCTCGTCGCCCGGCTTCAAGCCGGCACGGGCGGCGGGCCCATCGGCCTCGACCGCGCCCAGCACGGCCGGCAGGGGCGGCTGCCAGAACCCGAAACCGAGCCCCTTGAACAGCGCGTCGGGTTCCGACAGGCGGCGACGCTCCTGCGGATCGGCCAGATCGAACAACACGCCGCGCGACGCGCCATCGGCGCCCTTCACGGTCAGCGCGACACGACCGGTATCGGTCATCGCATCGATGAGACCCAAGGTGACGTCGCGTTGACCGGCAACCGGGCGGCCATCCAGCGCGGTCACGGTGTCGCCCGACTGCAGTCCCGCGCGCGCCGCCGTGGACTCGGCGATGACATCGCCGATCACCGGCCGGACTTCGGTGATGCCGTTCGCCCAGGTCATCGCCGCCAGCAGCAGGATCGCGAAAACGATATTCGCCGCCGGACCGGCCAGGAGCACGAGGATCCTCTGCCAGTGCGGCCGACGCGTGAAGGCCCGGTCGAGTTCGGCCGGGTCTACGGCGGCCTCGCGCTCGTCGAGCATGCGGACGTAGCCCCCCAGCGGGATGGCGGCGATGACGTACTCGGTCCGATCCGCGTCACGACCGAACCAGCGCAGCAGGGGTTTGCCGAAACCGATGGAGAAACGCAGGACCTTGAAACCGAGCCGGCGGGCGACCCAGTAGTGCCCGTACTCGTGCACAGTGACCAGGACGCCGATGGCGACGAGGAAAGCCAGCGCGTGTTGCCAGGACAGGTTCATGCGGCACCCGGTGCCCGGCGGGCCGCACAGCGGACCACCGCGCGCACGGCTTCCTCGCGGCCGAGCGCGTCCGCACCCATCACCGTGGCGAGATCCGTCGCGCTGCCGGCATCAACCCTGTTCATGACTGTTTCAATGACTGCCGCTATGTCCAGAAAGTTCAACCGCCTGTCGAGGAAGGCCTGCACGGCGACTTCATTTGCCGCGTTCAGCGCCGCTGGTGCCGTCCCCCCCGCCCGCGCAGCCGCAATCGCGAGGGCAAGACAGGGAAACCGCACCAGATCCGGAGGCCGGAAATCCAGCCCCCCGAGCCGGACGAAGTCCAAGGATTGTACACCGGCCTCGATCCGACGCGGCCAGGCCAGTGCCTGGGCGATGGGTGTACGCATGTCCGGCGAGCCCATCTGGGCCAGTACCGACCCATCGACGTACTCGACCATCGAATGAACGATGCTCTGGGGATGCACGAGGATCTCGATCCGGTCCGGCGGCAGCCCGAACAGGGCGCAGGCTTCGATCAATTCGAGGCCTTTGTTCATCAACGTCGCGGAATCCACCGAAATCTTGCGTCCCATGACCCAGTTCGGATGGGCGCAGGCCTGCTCGGGCGTGACCCCGGCGAGATCACCCTTGAAGTCCCGGAACGGACCGCCTGATGCCGTGAGCAGCAGGCGGCGCACGCCCTTGGGCGCCGTACCGATGGCCGTTCCGGGCGGCAGGCACTGGAAAATCGCGTTGTGTTCGCTGTCGATCGGAATCAGCGTAGCGCCGCCCAGACGCAGCGCCTCCATGACGAGCGGCGCCGCCATGACGAGCGATTCCTTGTTCGCCAGCAGCAGTCGCTTGCCGGCCTTCGCTGCCGCCAGCGTGGAAGGAAGCCCCGCCGCGCCCACGACAGCTGCCATGACCGCATCGACTTCGGGAAGAGTCGCCAGCGTCTCCAGCGCCTCCGGTCCGTCGAGGACCTGCGTGGACAGGTGCTCTCCGGCCAGCTCGGCACGAAGCCGGGCAGCGGCGCCACGATCGGCGAGTGCTGCGTAGGCCGGACGGAAGCGCAGGCAATGTTCCCGCATCTTGGCCACGTTCCGGCCCGCAGCCAGTGCAACGACCCGGAACTCCCCGGGATGCCGGGCCAGCACGTCCAGCGTGCTGTCACCGATGCTTCCCGTCGCGCCCAGCACGGCGACGCCCGTGGTCATGGCAGGCACCGCGTCGCAAGCAGGAGCAGCGGTGCAGCGGCCATGATGCTGTCCACGCGGTCGAGCAGCCCGCCGTGGCCGGGAATCAGCCGACCACTGTCCTTGAGGCCGGCGTGTCGCTTGAAAAGACTCTCCGTGAGGTCGCCCACGATCGAAAACACGCCGACGACGATCGACACGCCGAGCAGCACCGGGCGCTGCGCACCGAGGACGGGTGCAGCCAGCAGGGACAGAACAGCCACCAGCAGCAACCCGCCGGCGGCGCCCTCCCAGGTCTTGCCGGGCGACACGCGCGGGGCGAGCTTGCGGCGACCCAGGGCACGGCCCGCGAAATAAGCGCCGGTATCTGCCGCCCAGACCAGGAAGAGCACGTATAGGATCCAGTTCAGGCCATAGGACGGATCGACCCAGATCCACAGCAGTGCCACGCAGGCTGGCACCAGGACCAGCCACCCCGAGACCGCCGCCGACCAGCGGCCGCTCGAAGCCGGGCCACGGACGATCCAGCCCAATGCCCAGAGCCACCACAGTCCGGACAGGCCCAGCAGCAGGTCGAGCTTTTCGAACCGGAACGCCAGCGCGGACGCCGCGACGAACCACAGGCCGGTCAGCAGCACGTACATCACCCGCGTCAGCGGCGAGCGCACCCGGAGGAAGCCGCTCCATTCCCAGGCCCCGCCCAGCAACACGGCGACGATGAGCGCAACGGTCCAGGACTGCGGCGCGAAGAACAGCACGCCGATCAGCGCCGCGCCCAGCACCACTGCGCTGCCGACCCGAACTCCGGTCGACCCGCTCAAGTCGAACCCTGCCGTTGTTCAGCCGTTTGTCCGAAACGGCGATTGCGCGACGCGAAGTATTCGAGTGCCGCGGAGAACGCCTCAGTACCGAAGTCCGGCCACAGCACGTCCGTGAAATACAGCTCCGTATAGGCGAGGTTCCAGAGCAGGAAATTGCTGATGCGCTTTTCCCCGCCCGTGCGGATGAAGAGATCGGGGTCCGGAATGCCCGCGAGGGACAGCGCGGAGGACAGCGCGTCCTCGTCGATATCCGAGGCCCGCATCGCCCCGCTGGCGCAGCGCGCGGCCAGCTGCCTCGCGGCCTGGACGATGTCCCAGCGGCCGCCATAACTCACGGCGACCTGCAGCTGCAGGCCGGCATTGGCGGCCGTGCGCGCTTCGACCGCGGCGATGCGCGTCTGCAGGCGCAGGGACAGCGCGCTCCTGTCACCGATGAACCGCAGCCGCACGCCATTGGCATGCAGCTCGTCGACCTCGGCATCGAGCGCCTCGACGAAGAGGCCCATCAGGCTGGAGACCTCCTCGCCGGGACGTGCCCAGTTCTCGCTGGAAAACGCGAACAGCGTGAGCGCGCCGACACCCGCGCGGATGCAGGATTCGATGCTGCCGCGGACGGGCTTAACGCCCGCCTTGTGGCCGGCCGTGCGAGGCTGACCGCGGGACTGCGCCCACCGGCCGTTGCCGTCCATGATGATCGCGACGTGACGCGGAACAGTCATCCGCGTCAGACCTGCATGATCTCTTTTTCCTTCACGGCCACATGCTGGTCGATCTCCGCGACGAACTTGTCCGTCAGCTTCTGGATCTCGTCCTGCGCCTTGCGCTCATCGTCCTGCGAAATGAGCTTTTCCTTGAGCGCTTCCTTGACGTCCTGCAGCACGTCGCGGCGCACGTTGCGCACGGCGACTTTGGCGCCCTCGGCGTCCCGGCTGACGACCTTGAGGATGTCGCGACGGCGCTCCTCCGTCAGGGGCGGCAGCGGCACGCGGATCACGGCGCCCGCTGACATTGGCGTGAGGCCGAGATCCGACTTGTAGACAGCCTTTTCGATGGCACCGACCATCGTCTTGTCCCAGGGCGTCACGACGATCGTGCGCGCGTCCTCGATGGCGATGTTCGCCACCTGGTTCAGCGGCGTGTCGCTGCCGTAGAACTCGACCTTCAGGTTCTCGATCAGGCTGGGATGGGCGCGGCCCGTGCGCAGCTTGCGCAGATCGGCCTGGAAGCTCTGCACGCACTTCTGCATGCGGGCCGTGGCGTCCTTCTTGAAATCGTCGAGCATGTGATTCCTCGTCTTGCCGAAAAGCTAGTCGCAGGAGACCAGCGTACCAACATCTTCGCCACGCACCACGCGCGGCAGGTCGCCGGGATTCCCCAGGTTGAACACGCGCAGCGGGAGACGGTTGTCCCGGCACATGACGATCGCCGTGGCATCCATGACCCCGAGCCGTTCGCGGAGCACCTGGTCGAAGCCGAGCTTGTCGTACCGCGTGGCATTCGGGTCCTTCATCGGATCCGCGGAATAGACGCCGTTGACCTTCGTGCCCTTCAGCAGCAGGTCGGCGCCGATCTCGATGGCCCGCAGGCTCGCCGCGGTGTCCGTGGTGAAGAAGGGGTTGCCCGTTCCCGCCGCGAAGATCACGACGCGTCCCTTCTCGAGGTGACGCACCGCACGACGGCGGATGTAATCCTCGCAAACCTCGTTGATGCGGATCGCCGACATCACGCGCGATTGGGAACCGAGCGACTCGATCGCATCCTGCAGGGCCAGTGAATTCATGACCGTTGCGAGCATCCCCATGTGGTCGCCGGTGACCCGGTCCATGCCGGCCCGGGCCAGGCCCGCACCGCGGAAGATGTTGCCGCCGCCGATGACCACCGCCACCTGGGTACCCATCGCCTGGATTTCCTGCAGTTCGGTCGCGACCCGACGCAGCATGTCCGGATCGATGCCATATTCGGCTTCGCCGAGCAATGCCTCACCGGACAGTTTGACGAGGACGCGCTTGTACCGGATTGTGCTCATAGACGGGAGTCTCCCAAAAAAAACCCCGCCGTAGCGGGGTTTCGATGTGTCATTCAGCCGATCAGTGACCGCTGCCCTTGGCTTGGGCCATGACCTCCGCGACGAAGTCATCCTGCTTCTTTTCGATGCCGGCGCCGACCTCGAGACGCTCGTAGCGCGTCACGGTGGCCTTGTTGGCCGCCAGCAGCTTCTCGACCGACTGGTCCGGGTCCTTCACGAACGGCTGGCCCATCAGCGTGATCTCGCCGAGCCACTTGTTCATGCCGCCTTCGACGATCTTCGCGAGAATGTTTTCCGGCTTGGACTTGTTCTTCTCGTCGTTCTTCATGATGTCGATGCGGATCGCGCGTTCCTTGGCCTTCGCCTCTTCCGGAACGTCGGCGGCCGCAAGGAAGGCCGGGTTGCTCGCCGCGACATGCATCGCGAGGTCCTTCGCCAGGGCTGCATCGCCGCCTTCGACGGCGACCAGGGTGCCGATGCGCGTACCGTGCAGGTACGCGCCCAGCAGGCCCGAGGACTCCACGCGGACGAAACGACGCACGCTGATGTTCTCGCCGATCTTGGCGATCAGGGCGCGGCGCGTCACGTCGACGGACTCGCCGGACGGCAGCGTCGCGGCGAGGACCGCATCGACATCGGCCGGGTTCGTATCGAGGACGAGCTTGGCGACGGCAGCCGCGAAACCGCTGAAGTCGTCGCCACGGGCCACGAAATCGGTCTCGCAGTTGATCTCGACCAGGACGCCCGACTTGCCGTCGGCCGACTGGGCGCTGGCGATGACGCCTTCCGCGGCAACGCGCGAGGCCTTCTTGTCAGCCTTGGCGATACCCTGCTTGCGCATGAGTTCGGCCGCGGCATCCAGGTCGCCGTTGGTTTCGACCAGCGCGCGCTTGCATTCCATCATGCCGGCGCCAGTGCGCTCGCGCAGCTGGCCCACGGCCTGTGCGGTGACGGCCATTAGCGACCTCCGCGGCGGGGGGCGCCCGCACCGGCGGCCGGACGACGACGCGCCGGAGCAGCGTCCTTCGGAGCGGCAGGGGCCTTGACGTCCGAACCCGGCTCGTCGAGGTCCGCCTCGGTCACTTCACCGGCAGCCTGGACTTCGCCCGTATCGGCGCGGGGCGCACGACGGCGGCCCGGAGCGGCCGGACGGCCACCGGCGCGGGCAGGAGCACGGCCACCGGCGCGACGGCGCGGGTTGCCCTGTTCGTCGAGTTCCACGAATTCGTCTTCGCCCACGGCGACGACCGGGGCCTGCGACTTGCCTTCGAGCACCGCATCGGCCATGCCGGCGGCGTAGAGGTTGATGGCGCGCATGGCGTCATCGTTGCCCGGGATCACGTAGTCCACGTTCAGCGGCGAGCAGTTCGTGTCGACGACGGCGATGACCGGGATGCCGAGCTTCTTGGCTTCCTGCAGCGCAATACCTTCGTGGCCGACGTCGATGACGAAAAGGACGTCGGGCAGCGAGCCCATGTCCTTGATGCCGCCGAGGCTCTTCTCGAGCTTCGCCATTTCGCGGCGCAGCTGGAGGGCTTCCTTCTTGCTGCGCTTGTCGAGCGCGCCCGAGTTGTTCAGCTCGGTGAGGTCCATCAGGCGCTTGATCGACTGACGGATCGTCTTGAAGTTGGTGAGCATGCCGCCCGGCCAGCGCTGGTTGACGTAGGGCATGCCGCAGCGCTGGGCTTCGAGCTGCACGGCGTCACGCGCCGAGCGCTTGGTTCCCACGAAAAGGACGGTGCCGCCATCGGCGGCGATGGCGCGCGCGAAGGCAGCGGCCTCCGCGTACATCGGCTGCGTCTTCTCGAGGTTGATGATATGGATCTTGTTGCGCTCACCGAAGATGTACTGGGCCATCTTGGGGTTCCAGAAGCGGGTCTGGTGTCCGAAATGGACGCCCGCTTCCAGCATCTGTCGCATTGACACGCCGGACATGGTCTTCTCCTCAATCGTTCGGGTTGGGGCCTCGGCGCACACCCCGGCAGGCAATCCACTTGGGACACCCGGCCAGCCGTGACGATATGCGCTGGGATTGGTTTGCCAAAAAAGGCGGCGCTTTATACCATGAAGTTCCCGCGCAAACAACGCCTTAGCGCGTCCCTCCTCTCCCCGCCCAAGGCCCCATGCACATCACCATCAAGACCCCGGACGAGCAGCAGAAAATGCGAGTCGCGGGGCGCCTCGCCGCCGACGTACTCGACATGATCACCGAGCACGTCCAGCCCGGCGTGACGACCGAGGAACTCGACCGTCGCTGCCACGACTTCATCGTAGATGTGCAGCGCGCCATCCCGGCGAACCTCGGATACCGGGGCTTCCCGAAGACGATCTGCTCGTCCGTGAACCATGTCGTCTGCCATGGCATCCCCAACGACAAGCGCCTCAAGGCCGGCGATATCGTCAACATCGATGTCACCGTCATCGTCGATGGATTCCACGGGGACACCAGCCGGATGTACTACGTGGGCAAACCACCCGTGCAGGCGGAACGCCTGTCCACGGTGTGCCGCGAGGCGATGTGGGAAGGCATCCGCATCGTCCGTCCGGGGGCCCGCCTGGGCGACATCGGCCATGCGATCCAGGCGCTGGTGGAAGCGAACGGGTTCTCGGTCGTGCGCGAGTACTGCGGGCACGGCATCGGTCGCGTGTACCACGAAGACCCGCAGGTCCTTCATTACGGCACGCCGGGCAGCGGGCTCGAACTGAAGGAAGGCATGACGTTCACCATCGAGCCCATGATCAATGCAGGCAGACGCCACGTGCGGCAACTGCCCGATGGCTGGACGGTGGTCACCAAGGACCATTCGCTGTCCGCGCAGTGGGAGCACACCGTGCTGGTCACCGCGGCAGGCGTTGAAATCATGACGCTGGGCGCGAGCGAGCGAGGCTGACCATGGTGTCCTACAAGCAGGCCGCGCTCGATGAAGAAGAAACAATGGAAACGCCGCTCATCCTGCACTGGCCCTTGCTGGACCAGCTCGGCGGGACACTGGCGGCGCGCGACTACGCGCCCGAGGCCTTTCGGGATGCCGTAAGGGCATCGCAGGAAGACCTCAAGCGATTCTTCGACACCGAAGTGGCCGTCGAGGCCCTGGTCCATGGCAGGGCGCGATTCGTCGACACCCTGCTGCAGATCGCCTGGCAGCGCCAGCTGGAACCGTCGCTGGCCGCAAGTTTCTCCCTGCTTGCCGTTGGCGGTTACGGTCGCGGCGAGCTGCATCCGGCGTCAGACGTCGACATCCTCGTGCTGGTGCCCGAAGGCGAGGAGCTGCACGACTCGGCGCGCGGCCAGGTCGAACAGCTGGTTCGATTCCTCTGGGACATCGGCCTCGAGGTGGGCCACAGCGTGCGCACGCCTTCCCAGTGCGCGGAGGAAAGCAGCGCCGACGTGGGCGTCATGACGACGCTGCTCGAGTCCCGCCATGTCGCGGGTTCCGAGACGCTGCCCGAGACAATGCGCCGCGCGCTGGCGCCGGACCGTATCTGGCCGGCGCGCCAGTTCTTCGAGGCCAAGCTCAAGGAACAGGCCGACCGGCACGCGAAGGCGAACGACACAGCGTACAACCTCGAGCCGAACGTGAAGACCGGCCCGGGCGGGCTGAGGGACCTGCAGACAATCGGCTGGGTGGCCAAGCGCCACTTCGGCGTGCAGGGCCTCGAGGAACTGGTCACGCAGGGCTATCTGACCCCCGCGGAACTGAGGAAGCTCCAGCAGGCGCAGGAGTTCCTCTGGAAAGTCCGGTTCGGGCTGCACGTGCTCACCGGCCGGCATGAAGACCGCCTGCTCTTCGACCACCAGATCAAGCTGGCACAGAGCTTCGGCTACGAGGACGCCTCGTACACACTGGCCGTCGAACAGCTGATGCAGCGGTATTACCGCACGGTGCTGGATGTCAGCTTCCTGAACGAACTGCTGCTGCAGTTGTTCCGCGACGCCATCCTGTCCGAAGAAGGACCGCCGCGGTCCATCAATCCCCGGTTCCAGATCCGCAACGACCACCTGGAAGCCGTTTCGCCGGACACCTTCGCCCGCAACCCCTCCGCCCTGCTGGAACTGTTCGTGCTGCTCCAGCAGCACCCCGAGATCCGGGGCGTCCGGGCGGCAACGATGCGCTCCCTCGCGCGCCACCTGTGGCTGATCGACGAGGAGTTCCGCCAGAACCCGCGCCACCACCGGCTCTTCCTCGAGATCCTTCGCGCGCCGGTCGGCGTGACGCATGAACTGCGGCGCATGAATACCTACGGCATCCTCGGTCGCTACATCCCGGCTTTCGGCCGGATCGTCGGCCGCATGCAGTACGACCTGTTCCACGCCTACACGGTGGACGCCCACACGCTGTTCGTCCTGTCGAACCTGCGCCGGCTGGCCATGCCGAAGTTCGACCATGAATTCCCGCTGCTTTCCGGCATCATGCAGCTGCTGCCGAAGCCGGAGATCGTCTATCTGGCCGCGCTGTTCCATGACATCGCGAAGGGCCGTGGCGGCGACCATTCGGAACTGGGGTCCGTCGATGCGGAGGCCTTCTGCCTCGAACAGGGCCTGTCGCGCTACGACGCACGACTCGTGGCCTGGCTGGTACGCAACCACCTGCTGCTGTCGTTGACGGCACAGAAGAAGGACATCGCCGACCCCCAGGTCATCAACGAATTCGCCCAGCAGGTCGGCGACGAGAACCACCTCGACTGCCTTTACATGCTTACGGTCGCTGACGTGCGCGGGACCAATCCGAGGCTGTGGAATTCCTGGAAGGCCTCTCTGTTCCAGGAATTCTACGAACGGGTACGCGGTGCCCTGCGTCGCGGACTCGAACGACCAATCGACGAGGAACAGCTGTTGCGCGAGCACCAGGACGGCGCCCGGGCCCTGCTGTCCGAACAGGGCGTCACGGATGGCGTCGATGGCATCTGGGCACGCCTGTCACCGGCCTATTTCCTGCGGCATTCACCGCAGGAAATCGCCTGGCATACGAGGCTGCTGGTCCATCGCGACCCCTCGTCGGAAGAGCCCCTCGTGTCGGTCGAACCACGCAGCGAGCGGGGTACGACCGCCGTGCTGATCCACGCGCCGCACCGACGCCACGGCTTCGCGCGTGCGACCGCGGTGCTCGACCAGCTGGGACTGACGATCGTCGACGCCCGCATCACGCCGACGGAAAACGGTTTCAGCCTCGACCTGTACCACGTGCTCGAGGAGGACGGCGCGCCGATCGAAGACCCCGAGCGCGTCCGTGAAATCGAGGAGCAGCTCTGGCGCTCCCTGCAGCGTCCGGAAGACTCCGCGCTGGGCGTCTCGCGCCGAGCGCCCCGGCAGGTCCGGATGTTCAACACCCCGACGCAACTCGCGATCAGCACGGACGAGCACAACCGCCGCACCGTGCTCGAACTCATCGCCGGCGACCGGCCAGGACTGCTGTGCGACGTAGGCAAGGTGCTGTGGGAGTTGCGCATCGACCTGCATGGCGCGAAGGTCAGCACGCTGGGCGAACGGGCGGAGGACGTCTTCTACGTCACCGATCCGGCACAACAGCCGCTGGACGAAACCGCAGCCGAAAACCTGCGGCAGCGACTTCTTGCCGCGCTCCACCGCGGCCCCTGATCCCGGACCCTGCATGAATCCCGACCTCGGGCGCCTCGTCGCCTATCCTTTCGAACGCCTTGCGCGCCTGAAGGCCCCCCTCAAGGCACCGTCCGGGCTGCGACATATCGCCCTGTCGATCGGCGAGCCGAAACATGCACCACCGGGTTTCGTTCTCCAGGCGCTGCGTGACGGGATGGACGAGCTCGGCAGTTATCCCGCGACCAAGGGTCTCGACGAAACGCGCGCGGCCTGCGCGCGGTGGCTGGAACGGCGTTTCGCGCTGCGGCCCGACAGCGTCGACGCCGGCCGCATGGTCCTGCCGGTCAACGGCACGCGCGAGGCCCTCTTTGCCTTCGTGCAGGCCGTCGTCGACCGTGGACTGGACCGGCCCGCGGTGCTGATGCCGAACCCCTGCTACCAGATCTACGAAGGCGCCGCGCTGCTCGCCGGTGCGGAGCCGGTGTACCTCGACACGACCGAGGCCAATGGGTACCTGCCCGACCTCGACGCCGTCGATGAATCGACGTGGCGCCGCTGCCAGGTCCTGTTCCTGTGCAGCCCGGGCAACCCGGTCGGTTCCGTCCTGTCGCGCGACTACCTGCGCCAGGCCCTGGAACTCGCGGCCCGATACGATTTCATGATCGCTGCCGACGAGTGCTATGCGGAGCTGTTCGACGACGAATCGGATCCGCCGACGTCGCTGCTCGCCGTCGCCCAGGCCATGGGCAACGATTCCTTCCGCCACTGCATGGTCTTCCACTCGCTGTCGAAGCGCTCCAGCGTGCCGGGCCTGCGCTCGGGCTTTGTCGCCGGCTGCCCGGAGACCATGGCGAAGTTCCTGCTGTACCGGACCTACCACGGCTGCGCCATGCCGATTCCGACGCAGCGCGCCAGCATCCTGGCCTGGGAAGACGATGCGCACGTGCGTGCGAACCGCGCGCTGTACCGCGAGAAGTACGACCGGGTGGTACCCCTCCTGTCCGAGGTGCTCGACGTCGAACGCCCGGCAGGCGGCTTCTACCTCTGGCAGAAGGTACCCGGTGACGACGTGGCATTCACCGCCGGGCTTTTCGAGACGCAGAACGTCACCGTGGTGCCGGGCACCTTCCTCGCCCGCGACAACGCGGGCGCCAACCCGGGCCGCGGCCGCATCCGCATTTCGCTCGTCGCCACCGTCGATGAATGTGTCGAGGCGGCGCGCCGCATCCGCGCCTTCACCCTTTCCCTTTGACCCTTACCGAACTGGAACTGCCATGACCGATACCCTGCAGAAGACGATCGAAGCCGCTTTCGAGCGTCGCGCCGAAATCACCCCCTCCACCGTCGACGCCGGCACGCGTGCCGCGATCGAGGACTGCATCGGCCAGCTCGACAGCGGCCGCGCGCGCATCGCGACGCAGTTGGGCGACGCCTGGCAGGTGAACGAATGGCTGAAGAAGGCGGTGCTGCTGTACTTCCGCATCAACGACAACCAGGTCATCGATGCCGGCAGCGTGCGTTACTACGACAAGGTGCCCCTGAAGTTCGCCCACCAGGATGCCGCCCAGCTGAAGGCCGGCGGCGTGCGTGTGGTGCCGTCCGCTGTGGCGCGCCGCGGCGCCTACATCGCGCCGAACGTCGTGCTCATGCCCTCCTACGTGAACATCGGCGCCTATGTCGATTCGGGCACGATGGTGGACACCTGGGCGACGGTCGGTTCCTGCGCGCAGATCGGCAGGAACGTGCACCTGTCGGGTGGCGTCGGCATCGGCGGCGTGCTGGAGCCACTGCAGGCGAACCCGACGATCATCGAGGACGATTGCTTCATCGGCGCGCGCTCGGAAGTCGTGGAAGGCGTGATCGTCGGCCGCGGTTCGGTGCTGGCGATGGGCGTGTTCATCAGCCAGAGCACGAAGATCTACGACCGCGCCACGGGTGAAGTGACCTACGGTCGCGTGCCGCCGGGTTCGGTGGTGGTGCCGGGCGCCCTGCCCTCGGCGGATGGCCGTTACAGCCTGGCCTGCGCGGTGATCGTGAAGCGCGTCGACGAGAAGACGCGCGCGAAGACGTCGATCAACGAACTGCTGCGCATGGCCGACTGACGTCGACCACGGCGGGTCGCTTTTAGCCGAAGCGACCCGTGATGTAGTCCTCGGTCAGCTTGTGCCGGGGATTGGTGAAGATGCGGTCCGTCTCGCCGACCTCGATCAGGTCGCCGAGATGGAAATAGGCCGTGCGCTGCGAGACGCGCGCGGCCTGCTGCATCGAGTGCGTGACGATCGCGATCGCATACTGTTCGCGCAGCTCGTCGATCAGGTCCTCGATGCGGGCCGTGGCGATCGGGTCCAGCGCAGAGCAGGGCTCGTCCATCAGGATGATTTCCGGATTCACGGCGATCGTGCGCGCGATGCACAGCCGCTGCTGCTGCCCGCCCGACAAACCCGTGCCCGGCTGGTTGAGCCGGTCCTTGACCTCGTCCCACAGTCCGGCGCGGTGCAGGCTGGTCTGCACGATTTCATCGAGTTCGACGCGGTCCGCGGCCAGTCCATGGATGCGCGGCCCGTAGGCGACGTTCTCGTAGATCGACTTCGGGAACGGATTGGGCTTCTGGAACACCATCCCGATGCGGGCACGCAGCGGCACGACGTCCTGACTCTTCGCGTAGATGTCCTGCCCTTCCAGCGTGATGGAACCCGAGACCCGACAGCCCTCGATCGTGTCGTTCATCCGGTTGAGGCAGCGCAGGAAAGTAGACTTGCCGCAGCCTGACGGACCGATCATGGCCAGCACCTGGTTGCGGGCGATGTCGACGCTGACTTCCTTGATGGCACGCTTTTCGCCGTAATAGACATCGACCCCGCGCGCGCTGAGCACGGCGTTCTCGACGGTCACCACGCCGACCGTGCGGCAGTTCTCGGGAACCGGTGGACTGGCGGTGTTCACGGCGTTCTCGGTGGACATTCAGTTAGGACCTCGGATGCAGGGCGCTGCCGGCTTACCAGCGGCGCTCGAACCTGTTGCGCAGGAAGACGGCCGCGGCATTCATCAGAATGAGGAAGGCCAGCAGGACGAGGATGGCTGCGGACGTGCGTTCGACGAAAGCGCGTTCGGCACTGTCCGCCCACAGGTAGACCTGGACCGGCAAGACCGTGGCGGGATCGGACAGTCCCTTCGGCACGTCGACGATGAAGGCTACCATGCCGATCATCAGCAGCGGCGCCGTCTCGCCCAGCGCGCGCGCCATGCCGATGATCGTGCCGGTCAGCATGCCCGGCATCGCCAGCGGGAAGACATGGTGCATGACCATCTGGATGCGCGAGGCCCCCATGCCCAGCGCCGCTTCCCGGATCGACGGCGGCACCGCCTTCAACGCCGCACGGGACGCGATGATGATCGTCGGCAGCGTCAGCAGCGTCAGCACGATGCCCCCGACCAGCGGCGCCGAGCGGGGCATTCCGAAGAGGTTCAGGAACACGGCCAGGCCCAGCAGACCGAACACGATCGAAGGCACCGCCGCGAGGTTGTTGATGTTGACCTCGATGAGATCCGTCCACTTGCCCTTGCGCGCGAATTCCTCGAGGTAGATCGCCGCGGCGACACCGATCGGGAACGACAGCAGCAGGGTCACGCCCAGTGTCAGCAGCGACCCCACGACGGCGCCCCAGACACCGGCCTGCTCCGGTTCGCGGGAGTCGCCGTTCGAGAAGAATCCCTTGTTGAAGGACAGGGACAGGGAGCCATC
>JBEEKA010000251.1:0-3033 GCA_041168985.1 Pseudomonadota bacterium | reverse complement strand
ACCTGAATCGGCGCCGTATCCACAAGGGCGAGTATTACGTCCTGTCGCTGACGGCGCTGCTCGGCATCCTCGTGATGGCCTCGGCCGGTAACCTGATCACGGTGTATATCGGCGTCGAATTGCTCTCGCTGTCGCTTTACGCGCTGGTTGCCTTCGATCGCGACAACGGCGTCGCCGCCGAGGCGGCCATGAAGTACTTCGTCCTGGGTGCCATTGCTTCCGGCACGCTCCTGTACGGCATGTCGCTGGTTTATGGCATCACCGGTTCGCTGTCGCTGGATATCCTCGCGGCAGCGCTGGCCGGCCCGCCGAGCCTCGGCTTGCTGATGGGTCTGACCTTCATAGTCGTGGCGGTGGGCTTCAAGTTTGGTGCCGTCCCGTTCCATATGTGGGTGCCGGACGTGTATCAGGGCGCGCCGACGCCGGTCACGATGCTTATCGCCACGGCGCCGAAGCTGGCGTCTTTCGCGCTGGCGTTCCGCCTGTTGGCGGAGGGCATGGCCGCCCAGGTTGCCGCCTGGTCGCAGATGCTGGCCCTGCTGGCGATCGTGTCGATCGTGCTCGGCAACATCGTGGCGATCGCGCAGACCAATTTGCGCCGCATGCTGGCCTATTCGGCGATTTCCAACGTCGGATTCATCCTGCTGGGTTTCGTGACCGGCTCGGTCTATGGCTACCAGGCGGCGCTGTACTTCACGCTGGTCTACGTGCTGACGACGCTGGGAACCTTCGGCGTGATCCTGCTGGCTTCGCGCGACGGCTTCGAGGCCGACGAGATCGACCAGTACAAGGGGCTTTCCAAGCGGGATCCGCTGCTGGCCCTGGTGATGGCTGCGCTGATGTTCTCGACGGCCGGCGTACCACCATTTGTCGGTTTCTGGGCGAAGCTGCGAGTCCTCGAAGCGCTGGTGCATGGCAACCACGTCTGGCTCGCCGGCATCGCCGTGCTGATGTCCGTGATCGGTGCGTTCTACTACCTGCGCATCGTCTGGATGATGTACTTCGAGGCGCCAGGTGAACTGCCGGGCAGGCTGACGCGCGCTCCGCTGCGGATCATGGTCGTGGCTAACGCCGCCGCTGCGCTGGCCCTTGGCCTGTTGCCGGACGCCCTGATCGACGTCTGCCGCAGCGTGATCCCGCTGTAAGCGAAAGGGAAGAAAGGTCTGGACAGCCGCGAAAACTGCTGTAGTATTCGCGGCCTCGGTTGCGGGGTGGAGCAGTCTGGCAGCTCGTCGGGCTCATAACCCGAAGGTCGTAGGTTCAAATCCTACCCCCGCTACCAACTTACTAAGGTCCGGCCATTGCTCCGGCTGGACCACGACGAAAAGGCCACCTTCGGGTGGCCTTTTTCGTTTCCGGGGGGCCGAATGGCCCGGTGGATCGAGTGTGGCAATTGCGCCGCAACAGGGTCGTCGTCAGCGGCCAGTCGCTGCGCCGCCAAGGTGCCGCAGGAGAATGGCGTAGAGCTCATCGGGCGGAATCGGCTTGGTGATGAAGTCATCCATGCCTGCATCCATGCATTTGATCCTGTCTTCAGCAAACGCATTGGCCGTCATGGCAAGGATCGGAACCGCTCTGTACGCCGCGAGTTTGCGGATCTCCTGTGTCGCATCCAATCCATCAAGCGTTGGCATTTGCATGTCCATCAGGATCAGTCGGTAGTCGGGGTGGCTCCGGGCCAGTTCCACCGCCTCTTGGCCGTTTTCAGCCAGGTCGACCACCAGTCCTACCTTCTTCAACATGATCGAGGTGATCTCGCGATTGACGGGTTCGTCTTCCGCAACCAGGATGCGCGACTTCGCAAAAGACTGTTTCAGTACTGCCGCGGCCGCGTCCCGGCGCGTCGATGTTCGGGCCATGGCCGATCCGTCGGCTTCCTTCAGGCGGGCAGTGAACCAGAAGGTGCTGCCTCTGCCTGGCACGCTGAGGGCACCGGCGTCACCGCCCATCGCCTGGGCGAGCTTCCGGGTGATGGCCAGCCCCAGGCCTGTTCCGCCATATTTGCGCGTGGTCGAAGTCTCTTCCTGTTCGAAGGCGCCGAACAGTCTCTCCATGGCCTCCTTGCCAATCCCAATGCCCGTGTCTGTCACGTCGAAGCGCAGCAGGTGTCCGACGCCGTCCGTAGTGACGGTCTGGATCCGAATGGTCACGCTGCCGGTATCCGTGAACTTGACCGCATTGCCGACGTAGTTCAGCAGGGCCTGTTGCAGGCGGGTCCTGTCACCCATGAGGCTCTTGGTGGGTACATCCAGCTGTCTTATGAGCCTCAATCCCTTGGCGTCGGCGCGCTCGGCGACCATCGAGACCACGTTGGCCACGATGCTGTCCAGGTTCAGGGGCGCCTCTTCCAGCGTGAACTTCCCGGAATCGATCTTCGACAGATCCAGGATGTCGTTCAAAAGGTTCAACAGGTGCTCGCTGGATGCCAGAACCTTGTCGATGCGCGCGGTCTGTTCCGCCTCGTGGGAGTCCTTGCGCATGAGGTACGAAAGCCCGATGACGGCATTGAGCGGCGTCCGGATTTCGTGGCTCATATTGGACAGGAAGGTGCTCTTGGCGCGGTTGGATGACTCTGCCTCGGCGACCCGGATCTCCAGCAGCCGGTTGAGCTCCCTGATTTCGCGCGAGCGCGTCTCTACCATGGCTTCAAGGTTGTTGCGGTAATCCGTCAACTCCTGATCGGCACGGCGCTTCTGTATCGCCAGCGCAGCCAGGGTGGCGGCCTGGGAGATCATCCTCAGGTCCGCCTCGGTCGGGTGGCTCCGTGTGGCGTGGTAAATCGCGAAAGTACCCAGCACCTTGCCTTTGGCGTCCACGACGGGTTCCGACCAGCAGGAGGCGAGGCCTGCCTTGCCGGCCAGATCCTTGAAGGCGGCCCAGTGGGGGTGCGTCGGGATGTCCTCCACGATGACCCGTTCGCCCCTGAACGCGGCCGTACCGCAGGAACCCTGGCCGTCACCAATGAGGATCCCCTCGATGGCCTCGTTGTAGAAGTCGGGAAGTTTCGGCGCCACGGCGTCCTGCAGACAGGTG
>JBEEKA010000250.1:0-3581 GCA_041168985.1 Pseudomonadota bacterium | reverse complement strand
CGCCGCGACAGTCAGCGTGATCCGGCACTGCGTGCCTGCCGTCGCGCCGACCGTGACCTCGCCCACATTGTTGTTGCCCGCGATGGTCGCGGCCGTGGTGCCACAGGAGTTTGCCCCTACGTTGGCAACGGCCATACCCGCGCCAGCGGTGATGACCGTGCCGGGAAGTTGCGTGACACCGGTCACATCAATACGCAGCGGCGTGGAGCTACCGGGATAAAACTTGATCCCCAGCGGCTTGCTGACCCCGTGCTGCTGGTTGTCGCCGAACTCGATGTAGTCATCGTCGGCGATCTGGCCGACGCCGAACATCCCGATATCCCCGTTGTTAGTCCGATTCCGCGCGTTGACCCCAACCCCATACGACAACCGCATGATCCCCGAGTTCGCCGGCGCGCTCGCCGCGGTGCGTAGGGCCAGAAAGGGCTGGGCGCCGCCACTGATGGTGACGCCTCCTGTTACGGCGTAGTCATAGACGAAGTTGCTGCTGCTTCCAAACACGCCGCCCTGGTTGAAGACGACTTGAGTGTCCGCGCCAGCGCTCCCAGGTGCGGCGGCGGCGGGGAACAGCTTGGCCTGGGCGCGCACGGTCGAGACAATCGCGGTGCCGGACGTATAGGCCGTAAACGCGATCCGTACCCGGTTGGCGCCGGCCACGCTGCCGAAGAAAAGACCCGTCGTCGTCGTCGATGTCACGCTCGAACCGGACCCATTGGGCACCACCGACCAGGCTACGTAGGTATTGTCACCCACGGCCTGCGTGAAGGTCAGCGTGCCGCTGAAGACCCCTTCAACCTGAAGACCCAGCGTGCCGCTGCCCGCTACGTCCACGGTCAGACATCCGTTGCCTGGACAGGTCGTGCCCGAGAGAGTCTTGTTGACGCTCTGCGCCGCAAGGGGAACCGCTGTCAAGATCATACACAACGATAAGAGCCAACGTTTCATGATTCCTACTCCTTTTAAGGGGCGATGAAGCCCGATAACTGCGCGCGGATCGTGTTCGTCGCCACGCCGATCAAACAAATCGCTGACGCCGCTGTGGTCCGTGATTATCGCCAGCGCGCCCGCGATCGAATTCGCCGGTAGCGTGTCCACGGTGTACTGCGGAAGCGACTTGAACTCCGTAGGATCCGGCGCGACCGGATGCATGTTGGAATCTGCGGCCATTAGCGTATCCTCGACGTGAGTGCGCCCACGCCTGCGCCGACTAATACGTCGGTGAGCCAGTGCTTCCCGGCGGCCACGCGCAGGCCTCCGGTGCCTACCGATAGGGGCAGGGCGAAGGCCAGGCGCGGGCCGCCGAGAGTGGAAAAGGCGAGCGCCGTGTGCCCGCTGTAGAACGACGCGTCCGGGTCGTCGATGCCGCACGCCGAGTCGTAGCCCGCGGCATCCGAGAATCCCTTCGCGCAGGGCCGGGTGCGATGCACCAGCTTCTTGACCAAGGCCGTGGCTCCGAGGGTCACGCCTACCCGAAGGCCGGTCATGACGACGGCGCGATAGCACTGGTCCTGCCCGTCGCACTTGCCGATGGTCGCCCGCGCGTCGAGCGCTACGGCCGTGAGCAGCGTCGCCCAGCTGGCGATCTCCGCGACCCGGCGCTCGCCCTCGGTCGGCAGCGCGGGCGTGAACCTGTCGAAGGAGGTCTGCGCCGCGGCTAGGCGCGGTAGGCTGACCGCCAGGACGATCGAGAGGACGATGCGCTTCACTTGACGTCTCTCTACCACGTGCATTCCACCGATTCCGCCAGGTCCGCGAGGATCAGCGCGTTGAACGCCGTGCTCGCCGCGTCTACCTGGTCGTCATGGCTTCCGGCCGGGAAGTCCCGCAGCTCGCTGATGAAGTCCGCCACCCACGGCTCGCCCTTCGGCAGGTACACGTTGCCGGCGTTGACCTGCGATCGGAACGGCTTCGAGTACATGACCTTGTTGACGTGCTTGGTCACCTCCTCGTAGTCGAGGCCGCGCATCAGGCGCGCCCGCGCGTTGGTGACCGCCTTGCCGGACGATCCGCCCTCGCGCTCCTCCCGCTGTCCGCACCTGATCCCGTCCGCCTGCGCGGTCACGAGCATCAGCCGGTCGACCCCGTCCGGTCCCAGCTGCTCACGCACGGCGTTCGTGACGAAGTATCGGTTGGTCAGCTCCCGGCGCTTGAGTCCGTTCTCGATGCGCGTCCCCACCTCGGCGCCCATCTTCACGCCCGCGGTCGGGTCGCCTCCGCCCTCGGTCGCTCCGGTATCCCAGCCGCGCCGCAGCACCATCTCCGCGGGGAGTTCGCCCGGCTCGTAGAACCGCAGCATGTCGGTCTTGAAGAGGCGTCCGCCCTTGACCTGCGGGTGCTGCTGCAGCTGCGCGGGCGCGTCCTCGGCCAGCTCCATCTCCTTGAGCTTGACCTTCTCCTCGGACACGAGCGCGGGCCACAGGAGTTCCCCGTCCTGCGTGCGCGGGTCGAGCGGGTCCGCCTGGTAGCCCTCCGGCTCCTGGTCGGTGGGCGGTCGGCTCGGCTCGTAGCGCATCGGGAACCGCACGTGGGTCCACGAACCCTTGGCCGGCGAGGCCAGCAGGCGCCCGAAGAAGTCGTCGACGTCCAGCCGCTGGCCGGAGGCGACGAGGCGCACGTTGCGGGTCATGCCGCGCGAGGCCAGCGTGTTGGTGTACCAGGACCATACCTCGTCGCGACCCCCGATAGTCTTGGCATCCATCGCCTTGATCGGGTCATCCAGGATGATGAAGTCCGGATGCAGGCCCTGGCCCTTGCCGCCGACCGACGTCGCCAGGCACCAGCCGCCGTCGATCGTGGCGAAGTAGCTCTTCTCGTCCTGGTCCCGCTTGAACCGCATGGGAAACAGGTTCTGGAACCAGGGCGAACGCATCAGCGTTCGGATGTCGCTGGCGAACTTGGTGGAGAAATCGTCGCCGTAGGTCACGATGAGCACCCGTCGCCGCGGGTCCCGCGCGAGCAGGTGCGCGGTCCAAAAGAGCAGCGTGCGGGTCTTGCAGGTGCCGGGCGGTTGGTTGATGATGGCGCGCTCGATATCTCCCGCGCCGACCTGTTCGAGCGCCGTGCAGATCTTCTCCAGGTGCCAGTTGCCGACGAACTCGACCGAGGGCTCGACGACGTGCCAGCCCTCGCGCATGAACTCGTAGAGCGACGCCGAGAGACGCCGAGCGCGGAACCGCGCCGCGGTCGTCTCCCAGGCGTCTACCTGAGTCTGCGTATCATCCCGTTCGGTGAGCGCTGCGAGCACCGAGGAACTCTCCTGCTTTAGCGGTTGTCCCTCCCTCCCTCGCAGCGACGAGCCGCGTAGCCCTCACGAAGCATGTTCGCGTGGTACACGGCGTTGCAGATGGGGCAGCGTCCGGTGGTGCGTTCGATGCCGTCGCGCTTCATCGCGGCGGCCCGCGCCTGGTCCAGCTGCTTGCGTCGGTTCTTCTTCGAGCCTTCCATGTGTCACCTCCTAAAGTGACTTCATGGCTGGCCTCCTTTCGGATGGGGCACACGGTCGGGTGCGGTTACTCGTTGGACATCGACGATGATAATGCCAGAGGCGCCAAAAGTCGAGCACCGACTCGCGCCTTCAAGCG
>JBEEKA010000249.1:0-3935 GCA_041168985.1 Pseudomonadota bacterium | reverse complement strand
TACTGTTCACGCGCTTCTTCCGTCGCGGACATCTCGATCTGCGCAACGACCTGCGCCCGCACGCGATCCGGTCCGATCAGCGGCGTCAGCAGCGAGACGATGCGCTGCGAGTAATCTTCTTCCATGCGCCGCGCGATCTCGAACTGCTGTTCGCGTTCCGCGAATTCGCCGTTCTTCTCGGGCGCGGACAGCAGGCGGCCCTGGCTGTCGATCACGGTGACCTGGCGCGAGTCGAGCTCCGGGATGCTGGAGGCGACGAGGTTGACGATCGACGTGACCTGTTCCCGCTCGAGCCTGCGGCCCGCGCGGAGCTGCAGGAACACCGATGCCGTCGCGGGCCTGCGGTCGCGGATGAAAGTCGCCTGCTGGGGAACCGCCAGGTGAACGCGCGCACCCTCGACCTGCTTGAGGCTCGAGATCGTGCGGGCCAGCTCCGTCTCGATCGCATGCTGGTACCGCGCGCCTTCCATGAACTGGCTGACGCCGAAGCCGTTGTCCTTGTCGATGAGCGAGAAGCCGCCGCTTTCCGGCAGGCCCTTGGCCGCAAGGCGCATGCGGGCCTCGCTGACCTTGTCGGCGGGCACGAGGACGCCACCGGTGGCGCCATCGAGCTTGTACGGGATGGCGTTCTGGTCGAGCGACTGCACGACCTGTGCCTTGTCCGCGTCGGAGAGGTTGCCGAACAGCAGGCTGTAGGTCGGCCCCTGCGACCACAGGGCCACGCCGACGCCGGCGGCCACCGCAGCGGCGACACCCACCAGCAGCAGCAGCGGCTTCAGGCCCGCCGCGAGTTTCAGGCCGCCCTGGGCGGCCACTGCGTTTTCTTCAGCCATGTCTGTCACTCATCCGTCAGATCGGCATGTTCATGATTTCCTGGTAGGCGTTCACCAGGCGGTTGCGGACTTCGACCGTCGCGCGGAATGCGACGTTGGCCTTCTGCGATTCGATCATCACCTGGGACAGTTCGACCCCCGGCACGCCGCGCTCGAACTTCTCGGTGATGCTGCGCGCGTTCTGCTGCGCGGCATTGACCTTGTCGAGGCCGGCCTTCAGCACCGAGGCGAAGCTGGTGCCGTTCAGTGGCTCCACGCCATTCGCGCGTCCGAGGCCCGCGGACTGCGCGACGGCAGCCGGGCCATTGGCCGCATTGGGCCCGTTCGTCGAGCCCACGCGCGTCAGCGCCTGCAGCGAGCGGATCTGCGCCAGCACGCCGTCGATCTGCATGTTGCTCATGTGCGGTTACCTTCCGCGCGCAGGCGCGCGAGCTTGTAACGCAGCGTACGCGGGCTGATGCCGAGCCGGTCGGCGGCCTCCCGTCGGGACGCGCCGCTGCCCAGCACGTTCAGGATGAGATCCCGTTCCGTGTCGCGCAGTGAATCCTTCAATTCGCCCCCCGCCGCCACCGAGGCCGGCACGGCCACCTGCAGCGCGGCCTGGGTCGGCGACGCGGCGACATCCGGCTTCGCGGTGAACGGCAGGTGCCCGAAGTCGGTAATCGACTCGAAGCGGATATGACCCGCCTCGATGACCGGCCCGGTGCAGAGGATCAGCGCCCGCTGCAGGAGATTGTCGAGTTCGCGGACATTGCCCGGCCAGCTGTACATCAGCAGCATCTGCGCCGCATCCGCCGACAGCGCCGGGATCCTGCCGCCCGGCGGGCAGCGGGCCGCCAGCAGCTGCATGGCCAGCGGCAGCACGTCCTCGCGGCGCTCGCGCAGCGGCGCGATGCCGAGCGGGAACACGCAGAGGCGGAAGTAGAGGTCCTCGCGGAACCGGCCGGCGAGCACTTCGCTGCGCAGGTTGCGGTTCGTCGTCGCGATCACGCGGACATCGAGGCGGATCGGGCCGCGGCCTCCGATGCGTTCCACCTCGCGCTCCTGCAGGACGCGCAGCAGCTTCGCCTGCAGGCCGAGCGGCATTTCGGTGATCTCGTCGAGCAGCAGGGTTCCGCCCTGCGCCTGCTCGAACTTGCCGGCGTGGGACGTCGCCGCGCCGGTGAAGGCGCCGCGTTCATAGCCGAACAGCAGCGCCTCGAGCATGTTCTCGGGGATGGCGGCGCAGTTCACGGCCACGAGCGGCTTGCCGGCACGCGGCGAGCGCATGTGGATGTAGCGCGCCAGCACTTCCTTGCCGGTCCCGGACTCGCCGGACAGCAGCACGGTGCAGTCGGTCACCGCCACGCGGCGTGCGAGCTCGAACAGGAGTCGGCTCTTGTCGGCGACGACCACAGGTTCGCGTTCCGGCAGGGTGGGCATCGCCACCGGCTGCAGGGCCTCATCCGTCAGAATTTCAGCTTCGGTGCTCATGGTGGGATACCAGAGCAAGATCCGTGCCGGAAAGAATTTGCCGCTCCGGGCGTCAGCTTTCCGGCGAATCCTCGCCGGCGCTGATGCCGAACTTGCGCAGCTTTTCGACCAGCGTCGTGCGGCGCAGGCCCAGCAGGCGGGCCGCCTGGGCGACGACTCCCTCGGACCTGTCGAGGGCCTGGCGGATCAGGGATTCCTCGATCGCATTCACGTGGGCCTTCAGGTCGATGCCATCCGGCGGAAGGGTCGTCGGGGCGATCACCGGACGGTCCGGCATCATGAGGAGTTCGCGCTCGCTCATCGTCACTTCGCTGACGTCCATCGGATCCGGCTGAAGCGCCGGAACGGCAGGCAGGGACACCGGCAACGGCGCCAGATGTTCGTCAGCCGCGGGATCCGGCTCCCAGTCCGCCGGGCGGTAACGCGGCGGCAGGTCGTTGGCGGTCACCACGCGACCGTTGCAGAGGATGGACAGGCGCTCGATGAGGTTGCCGAGCTCGCGCACGTTGCCGGGCCAGGGATGGCGACGCAGGCAGTCCATCGCGCCTTCGGACAGCTGCACGCGCGGCCGCCCGGCCGCTTCGTTGCGCGCAGCGAAGTCCGCGACCAGCGTGGGCAGGTCCTCGAGGCGCGCGCGCAGCGGCGGCATGTCGATGGGGAAGACGTTGAGCCGGTAATACAGGTCTTCGCGGAAGCTGCCGCGGGCGATGGCTTCCTCGAGGTTGCGGTGCGTGGCGGCGATGATGCGCACGTTGCAGCGGTACTGCAGGGCGCTGCCCACGCGCTCGAAAACCCGTTCCTGCAGCACGCGCAGCAGCTTCACCTGCATCGGCAGGCTCATGTCGCCGATCTCGTCGAGCAGCAGCGTGCCCCCCTCGGCGAGTTCGAAACGTCCCTTGCGAGTGGCCACGGCACCCGTGAAGGCGCCCTTCTCGTGGCCGAACAGCTCGCTCTCGAGGAGGTCCGCCGGGATTGCGCCACAGTTCACGGCGATGAACGGACGGTTCCGTCGCGGACTGGAATCGTGGATCGACCGGGCGACGACTTCCTTGCCGGTCCCCGATTCGCCAAGGATCAGGACGCTCGATTCATGCGAGGCGACCTGGGCGATCAGCGTGACGACATTGCGGATCGCGGCGGACTGACCCGAAGGCCGGATGGCTTCGGCAGAAGCGTGATCCAGCGGGTCGGCGGCGGGTTCAAGGTCACTGGAAGCCATTGAGCGTCATTATTACGGACGGCAGCGTCAGAAGTGCGACGATCTGGACGCCGAGCCCCCGCAGTTCCGTGACGCAGTTTGCGTTTCAGCTGCGTCGCGGCTGCCGTGTGCCGGCAACCCGACGTCGGTGGCGACGGAAAGCCATCCTTTCCAGCAAATCGGCGACCGCATCCCCCGGAGGCAGCGCCTCCGCCGTGACGACGCCGTCGGGGGTCACGCTGTCCACCTTCAGCACGAGCGTCAGGGGGTGGGCGATCCACTCGCCCAGGTAGATGTCGAGGGTGCCGAAGTCGCCGACTTCGGGCAGCGGAGCACGCATGCGCCAGCTCGCGCCCCGCGAGTTGAACCGCACCGAAGCAGCGGCAGGTCTTGGTACCCCGGCGGCAACGATTTGCCCCAGCAGTTCGAGG
>JBEEKA010000248.1:0-10803 GCA_041168985.1 Pseudomonadota bacterium | reverse complement strand
GGGATTCGCGCCGGCGAGACAACGCTGTCGATTTTCACTATCCTGCGCCGACTACACTTCAAGGGGGAACTGGTCTCATGGGCATCCGGCTTCGATTGTTCCTGATGATGGTGATGCAGCTCGCCATCTGGGGCGCCTGGGCGCCCAAGCAGTTCCCCTACATGACGATGCTGGGCTTCACGCCCGGCCAGCAGGCGCTGGCAGGCAGCGCCTGGGGCATCGCATCGATCATCGGCATCTTCTTCTCGAACCAGTTCGCCGACCGCAATTTCTCGGCCGAACGCTTCCTGTCGACGAGCCATGTGCTGAGCGGCCTGTGCCTGCTGGGCACCGCATTCTCGACCACCTTCGCGATGCACTTCACTTTCTTCATGCTGTACAGCCTGCTGTACGTGCCGACCCTGTCGGTCACGAACACGCTGGCCTTCGCGAACCTGCCCAATCCGTCGCGTGACTTCGGCACCGTCCGCATGGGCGGGACGATGGGCTGGGTCATGGTCAGCTGGCCCTTCGTTTTCCTGCTGGATGCGAATGCCACGGTCGAACAGGTTCGCTGGATCTTCGTGGTCGGCGCGATCATGTCGTTCGCGCTGTCGGCCTATTCGCTGACCCTGCCGCATACGCCGCCGCGCGCCGGCAGCGACGTGGACCACCTGGCCTGGCGCCGTGCCCTGGGCCTGCTGAAGACCCCGTTCATCGCGGTGCTCTTCGTCGTGACCTTCCTCGACTCGGTCGTGCACAACGGATACTTCGTGCTGGCCGACGCCTTCCTGACCAACCGGGTCGGCATCGCGGGCAACCTGAGCATGGTCGTCCTGAGCCTCGGCCAGATCGCGGAGATGGTGACCATGCTGGTGCTCGGTGGCGTACTGGCCAAGCTGGGCTGGCGGGTCACGATGATGGTCGGCATCGCCGGCCACATGGCGCGCTTCCTGGCCTTTGCGTTCCTGGCGGATTCGGTCCCCTCGATCGTGGCGGTCCAGTTGCTGCACGGCATCTGCTACGCGTTCTTCTTCGCCACGGTCTACATCTTCGTCGACGAGACCTGCCCGAAGGACGTACGCACCAGCGCCCAGGGCCTGTTCAACCTGCTGATCCTCGGCATCGGCATGGTGGTCGCCAGCTTCCTGTTCCCGGCGCTGGCCGCGCGGATGAGCACGGTCGACGCCGCGGGACACGTCGTGGTCGAGTACAACCGACTCTTCATGGTCCCGGCAGGCCTCGCGTTCCTCGGTATCCTCCTGCTGGCTTTCGTCTTCCGTCCGCCGACCCGCGGTCCTTCCCATGGCAGCGAAGGCGCCGCGACGGCCGCCCACCCGTAACCGCTCAAGGCAAGAACATGAACGACATGAACCAGAACGACAATCGCATCTCGCGCCGCGACGCCCTGGGACTCGGCGTGGCCGCCGCCGTGGGCGCTTCGCTGCCGTCCGTCGGCCACAGCGCGAACTTCTTCAAGAGTCAGAACCTGCCGATCGGACTGCAGCTCTACACGGTCGCCGACGCGGCCCGGAAGGATCTCTCGGGCAGCTTCGAGCGGCTGGCGAAGATCGGCTTCAAGGCCATCGAACTGGCCGGCTACCACGGCCACTCGCCGGCTGAACTCAAGTCGGCAGCGGACAAGAACGGCCTGAAGTTCACCGGCATCCACCTGAGCGACATCTCACGCGACGGCATGGAGCCGGGACTCGCCGACGCCGGCAAGCTGGCGAGCCAGATGCGCGCGCTCGGCATCGAGGAAGTGACCATGCCGATCATGCCCTTTCCGGAAGGCTTCGCGCCGGGCAAGGACGAGCCATTCCGTGATTTCCTGATCCGCGCATCGGCCAAGATGGACAAGAGTTATTACCAGAAGATGGCGGCGCTGCTGAACCAGCGTGGCGCGGCCCTTGCCAAGGAAGGCCTGCGGTTCTCGTACCATAACCACAACCTTGAGTTCGCACCGATCGGCAACACCACCGGCTGGGACATCCTGGTGGCTGAAACTGACCCCAAGAGCGTGTCCTTCGAAATGGACGCGGGCTGGGTGGCGGCGGCAGGCCTCGACCCTGTCGCGACGGTCCGCAAGCTGAGTGGCCGGGTGCGGCAGATGCACGTCAAGGACATCAAGGCGTCCACCAAGGCGAACTACACGCTGACTCAGGACCCGACGGAAGTCGGCAGCGGCAGCCTGAAGTGGGCCGAGATCCTCCCGGTGGCCCATGCCGCCGGCGTGCGTCATTTCTACGTCGAGCAGGAACCGCCCTTCACGATGGATCGTTTCGATGCAATCGCGAAGAGCCTCCGCTATCTGAGCGGCCTGGCATAACAGGAACCGCCGTCCGATCGGCTAGCGCGCCGGCTTCGACTCCGGCGCCGCGAGATGACGCAGGTCGGCCACGAGGAAGGCCAGCGTCATCAGGCCGAGGTCCCGCAGGAGCTCATTCCAGCGGACCTCCCTGACCCCCATGGAACCCAGGCCCAGGTAACGGGCAATGGCGCCGTAGGCGATGGCGAAGCAGGCCTCGACGGCGTGATCCGGATCGGGATGCCGGATTTCTTCGCGATGCTCGAGCAGGATGGCCCGAAAATCGGCGCCGGTGGACAGGTAACGAGCCCTGCCGACATCCCGGATCACTTCATCGGCGGTCGCCTGCTGCATGAAAGCGGCCAGCAGCGCGGAGAACTTGCGGTGATGCTCGCCCAGCTCGCGAACGAGCGCCGGCACGAGATCCTTCAGGGAAAGGTTCCGGCGACGGATCCGCGCCAGCAGAAGGGAGAAATCATGTTCCATCCGCTGCAGCGTGCGGACCTGCACTTCCCGCAGCAGGTCTTCCTTGCCTTCGACGCGACAGTAGATGGATCCGATGGAAACCTTCGAACGCCGGCTGACCTCGGCCAGGGTCAGGGCAGCCAGCCCGCCTTCGTTGATGATCTCGCAGGCGGCGTCGACGACGCGGTCGAAGGACTGCCGGCTTCTCGTCTGCTTGGGCTGCCTGACGTGGGATTTTTCCACGACGAACTCGCTGCTTGGGATGCATGGAAGTGTATGCCATCACCGCCGTGGAAAAGGAATTTTCGTTCTGATAGCGTCAGGCCGGCCACCAAGGAGATCCCATGACCGCCCGTGCCTTCGATCCCAAGCCGATGCGACTGAGCCTGCTGTCGGCCGCCCTGCAGGAACTCACGCCGCGCGAGAAGCGTGATGCGGATCCGGACCTGGCCATCGAGGACTGGCTCCGATTCGCCCGACAGCTCGACTGCCCGGCCATCCAGCTCTCGTCGGCCCTGCACCCCAGCGTGGCCGACGTGCCCGCGGAAGCGCTGCTCGATCCGGTGGCCAACCATCTCGACCTGCGCGACCCCTTCACCGCCCAGCGCGCCGATCGCGTGTTGGCCACGATGCGTGACACCGGCGTGGCGCTGTCGGATCTCGCCTACTTCGACAACATGCTCGTCGCGGACCGCGACGCCCGCCGCCGCAAGCATGACTTCATGCTGCGTGTCTTCGATGCCGCCGCCCTGCTCGGCGTCGATGCGGTCTGCGGCTTCGTCGGCCGCAACCCGAACCTCGAGATGGAAGAGAACCTCGAGATGTTCGAATCGGAACTCATCCCGCTACTGAAGGAAGCCAAGGCACGCGGCCTGGTGTACCGGGTCGAGCAGTGCCCCATGCCGGGCTGGTTCATCAACGACCGCTGGCACAACAACATCGCCTATGCGCCCGGTCCCTGGATCGCGCTGCACCGGATCTGCGAAAAGCACGGTGTCGGCGACCAGTTCCGCATCCATTACGATCCGTCGCACGCCATCCTGATGGGACAGGACACACGCTCCGTGTTCCAGTACCTGAAGGACCAGGGCTATGCCTTCCTGATCGCGGGCTTCCACGTGAAGGGACAGGTCATCGATGCCCGCGGCGTGTCGGCGTGGGGATACGGCGGACAGACCCTGCAGCGGGGCGACTGGAAGGACGGCAAGCCGTCGACGTCGCCGGTCGACCACGGCAATGCCTGGAAGAAGCAGGTCGTGCTGTGCGAACACGAGCTGCCCGGTACGGCTCGTCACGATCCGCTGGCCTATCTGCAGAACCGCAGCGTGGACTGGCTCGACCACCAGCTCGCGGCACGCGAACTGCTGGACATCGATCCGTCGAACACCTGGCTGGTCGTCGAACACGAATACCCGAAGGCGAGGATCCAGGATCCGGCCCTGCTGGCGCCGATCCTCAAGGGTTCACTGGCCTATGTGAAAGCCATCGATGCCGCGGCAGCGGCCATGTACGCCCTGCAACACGAAGTCCTGGCTTCGCAGGGCATTCCAATCCAGGGCACCGGCCGGGAGGCCTATCGCTCATGAGCACCGACATCCGCACCCGTCGTCTTCGCGCTGGCATCGTCGGCGGAGGCCGTGGCGCCTTCATCGGCGCCGTGCACCGCATGGCAGCCGAACTGGATCATGAAGCCCTGGTCATCGCGGGAGCTTTGTCATCCGATCCCACCACGGCCGCTGAAAGCGCCGCCGACTGGCGATTGCCGCGCAGCTATACGTCGTACGTCGAGATGGCCCGCGCCGAAGCCGCGCGCGATGACGGCATCGACTTCGTGATCATCGCCACGCCGAACCATCTGCATGTCCCCGTGGCCCGCGCGTTCCTGGAAGCCGGCATCCACGTGATGTGCGACAAGCCGCTGGCCCTGTCGCTCGAAGAAGGTCGCGAATTCGCGGCCCTGGCCGAACGCAGCGGCCTGCTGTTCGGCCTGACCCACACCTACTCCGGCTATGCCGCCGTGCGCGAGGCCCAGGCGCTCGTCGCTTCGGGCGCGCTGGGCGAGATCCGCAAGGTCCACGTCGAGTACCTGCAGGGCTGGATGATGACCGACCTCGAGAGCACCGGGCAGAAACAGGCCGCGTGGCGCTCTGACCCTGCACGGTCGGGGCTGGGCGGGGCACTGGGTGATATCGGTACGCATGCGCACCACCTCGCCGAGTTCGTGGTCGGCGACACGATCACCGAGGTCAGCGCCGACGTCAGCCGCTTCGTGCCGGGTCGCCGCCTCGATGATGACGCCAACCTCCTGATCCGCTTTGCCGGCGGCGCCAAGGGCACGCTGGTGTGCTCGCAGGTGTGCTGCGGCGAGGAAAACGCGCTGCAGCTCAAGGTGTATGGCACCAAGGGTGCGCTGGAGTGGCGCCAGATGGAACCCAACTCCCTGGTATTCCGTCCCGCCGAGGGCGCCTTGCAGATCCTGCGGACCGCCAAGGACTTCAAGTCCGCCGCGGCGGCCCAGGCCACGCGCACCCCGGCAGGACATCCTGAAGGGTATATCGAGGCCTTCGCCACGTTGTACCGTCGCTTCGCGGCAGATGTGCGCCGTGTCGCCGAAGGCGCGGCAGCGGAACGGGACTATCCGGGCCTCGAGGATGGCATCAAGGGACTCGCCTTTGTCGTCGCCGCGATTGAAAGTTCCGACAACGGATCACGCTGGACGCCCATCCCCGCATGACCCCGCAGCCCACGGCGCGACTGGGCCGGACCGTCGCGCTGTGCTTCCTGGTGGCAGCCCTGGAAGGTTTCGACATCCAGGCCCTGGGCATCGCCGCGCCACGCATGGTGCCCGAACTGGGCTTCACGCCCTCCCAGGTCGGCTGGCTGTTCTCGATCGGCAACATCGGACTGATCTTCGGCGCGGTGAGTGGCGGACGCATCTCCGACCACGTCGGCCGACGCCGCATGCTGGTCCTCGCGACGCTGTCCTTCGGCCTGTTCACGCTGCCCATGGCGTTCCTGCACTCGTACGCGGCCCTGATGTCCGTGCGTTTCCTGGCGGGGATCGGCTTCGGCGCCGCCGTACCCAACTTGATGACCCTCGCGGCCGAGTCCAGCCCCAAGGGCCGCCGCGGTACGACGATCGCGCTGACGATGTGCGGACTGCCTGTCGGCGGCTCCGTCGTCGCGCTGGTCTCGCAGTTCCTTCCGTCGGCGGAGTCCTGGCGACTCTTGTTCCTGTTGGGCGGACTTGCTCCCCTCCCGCTGGTCTGGGCCCTCGCGCGATTCCTGCCTGAAACCTATCGCGAACCGGGAAAGACGGGAGAGGATGCGCTGCCGGTGCGCGACGCCCTCTTCGGCGAAGGCCGCACCCCCCGGACGCTGCTGGTCTGGTGCGCCTTCCTGCCGCTGATGGCCGCGCTGTATCTCATCCTCAACTGGCTGCCGATCCTCGCGACCGCGAAGGGACTCGCGGCGCGCAGCGCGCCACTGGCTTCCCTTGCGTTCAATCTCGCGAGCCTGTTCGGCAGCGTGCTGATCGCGCGCTGGATCGATCTCGGCGGACGGCGGTGGCCCATCGCCCTCTCGTCGCTCGCCGTCATCGCGGCACTGCTGTCGCTGGCACGACAGTCGGACCAGTCCGGACTGCTGCTGGCCAGCGGGGCCACCGGTTTCTTCCTGATGGCCGTGATCTTTGCCCTGTACGAGATCTCGGCGACGCAATATCCACGACGGGGCCGGGGTACCGGTGCCGGGACGGCTGCCGGCGTTGGACGTGTCGGCTCCGTGCTCGGGCCCCTGGTCGCGGGATGGCTGCTGAACAGCGGGACTTCCGCGAACACGGTCCTGCTGGTGCTCGTGCCGGTCGTCGGCGTCGCCGGACTGTCGCTGTTCGTCCTGAGCTTCCTCGAACCGGGAGAAGGTGCGCGATGAACGAAGTGCTGCGGATCGGCTGGCCGGATGCGATCGAAGCGACGATCGATCCCCTGGGCGCGCGACTGACCTCGCTCCACGTGCCGGGCCTGAGGGGCCGCATCAATACGGTCCTGGGGTACAACGATCCTGTCCTGCAGGCACGGGACCCCTTCTTCCTCGGCGTGACGGTGGGTCGCGTTTCAGGACGGATCGGCGGTGCTGCCTACACGCTGTCGGGCCATCGACACGCGCTGCTCGCCAACGAAGGTGCCCACCAATTGCATGGCGGTCCCGGTGGCTTCCATGCCCGACAGTGGACCTTGCAGTCGTGGCAACAGGGCGCGAAACCAGAGGTCGTTTTAAGTCTGTGCTCGGCCGCCGGCGATCAGGGTCACCCCGGCACGCTCGATGTCACGGCCACCTTCCGCATCGATGCGGATGCACTCAGCGTGCAGCTTGAAGCACGCAGCGACGCCGCGACACCCGTGAGCCTCACGCTGCACCCTTACTTCAACCTGAGTGGCGAACACGGCAGTGCCATCGACGACCACGAACTGACGATCGCTGCATCGGCCGTGCTGGACCTGGATCCGACGCTGATCCCGACCGGGCAGTCGATACCGGTCGAGGGGACGCCTTTCGACCTGCGGAAACCGCGACGGGTTTCGGCCGTGCTGCAGGCCGACCATCCCTTGCTGAGGCGCACGCAGGGGCTGGACCAGAGTTTCCTGCTGGATGCCGAACGGGGTCGCGATGCCCTGCTGCGCCATGAAGGCAGCGGCGTGACGCTGCGCCTGACATCGAACCAGCCGACGGTGCAGTGTTACACCGGCCAGCACCTGAAGAGGCAGGCCGGTGAAAGCTGGGGCCCGCGCAGCGGCATCTGCCTCGAGCCCCAGGGCCATCCCAACGCCGTGAACGAACCGGCGTTTCCCTCGCCGGTCCTTGCAGCCGGCGAGCGTTATCTCAACGCGATGCGCTTCGCGTTCCGCTAGCCCTGCATGTCCTCGAGTTCGCGGCCCCGCGTCTCATGGATGGCGCGGTACACGAACACGAGCGAGAGCAGCGCGAAGGCCGTGTAGAACCCGTAGGTCAGCGTCAGGCCCGCCGTCGCCGCCATCACGGGGAAACTCACGCTGACGAGGAAGTTCGCCGTCCACTGCGCGGCGCCGCTGACGGCGAGTGCCGAGCCGCGGATCGCGTTCGGGAACATCTCGCCCAGCATCACCCACATCACCGGGCCCCAGCTGACGTTGAAGAACACGACGTAAAGGTTCGCGGCCACGAGCGCCACGAGCCCGAAACCCGGCGCCAGCTGCAAGGAGCCATTCACGAAACTGCCGGTGCCGAAGGCCACGACCAGGGTACCGAGCGTCAGGGTCATGCCGGCCGAACCGACCAGCAACAGCGGACGCCGCCCCACGCGGTCGATAAGTCCCATGGAGATCAGGCAGGCGATGATCGACAGGGCGCCGGACAGCACATTGATCTTGAGGGCGTCCCCCTCACTGAAACCCACGGCTTGCCACAGCACCGCGCCGTAATAGAACACTACGTTGATGCCGACCAACTGCTGGAACACGGCAAGGCCGATACCCACCCAGACGATCCGGCGCAGACGTCCGGTCTTTGCATCGATCAGATCCGCTGCGGAAGGCCCCCGCTCGCCACCCAGTGTCCGCTGGATCTCCACGATCCGTTCGGCCGCGGCGGCGGGGCCCGAAACCCGCGCGAGGACCGCCTGGGCCTCGGCGTTCCGACCCTTCGCCACGAGGAAACGCGGGCTTTCCGGAATCAGCAGCAAGGACCCGAGGAAGACGGCGGCGGGCAGGACCTGCGCCCAGTACATCCAGCGCCAGGCTTCGTAGCCCAGCCAGAACACGGCCTTGGAATCACCGGCGGTGTTCGCCATCAGGTAGTTCACCAGGAACGCACCCGTCAGGCCGGTGATGATCATGACCTGCTGGAGGCTCGTCAGGCGCCCCCGCAACGAGGCAGGCGCCACCTCGCTGATATAGGCCGGAGACAGCACGCTGGCCGCACCGACTGCCACACCCGCGAAGAACCGCGCGGCGATCATGGCAAAGGCGGCACCGGCGCCGCCCGATGCCAGGGCGCTGACGATGAACAGTACGGCGGCGATCACCAGGACCCGGCGGCGCCCCCAGCGATCGGCCAGGCGACCGGCGAGGAAGGCCCCGAGGGCACATCCCGGCAACAGCGCACTGACGGTCACGCCCAGCGCGGCGTCACTCAAGCCGAAGGCGGCACGAAGGCCTTCCTGCGTGCCATTTACCACGCCGCTGTCGTAGCCGAACATGAACCCGCCGATCGTGGCGACGCCCACGATGGCTGCGACAAATGGCAGGTTGATCCCTGCGTCCCGCTGGTCGTTCATCGCCCCTCCCGCTTTCGCACGTCGATTCGCGCTTTTCAGAACGCATGTTATAAATCACACCTCACAATTTTCCGAGCGGAAATGATGTATCTCGGCATCGACATCGGCACGTCCGCCGTCAAGGCGGTCATCGCGGACGAAAACGGCGACATCAGGGCCGACGCGTCTGCCCCGCTGGAGGTTTCCCGACCCCGGGCCGACTGGTCCGAGCAGGACCCCGAAGCCTGGTGGGAGGCCACCTGTGCCGCCGTGAAGGCGCTGCCCGCTCCCTTGCGACAAGGCATTCGCGCGGCAAGCCTGTCGGGTCAGATGCACGGCGCCACACTCCTCGACGCGCGGGACCGCGTGTTGCGGCCGGCGATCCTCTGGAACGACGGCCGAAGCGGCAGGGAATGCGCCGAGCTGGAAACCGCCGTGCCCCAGCTGGGCGACATCACCGGCAACCGGGCCATGCCCGGCTTCACGGCACCCAAGCTGGCGTGGGTGCGTCGGCACGAGCCCCAGGTCTTCTCGCAGGTCGATCGGGTCCTGCTGCCCAAGGATTTCATCCGGCTGCGGATGACCGGCGAGGCGGCATCGGACCTGTCGGATGCTGCCGGGACGCTGTGGCTCGACGTCAAGGCGCGGGACTGGTCGGACGCGATGCTGGACGCCACCGGCCTGACGACTCGGCAGATGCCCCGGCTGGTGGAAGGCACGGGCGAAACCGGCACCCTGCGCAGCGACTGTGCGGCCGCCTGGGGCGTGCCCGCCGTCCCGGTCTATGGCGGTGGCGGCGACAATGCCGCGGGCGCCATCGGCGCCGGCGTGGTGCGCGACGGAGAAGCCCTGCTGTCGCTGGGCACATCCGGCGTCCTGTTCCTCGCCAATGATGCCTACCGGCCCGCGCCCCAGGGCGGCGTGCATTGCTTCTGCCATGCGGTCCCGGATCGCTGGCACCAGATGTCGGTGATCCTCAGCGCCGCGAGCTGCCTCGAATGGGCCGCCAAGGCCTGTGGATGCAGCGGCGCCGCGGAACTGATGGCCCTGGTCGAAGCGGACGACCGGCCGTCCGGGGAAGAACTCTTCCTGCCTTACCTGTCGGGTGAGCGAACGCCGCACAACGATCCGCGTGCGCGGGGCGTGCTGTTCGGTCTCTCGCATGACACGACGCCGGCGCGCATCGGACGCGCCGTTCTCGAAGGCGTCGCCTTCGCGTTCCGCGATGGACTGGACGCGCTTCGCGATGCCGGCAGCACGATCGGCAACGTGTCCGTCATCGGCGGCGGCTCACGGTCGACCCTCTGGGGACGGATCCTCGCCTCCGCGCTGGACACCCCCCTGGGTTATCGCGACGGCGCCCGCGTCGGTGCGGCGGCCGGTGCCGCCCGACTCGCCTTCATCGGGCACACGAGCGCGTCGGTCGACGCGGCCTGCACGCCACCACGCCTCCTGCAGGTGCTGGAACCTGATCCCGAACTCGTTTCGCACAGTGCCGAGCGGATGCCCCGCTACCGCGCGCTGTATCACGCCCTCAAACCCTCCTTCCGGGGACCCCACCATGACTGACTCGATCTTCCGCGACATCGCTCCCATCCAGTACGAAGGTCCGCAGAGCGCGAACCCGATGGCCTTCCGCTGGTACGACCGCAATCGCGTCGTCCTCGGCCGCACGATGGAAGCCCACCTGCGCATGGCCGTGTGCTACTGGCATACCTTCTGCTGGGACGGCTTCGATGTCTTCGGGCGCGGCACCTTCGAC
>JBEEKA010000247.1:0-7265 GCA_041168985.1 Pseudomonadota bacterium | reverse complement strand
CAGGCTGAATTCGCGCCGCACGCGGGTTTGGCGGTACATCCAGGCTGCGGCGAGGCCGGTCATCGCTGCCAGCAGGTACAGACCCCATGACCAGCCTGGCAGTGATTCCAGGACCATGCCCGCCAGGGCAGCGGACGCAGCAACACCGAACGACGACACGACGACGATCCGGCCCGTCACACGGGCCAGCACGGCACGCGGGTAGTTCGCCGTCCAGACGGATGCACGGACGGTGAGGATGCCGGCCCACACTGCGCGTGACGCAATGACGGACAGGACCATGAACAGCAGCCCGCCGGTCACATGCGGCGAAATGCCGACGAGCCCGACCAGCACCGCGAATCCGGCCATCAGGGACACCATGAGCCGGACGCGCGATCGGCCATGGGCGAGGTTGGCCCACAGGAAACTGACGACGTTGGCGAGGGCCGGTGCGCCGCTGACGAAGGCCACGGCGAGGTTGACGGCAGCCGGCGACGCCGTGCCGGCAAACCCCTTCTTGACCATGACGGCCGCGGTTGCGCCTTCGACCAGGCCCAGCGTGAGGCCGATCAGGCCCCAGGACAGGGATTCACGGCGGTACAGGGCCTCGACGAGTGGGCTGGTCGGCGCCCCGCTCATCCGAACCGCTGGCGGATCAGGCCATACACGGCGCGCAGTGCATGTGCTTCGGCGCCCAGCGGTCGGCCAGGCCGGTCTTTCGGGTTCCAGCCGTACAGGTCGATGTGGATCCAGCGTTCGGGATTCGAGACGAACCTCTTCAGGAACAATGCCGCCGTGATCGCGCCCCCCAGCCCGCTGCTGCCGGCATTGTTCACGTCGGCGATGCGACTGCCCAGGTCGTCGTCATAGCCGGCCCACAGCGGCATGGGCCAAAGCGGATCGCCCACGGTGGTGCCCTGTGAAACCAGGTCCGCGACGAACAGGGGGTCGCCGGAAAACACCGGCGGCAGGTCCGGGCCCAGCGCGACGCGTGCGGCACCGGTGAGCGTCGCGAGGTCCACGATGAGGTCCGGGGCCTCTTCCGCAGCCAGCGCCAGCGCGTCGGCCAGCACGAGCCGGCCCTCCGCATCGGTATTGCCGATTTCCACCGTGAGACCCTTGCGTGAACGCAGCACGTCACCGGGCCGGAAGGCCTTTCCGTCCACGCTGTTTTCAACAGCGGGAACCAGCACGCGCAGGTCGATGGGCGCATCGAGCTCCCGCAGCAGCTGCGCGAGACCCAGCGCGCAGGCAGCGCCGCCCATGTCTTTCTTCATGAGCAGCATGCCGCTTGGCGGTTTGATGTCGAGGCCGCCTGAATCGAAGCAGACGCCCTTCCCGACCAGCGTGATGCGCGGCGCACCGGGGCGCGGGAATCGCAGGTCAAGCAGTCGCGGTTCCCGCGGGCTGCCGCGACCCACGGCCTCGATCAGCGGGAAACCCCGCGACAGCGAATCGCCACGCGTGACATCGATCGAGCCCGCCCATCGCGCCGCGAGGTCGCGGGCCTGCGATTCGAGTTCGTCGGGACCGAGATCGTTGGCAGGGGTGTTGATCAAATCCCGCGCAAAGGCGACCGCCCTTGCGGCAGCGGCGGCATACGCGAGGTCCGCGTTGGCCGGCAGAACGAGTCGTGGCGCGGGGCGGTCAGGCGGTTTCCGGTACCGATCGAATCGGTAGCCACCCAGCAGCCAGCCCAGGAGGAACTGCGTGGCCTGCGCCGGCGCCAAGGCTTCCGTCAGCGCCCAGATGCCCGGGGGTAGACGCGCCGCCAGCGACGCGGCGAGCCACAGGTCGGCGTCCGTGCCGTCAAGACCGGCCACGGCGCCGCCACAGCTGCCGGTTTCCGAAGGCCAGCATTGCAGGGACTGCCGCTCGGGTTTGAAGGCCTGCGCGCGCAGCCATCCGGCGACCTGTGACGACTGCCCACCCAGCCAGGGTTCGAAGCCGGAAGCGGTGACGAGGGATAGCGGGAGCGCGGGGCTGCCGGCCGGCGCAACGGAGTCGGGAATTGAAGTGTTCAAGCGCGCAAGTCTAAGCGATTCATGGCGGCCTTTCGCGTTGACAAGTGCTTGAGCAATATGGGCATAATTCAAGTCTTACTGGCGCCGTGGCGCGGTGGCTGATGCACCTCAAACCCCGTATTGGCTGCTGTCGGCAGCCGGCGCGGGGTTTTTTGTTTTATCGAACTGGAGAGACGTGATGCGTTTATACGGACCTAAAGATGTCAACAAGAAGGCCCTTCGCAAGGCGAAGATCGCCATCCTCGGTTATGGCAGCCAGGGGCGCGCCCACGCTCTCAACCTGAAGGACAGCGGCTTCGACGTCGTCGTCGGCGTGCGCAAGAACGGTCCGAGCTGGAAGCAGGCGAAGAAGGACGGCCTCGTGGTCGCCGAGCCCGCCGATGCCGTGGTCGGCGCCAAGCTGATCGCGATGCTCGTGCCGGACATCCCGCAGAAGCCGTTGTACGAAGCCGTCGAAGCCAAGATCGAACAGGGCGCCGTCCTGCTGTTCGCCCACGGTTTCAACATCCACTTCAAGCAGATCAAGCCGCGCAAGGACCTCGACGTCGTGCTGATAGCGCCGAAGGGCCCGGGCGGACTCGTGCGCCGCCAGTTCCAGCAGGGCCGCGGCGTGCCGGCGCTGATCGCCGTCCACCAGGACGCGTCGGGCGAAGCCTTCGACCGCGCCCTCGCCTATGCCCACGGCATTGGCGGCACGCGTGGCGGCGTCCTCGAGACGACCTTCGGCGAAGAGACCGAGACGGATCTGTTCGGCGAACAGGCCGTGCTCTGCGGCGGCACCTCGTCGCTGGTCCTCGCGGGTTTCGAGACGTTGGTCGAAGCCGGTTACCAGCCGGAAGTGGCCTACTACGAAGTGCTCCATGAACTGAAGCTCATCGTCGACCTCCTCCACGAAGGCGGCCTCGAGAAGATGCACCGGTTCGTCAGCGAGACCTGCAAGTTCGGCGACCTGACCCGTGGCTCGCGCATCGTCAACGATCGCACGAAGAAGGAAATGGGCAAGGTCCTCAAGGAAATCCAGACGGGCAAGTTCGCCCGCGAGTGGATCGAAGAGAACAAGACCGGCCGCAAGAACTACAACCGCCTGATGAAGGCCGATCTGAACCACAAGATCGAAAAGGTTGGCGCGACGCTGCGTGCGCGCATGCCGTGGCTCAAGGAAGAGCGTTGATCTGACCGAGAGGCGGGAAACCGGAACATGACGAGCGACGACCGCGTACTGATCTTCGACACCACGCTTCGCGACGGCGAGCAGTCTCCGGGCTGCAGCATGACGCAGCCCGAAAAGCTGCGGGTCGCAAAGGCGCTGGCGGAGCTGGGCGTGGACGTCATCGAAGCCGGTTTCCCCGCTGCATCGCGCGGCGACTTCGATGCCGTGAATGCGGTCGCACGCGAGGTGCAGGGGCCGGTCATCGCCGGCCTCGCCCGCTGCGCCCGCGAGGACATCGAGACCGCTGCGCGCGCCATCGCACCGGCCAGCCATGGCCGGCTGCATGTCTTCCTGGCGACGAGCGCGATCCACCGCGAGTTCAAGCTCGGCATGGCCCGCGAAGAAATCGTGCGCCGCGCCGTGCAGGGCGTGCTCTGGGCGCGCGAATACTGCGCCGACGTGGAATTTTCCCCGGAAGACGCGTCCCGCACCGAACTGGACTTCCTCGCCGAGGTCGTCGAGAAGGTCATTGAAGCGGGCGCCACGACCATCAACATCCCGGACACCGTCGGTTACACGGTCCCGGACGAATTCGCCGAAGTCTTCCGTTACCTGCGCAAGCACGTGCGCGGCATCGAGAAGGCACGGCTTTCCGTGCACTGCCACGATGACCTCGGGTTGGCGGTGGCCAACTCCCTGAGCGCCGTGTTGAACGGCGCACGCCAGGTCGAGTGCACGATCAACGGCATCGGCGAGCGCGCGGGCAACTGCGCGCTGGAAGAAGTCGTCATGGCCCTGAAGACGCGCGAAGCGCACTTCGGCTGCCGCACGAACATCAACACGACGCGGCTGTATCCCACTTCCCGGCTCGTGTCGAGCATCACGGGGGTGGCCGTGCCGCGCAACAAGGCGATCGTGGGTGAAAACGCCTTCGCCCATGAGTCGGGCATCCACCAGCACGGCATGCTCAAGAACGCGCAGACCTACGAGATCATGCGCCCCGAGGATGTCGGCCTGTCGCGCACGACGCTGGTCCTCGGCAAACACAGCGGCCGCCATGCGTTCCGCGATCGCGTGAAGAGCTTAGGGTTCGACCTGGACGAGGCCGAACTCAACCGCGTGTTCGAAGGTTTCAAGGCCCTCGCCGACCGCAAGAAGGAACTCTTCGACGGCGACATCGAAGCCCTCGTCTTGAATGCGGAAGGCCATGAGGCCGGCCCGTGGACGCTCAAGGGTTTCGAAGGCACGCTTGCCGCCGGCGCGGAATCGACCGCGTCGGTGACGCTGAAGCATGTCGACGGCCGCGAAGTCATGATGCGCGGCGCGGGCGATGGCCCCGTCGATGCGGCCTACAAGGCCGTCGAAGCGGCCACGGGCATCTCGCTGCAGGTCCGCAAGTTCGAAGTGCGCGCCCTCACCATCGGCGAGGACGCGCAGGGCGAGACGGTTGTCTACGTCGAGGCCGGCGGCCGCAGTTACCGCGGTGCCGCGGTAAGCACGAACATCGTCGAGGCCAGCGTCAACGCGCTGCTCGAAGTCATCAATCGCATCGAACTCGCTCAGCGCAACGCGCAGCGGGTCTCCTGAAGGAAGCCTCCATGCCCATTCCGGCCACGAAATACATCTGGTTCAACGGCAAGCTCGTCCCCTGGGAAAGCGCCACGACGCACGTGCTGTCGCATGCGCTGCACTATGGCTCGTCGGTCTTCGAAGGCGTCCGCGCCTACCCGACGCCGAAGGGCGTGATCATCTTCCGCCTGAAGGAACACACCCGTCGCCTGTTCGAGTCCGCGAAGATCTATCGCATCGCGATCCCGTACACGCAGGACCAGATCAACGACGCCTGCCGCCAGGTGGTGCGCGAGAACGGCCTGACCAACGGTGCCTACCTGCGTCCGGTCGTGTTCCGAGGTTACGGCGAGATCGGCGTGGCGCCGAAGATCGACCCGCCGGTCGAAACGGCCATTGCCGCCTGGGAATGGGGCAAGTACCTCGGCGCGGACAGCGAAGAGAACGGCGTGGATGTCTGCGTGTCCTCGTGGCAGCGCGTCGCGCCTAACACCCTGCCCGCCCTCGCGAAGGCCGGTGGCAACTACCTGTCGAGCCAGCTGATCAGCTACGAGGCCAAGCGTCTTGGCTTCGCCGAAGGCATCGGCCTGTCGCCGGATGGCACGGTGTCCGAGGGTGCCGGCGAGAACCTGTTCGTGATCCGCGACGGCGTGCTGTACACGCCGGGCCTCGCGCATTCGGTGCTGAACGGCATCACGCGCGACACGGTGATGCAGCTCGCGCGTGGCCTTGGCTACGAAGTGCGAGAGACCTCGATCCCGCGCGAGATGCTCTACATCGCCGACGAGATCTTCATGACGGGCACGGCCGCTGAAGTCACCCCGGTGCGGTCGGTCGACCGGCTCGAGGTCGGTGCCGGCAAACGCGGCCCGATCACCAAGGCGATTCAGGAAACCTTCTTCGGCCTGTTCAACGGCACGACACCTGATCCGAAGGGCTGGCTCCAGCCCGTCGGCTCATAAGGGGGGTTCCATGGCCGAAGCGAAGACCCTCTTCCAGAAAGTCTGGGAGCGGCATGAAGTCGTCCCCGAGTCGGCGGACACGCCGGCCGTCCTGTTCATCGACCTGCACCTCATCCACGAGGTCACCACGCCGCAGGCCTTCGACGAGCTGCGCTCGCGCGGCCTGAAGCTGCGCCGTACGGACCTGACGCTCGCGACGATGGACCACTCGACGCCGACGCGCACGGAGCAGGTCTTCGGCAATGCACCGATCACCATCGAATCGGCCGCCCGGCAGATCAGTGCGCTGGAAAAGAACTGCGCCGAGTTCGGCGTGGAGCTGCACGGCCTGCGCAGCGACCAGCGCGGCATCGTGCACGTCATCGGCCCCGAGCAGGGCGCGACGCAGCCGGGCAAGACGATCGTCTGCGGCGACAGCCACACCAGCACGCACGGCGCCTTCGGCGCCCTCGCCTTCGGCATCGGCACGACGGAAGTCGGCCATGTCTTCGCAACGCAGTGCCTCCTGCAGCGCAAGCCGAAGACCATGGCGATCAACGTCTCGGGCCGCCTGCGCCCCGGCGTCACCGCCAAGGACCTCGTCCTCGCCATCATCGGCAAGATCGGCGTCTCGGGCGGCACCGGCTACGTGCTCGAGTACCGCGGCGAAGTGATCCGGGCGCTGTCGATGGACGAGCGCATGACGATCTGCAACATGTCGATCGAGGCCGGTGCCCGCGCGGGCATGGTGGCTCCGGACGACGTCACATTCGATTATCTGAAGGGCCGTCCGCGTGCGCCGCAGGGTGCCGCCTGGGACGCTGCCGTCGCCGACTGGAAGTCGCTGGTGGGCGATGAAGGCGCGAAGTTCGACGCCGAGGTCGACCTCGACGCCGCGACCATCGAGCCGATGATCACCTACGGCACGCATCCGGGCATGGTCATCCCGATCAGCGGCAGCGTGCCGACGCGGGCCAACGATCCGGTCTACGACAAGTCGCTGGCCTACATGGGCCTGTCGCAGGGCCAGGCGATCGCCGGCCAGCCGATCCACGTTGTGTTCGTCGGCAGCTGCACGAATTCGCGCCTGACCGACCTGCGTGCCGCGGCCGCGGTGCTGAAGGGCCACAAGGTCGCGCCGGGCGTCACGATGCTCGTCGTCCCCGGCTCGCAGCAGATCAAGAAGCAGGCGGAAGCCGAAGGCCTGGACAAGGTCTTCAAGGACGCCGGCGCGGAATGGCGTGAATCGGGCTGTTCGATGTGCCTCGGCATGAACGGCGATCTCGTCGATGCCGGCAAGTACTCGGTCAGCACCAGCAACCGCAATTTCGAAGGCCGCCAGGGCGCGGGTGCCCGCACGCTGCTTGCGAGCCCGGCCACAGCCGCGGCCAGCGCGGTGCGCGGCCGTGTCACCGACCCGCGCGAGGTCCTGTGATGGAACCGATCAAGAAGATCCAGTCGCGCACGGCGGTGATTCCGTCGACCGACATCGACACCGACCAGATCATCCCGGCCCGCTTCCTGCGTGCGACCACGCGCGAGGGCTTCGGCAAGAACCTTTTCGCCGACTGGCGCTACAACGCGGATGGCAGCGACAAC
>JBEEKA010000246.1:0-15375 GCA_041168985.1 Pseudomonadota bacterium | reverse complement strand
CCCACCCGTCGCACTGTATTCGGACACCATCCGGCAGCTGGAGTCCCTGGCCTCGGCGGATCTCGTGCCACAGGCGACGGTCGACGTCCTGGTGTCGGCCTACCAGGCTTACCGGGCGACGGGGCACCACCGGTCGCTGGACGGGCGTGGGAACCTGCTCGAATACGATGCCTTCAGGGCGGAGCGGGATGCAGTGTCTTCGGTCTGGGAGGCTGCGATGGGCAGGTCCGACGGCCTATAATCGCCCCACCATGACCAGCACCGCACCCCAGAAGCTCCAGGCCAACGCGGCCCAGCAATACACCGTCGAGCAGGGCGACCTGCCGCTGTCCTGCCCCATGCCGGAGATGGCGCTGTGGAACTCGCATCCGCGGGTTTTCCTGCCCATCGAGGAGACCGGCCACGCGAAATGCCCTTACTGCGGGGCCGAGTACACGCTGCGCGGCTGACGCCGCACGCCGCCCTCAATAGGCGGCGTAGGACTTTTCCTCGACGATCGTCGATCCGAGCGCGGTGTTGATGCGCTTCTTGATCGCCGCGCGGTCGTCGTTCTGGATGTAGACCGACCGGGCAAGTTCGATGAACTCCGCATCGAAGGCCTTGGCCCGCTCCTTGTCGCGGATGCGGTCCTCGATATCCCAAAGCCTTTCGTTCACGGCCAGCAGGGCGGCTTCGTCAGTCCGGATATCCGACGCGCCCCAGGGCGAACGCTGCCAGCACTGCGTGAGGACTTCGAGTTCGCGACGCACATTGGCGAGCTTCGTCGCGTCGCTGATCCGCTGCGACTTGATCCGCAGGATGGTCAGCTTGTCGATGAGTTCGCCGGGCGAAACGGGGGCAAGGAGTTCGTTCATGCGCGGGATCGTAGCAGACCCGCTGCCGCGAGCGCCTCGAGGCGGTCCACGACGTCCTCGACACGGATGAGGTCCATCACGCCGGGACGTTCTATCTTGCGTGTCCAGGCGAGTTGTCCTGCCGGCCTGCCGAGGAAACTGCGTGCGGCCTCGTCGTACCGGTCGACCGTCCAGTCCCGCGACAGATACGGGCCGCTTCGCCGGGGGTTCGTCGCCGCGTACAGGCCAATGACCGGGACCCCGGCGAGCGTGCCCATGTGCGCCGGTCCTGAATCCGGCGAGAGCAGCGCGGTTGCCCGGCTCAGCAGCGCGAGCATCTGCGGCAGAGTGTCCTTGCCGATCTGGTTAACCACCGGCGTGGAGGCCGCTGCTTCGATGGCCGCTCCCATGTCGCGTTCCACCAGCGAAGGCCCCCCGCAGAGGATCACGCTCAGGCCGAGTTCCCGCTGCGCGTGGTCGATCACCGCCGCATAGCGTTCGGCCCGCCAGTTCCGCAGGACGTGGCTGGAGCAGGGGCTGACGACGAGCGTCCGGGCGCCCTCCGGTATCAGCTGGCGCGCGTAGTCCTGCGCTTCGGGAGGCAAGGGCAGGGAATGATCCAGCGACATGGGCGGCAGGCCGAGTGCATCGGCGAAACCCTGGAAGCTGTCGAGGACATGCTCGTTGCGGCGGGCCGCGACTCGCCGGTTCGTGAAGAGCCACTGTAGTTCACGGGCGCGGGCAAGGTCGAAGCCGAGCTTGGTCCGGGCACGGATCTTCCGTGCGAGGAAGCTGGCGCGCAGCGCCACCTGCAGGTGGAGCAGCAGGTCGAACTCCGTCTCGCGCAGCCGGTTTTCCAGCGCGGCCCTGGCCTCGCGGCCGGCGCGCTTGTCCACGGTGATAAACTCCACGCCCGGCAGCAGGCCCATCAGCCGCGCCTCGATGCGGCCGATGACCCAGGTGAACCGCGTCCCGGGCCAGGCCTGTTGCAGTCGATGCAGCAGCGGCACGACGTGGCAGGTGTCGCCAATGGCCGAGAGGCGCAGGATGCACACGCGCGCCGGGGGTGACTTGAACGGGAACTCGACGGACATGCGCGATCGCCTGACAGAGCTGGAACGCGAGCCGACCCGCGATGCGGAAGGCGCTGGAGCGATGCTATACAAGCCCTTCGGCAGCAGCAAACCCGCGAAGGACGACTTCGATCCGCTTTCCTGGGCTGCGCGCGGCGCGATCGTCGGCAATGCGCTGGGGCGCGGCACGACCTGGATCCTGCAGGATGCTTCCCGGCGTCTCGTTCTCCGGCATTACCGTCGCGGCGGGCTGGTCGCAGGCCTCGTGGGCGACCGCTACATCTGGGCGGGCGAAGAAGCCACGCGGCCCTTCCGGGAACTGCGCCTGTTGCAGGCACTGCGCACCGCGGGTCTTCCGGTGCCCGAACCGGTGGCGGCACGCTACATCCGCCAGGGTCTGGGTTATAGGGCCGACATCCTCACCGTGTACCTCGAAGGAACCGAATCCTTCGCCCAGCGGCTCCGCGACGGGCGGATGCAGCCGGCGGACTGGCAGGCCATCGGCAGCTGCCTGCGTCGTTTCCATGATGCCGGCGCCTGCCATGCGGATCTCAATGCACACAATGTCCTTTTCGATACGCCCGGTCGGGTCCACCTCATCGATTTCGATCGGGGCCGGCTGCGGGCGCCGGGACTGTGGCGCGACGCGAACCTCGTCCGGCTGCGGCGCTCGATAGAGAAGATCGGCGATCAGGCGGGGCTGGACTTCGACGAGGCAGCCTGGCGCCTGCTCCTGCAGGCTTATCGCTGATGCTGCGAGTCGTCTACACCACGCTGCTGCGTCTCGTCTTGCCGGTGGTGGCGCTGCTGCTCTGGTGGCGGGGTCGCCGCGATCCGGCCCGCCGGGTCAGTTTGCGCGAGCGCATGGGCCGTGGCCGCCCCAGGCAGGGACCCCAGCCTGTCTGGGTGCATGCAGTGTCCGTAGGCGAAGTGCAGGCCGCTGCCGGCATCGTCCGGCTGCTGCGGGAGAGGGATCCGAATCGACCCGTGCTCCTCACCATGGCGACCGCAACCGGCAGGCAGCGCGCGAAGGAGCTGTACCGCGATCCGATGGTGGAGCTTCGTTTCGCGCCCTTCGACCTGCCTGGCGCCGCGCGGCGATTCCTGAAGCGCGAGCGTCCGTGCCTGGCCGTCCTGCTCGAGACCGAGCTCTGGCCCAACCTGCTGTTTGCCTGTTCGCGCCAGAAGGTGCCGGTGGCGCTGGTCAGTGCGCGACTGTCGGCCAGGTCCCAGCGTCGATACGGCAGTTTTGCGCCGAAACTGATCCGCCGGACGCTGCGGCTCCTGGTCCGGATCGGCGCGCAGAGCGACGATGACGCCGCGCGATTCCTTTCGCTCGGTGCAGATCCCTCGGCGGTAAGGGTCACGGGCAACGTGAAGTTCGACTTCTCGCTGCCGGCGGATCTCGATGCGCGCGTCACGGCCCTGCGCGAACGCTGGATCGGCGGTCGCCGTGCCTGGGTTGCCGGCAGCACGCATGCCGGCGAAGAGTCGGTGCTCATCGAGGCGCAGCGCCTGCTGGCGGGCTTTTCGGGCTCGCAGGACGGGTCACCCCTGCTGGTCATGGCGCCCCGCCATCCCGAACGTTTCGAAACGGTGGCGCAGGGGCTCACGAAGGCGGGGCTGCAGTTCGTGCGCCGTTCCGATGCCGGGGCCGGCGTGACCGATGCCACGCAGGTCCTGCTGCTGGATACGCTGGGAGAGTTGCTGGCCTTCTACGCCATGGGCGAAGTGGCCTATGTCGGGGGCAGTCTGGTGCCGATCGGCGGACACAACCTGCTGGAGCCCGCGCTGCTCGCCAAGCCCGTCATGGGCGGCCCCTATTTCTCCAATTCGCCGGAAGCGGCTGACCGACTGAAGGCATGCGGCGCCCTGCGCATCGTGCACGATGCAGGGGAACTGTCGGCGACGCTTGCCGCCTGGCTGGCTGATCCGGCAGAAGCCGCCCGACAGGGGCAGGCCGGCAGGGTTGCCGTCGAAAGCAACCGGGGGGCCGCAGCCCGGAGCCTCGCGCTGCTGGAACCCTGGCTGCCGCAGCTGCTGTGACCTGCGTCGGTCCAGGAAACCCGCGGGCCGGACTCAGCTTCTGGCGCCGCTCCGGCCGGCCGACTGGACCGCTTCGGTCAGCCACTTGTTGATTTCCTCGATCGTGGCGCGATCGAGGTCGCCTGACGCGAGTCGCAGCTGGATGAGGCTGTTCAGGTAGGCGTATAGCGCCTGCGAGTAGTTCGTCTGCGCCTGCATCAGCTGGCCGCGTGACGTCAGGACGTCGACGATCGTGCTCGTGCCGACCTCATAGCCGGCTTCGGTGGCCTTCATGGCGGTCTGGCTGGAGGCCAGGGCCTGTTTGAGGGCCTGGACCTGCGAGATGCCGCTGATGACGCCGAGGTAGGAGTCGCGAGCGAGCCGCTCGGTCTCGCGCGAACTGCGTTCGAGGCGCTCCTTGGCGGCGATCCAGCTGTACTGCGACTGGCGCACGCGCGACTGGGCACTTCCGCCGCTGAAAATCGGCACGGTGACCTGCAGCGATATCGACTTGCCGTAGGCCTCCGACGCGCTGTTCGTCACGGTGGTGCCCTGGATCCGGTTGCCGTCGGCATTGGAATAGCTGCGCCCGGCGACGAGATCGACCGTCGGAAGGTGACCGCTGAACTGGACCTGCACCTGGTCGCGCGCGATGTCCGCCGCAAGGCGGCTCGCCGTCAGCGCTGCATTCTGCTCCATGGACGTATTGACCCAGTCTTCCTCGCTGGCCGGCTGGGGCGATGCCAGGGGCATGGCTTCGGACGGCTTGTTCAGCGTCGCGAAGCGGTCGCCGACCGTGGCCCGCAGCTGCTCCTCGGCGTTGGCCAACGTGCGCTTTGCCACGATGACGTTGGCCGCGGACGTGTCGCGCGCCGCACGGGCCTGCTGCACGTCGGTGATCGCGATCAGGCCGACTTCGAACCGCTTTTCAGCCTGGTCAAGCTGGCGGGCATAGGCGTCCCGCGCCGCTTCGTTCGCATCGACGACGTCCTTGGCGTTGAGGACAGCGAAATACTGCTGGGCGACCCGCTGGGCCAGGCCCTGCCGGGCGACGAGGTAGTTGGCCTCGGCCTGCGCGACCTGGTGGTTCGCGGACTTCAGCGTCATCCAGTTGGCCCAGGAAAAGACGCTCTGGCGGATCGAGAGACGCCAGGTGTCGGTGTTGTTTACGCTGTTTCCGCCCGTCTGGGAGGTGATCGGCGCGCCGGTGCCGAAAACGAACTGCTGGAAGCCCGTGCCGTCGCTCCAGTCGCGCTGCCGGCTGGCCGTGCCCGAGACCTGCGGCAGCAGCGCGCCCCAGGCCTGGGGGCGCGATTCGCGCGCGGCCAGCCGCGTGGCGTCGGCTTCGAGGATCTGCGGGTCGTTGGTCAGGGCCCGGTCATAGACCGCCAGCAGATCCTCCGCGCAGGCAGTTCCGGCGGTCAGGCAGAGCATCGACACGAGGAGCTGGACGCGATTCATAAGGCACCTGAAATCTTGGGGCTTCGGTTCAGAGCCGGAATGGCTCCAATTGGTTCCCGACGAGCGTGGATCAGAACCGGAAGGACGGGCTCTGCGGGGCGTGGTCGAGGGCCGGAAGCACCGTTTCGAACAGGCTGGCCTCGCGGCGGCCGTCCGAACCGTTGGTCACCAGTCGCGCGTCCATCGCCGGACCACCGCCGACCACGAGGAACAGTCGGCCTTCCGGCTTGAGCAGCGCCTCGATGCGGGGGTCGTGCTCGGGCAGCGACCCGGTCAGCACAATGGCGTCGTAGCGTTCCGAGCCGCCCAGCAGCGCGAAGAAGTCGGCATGGCGTACGTCCACGCCCTTGATGCCTGCGGCGGAAAGGTTGTCGCGTGCCTGCGCAGCGAGCGAGGCGCGGATTTCCACGCTCGTGACCTTGCCCCCCTGAAGCGCCAGGCACGCAGACAGGAAGCCCGAACCCGTACCGACTTCCAGCACGCTTTCACCGGGCTGTACATCGAGTGCCTGCAGCAGCTTGCCTGCGACGCTTGGGCGCAGCATCTGCTGGCCTTCCGGCAGCGGTACCGGCATGTCGCCGTAGGCGGCGCTCCGATAGGCCGCGGGCACGAAGGGCTCGCGCGGCAGTCGGCGGAAAAGCTCGAGGATGCCGTCGTCGAGGACGTCCCAGGCGCGAAGCTGCTGGGACACCATCTGTTCGCGGGCAAAGGCGGTAGCCGGGTTCGTCGACATGCGGTTCTGGCTTTCTCTTCAGAATTGGTCCACAGAATTATGGGGCTTTCGCCCCTTATGTTGAAGAGCCGCCGTTGCATCGCGAGGGTGGGATATGGTTGCGATATGTCACTTCAAGGCGCCCTGGCAGTCCTGTCCGTGCCCGCGTGCGCGTTGCTCGCCGCTCTGGGCCTGCGGCAGCGCCGTCAGCGCGCGCGGCTCGCGGAGCTGACCCAGGACCTGCAGCGGGCAGCCCTGGATCTGGGCTCCGCCGAGCGCATTTCCATCGACGATCGCCATCCTGATGCCGTGGCACTGGTCACGGCGATCAACCACCTGCTGGCGCATGCGGCAGGCGGCCGGTTGCTGGGGGATGACGAATTGCGCATGTTCCGCCTTGTCGGCGACCACGTGCGCGAGGCGGTCATCGTCCACGCCGATACCATCGTCTATGCGAATCCCCACTTTGCGTCGCTGCTGGGCACGGACCTCGATTTCCTGCTGGGAAAGCGGCTGGCGGACCTCGCAAGGCCCGATGAAACGGAGTTCGTGGGCGAAAGCCTGCGGCGCCGAATGGCCGGCGAGCCGGCACCGGAGCGCTTCGAGGTCGACATACCCACGCTCCAGGGTCACAACCTGCGGCTGGAAATCGCCACGACGCCGATCGAATACGGCCAGCGCGGCGCGCTGCTGATCACCGGCGTCGAGGTCGTGCCGGTGCCGCAGTCCCGCGGTCGGAAATCGGTCGAAACGGAACACGTGCCCATGCGGGACGTTCTGGATGCCCTGCCGGTGTCGGTCCTCACGACCGATGGAAACGGCCGCATCGATTACGCGAACGATACGGCGGGCCACCTGCTGGGAACCGGGGGCGATTCCCTGCAAGGGCAGTTGCTGTCCGAAGTGGTCGAACTTGTCGACGAATCGGACCGCAGTCCGCTGGTGGATCCGGTCCGCAAGGCCATGGAAGCGGATGGAGCAGTAAACCTGGGTCGGCGCGCCCTGCTGCGCTCCAGGGCCACAGGTCTCGAACGCAACGTCGAGGTTTCTGCGGCGCCGGTGAAATCCCGGAGCTCCGGGGCGGCCGAGGGCTGCGTGATCCTGCTGCACGACGTCACCGAGAGTCGGGGCGTGGCACGCCAGATGTCCTACCAGGCGACGCATGATGCGCTCACGGGCCTGATCAACCGCCAGGAGCTTCTGCGGCGACTGGGGGAGGCGATCGAAACGGCGCGCGGTGGCGATACGACGAGCGTGCTCTGTTTCGTCGACCTGGATCGCTTCAAGACCGTCAACGACAGTGGCGGGCATGCGGCGGGGGATGCCCTGCTTCGCGAAGTGGCCAAGATCATGCGCAGCGCGGTGCGTGATTCCGATACGGTCGCCCGCCTGGGTGGCGACGAATTCGCGCTGCTCCTGTCGGGTTGTCCCATCGAGAAGGCCCGCTCGATCGCGGAGGACCTGAATCACCGGGTCGCGGAGTACCGCTTCATCTGGAAGGACCGCGTTTTCTCCATAGGCGCGAGCTGCGGCATCGTCGAACTGGGCCATGAAAGCGGCGACGTCGAGGCCACCATCGCTGCAGCGGACTCCGCCTGTTACATGGCAAAGCGAAAGGGCAGCGGGCAGGTCGCCATGTATTCGGCCCGGGAAGAGGTCGATGCAAGGCACAGCGGCGAGGTGCAGTGGCTGCAGATGCTGCAGACGGCCATCCGCGACGACCAGTTCCGTCTCTATTCCCAGCCCATCGTGTCGTCCGATGGCGAGCCGCATGCCGGTCCGGCCATGGAGTTGCTTATCCGCCTCGTGGATGGCAAGGGCGGCGACATGCCGCCGTCCGATTTCCTGCGCGCGGCCGAGCGTTACCGGCTGATGAGCCTTATCGACCGATGGGTCGTGCAGGCGGCGCTGACGGCCATCGGCCATGGCGTGATTTCGCTTGCCGAGGGCCACAGCCTCGCGATCAACATTTCCGGCCAGACGCTGGGCGACGAGCACTTCCTCTCGTTCGTGGTCGATTGCTTCGACAGCACGGGCGTGGATCCGGCGCGCATCTGTTTCGAGCTGTCGGAAGCCTCGGTGGTGTCGAACCTGGACGCCGCGCAGCGTTTCGTGCAGGTGCTGCACGGCATGGGCTGCAAATTCGCCCTCGATGACTTCGGCAGCAACCTCGGTGCGTTCTCGAACCTCAAGAATTTCGCGGTCGACTACCTGAAGATCGATGGGTCCTTCATCCGCAATCTGCCGAACGACAACGTGAACCAGGCGATGGTGGCGGCGATGATCAAGCTGGCGCGCACCCTGAATTTCAAGGTGATCGCCGAACACGTGGAAGACAAGGCCGCCGTGGATGCGGTGCGCAGCATGGGCGTGGACTTCCTGCAGGGCTACGCCATCGGTCGGCCGAAGCCCCTGCGCGACGTGGCCTGACTGGTCCGGCGGGTTCCCTTGGAATGAAAAAGGCCCGGCATCAAGCCGGGCCTTTTAGCTGGTGCGGAGGCTTTCCCTCTGCCGTCAGAGCAGCGGTACCAGCAGCAGCGCCACGATGTTGATGATCTTGATCAGCGGGTTGATGGCAGGGCCGGCGGTGTCCTTGTACGGATCACCCACGGTGTCGCCCGTCACGGCCGCCTTGTGGCTGTCGGAGCCCTTGCCGCCGAAATGACCTTCCTCGATGTACTTCTTGGCGTTGTCCCAGGCGCCGCCGCCCGTGCACATCGAGATCGCAACGAAGAGGCCGGTAACGATCGTGCCGATCAGCAGGCCGCCGAGGGCCTTGATGCCGGCGCCGGGGCCCATCAGCGCGTTCATGCCGAAGCCCACGACCACGGGTACCAGGATGGGGATCAGTGACGGGACCACCATTTCCTTGATCGCCGCCCGCGTGAGCAGGTCGACGGCCTTGGAGTAGTCCGGCTTCGCCGTGCCTTCCATGATGCCCTTGATCTCGCGGAACTGGCGGCGAACCTCGACCACGACCGAGCCCGCCGCGCGGCCCACGGCCTCCATCGCCATGGCGCCGAACAGGTAGGGCACGAGTCCGCCGATGAACAGGCCGATGATCACTGCCGGATCCGACAGCGAGAACGACTGCAGCTTGCCCGCCGCCTCCAGGTTGTGGGTGTAGTCCGCGAAGAGGACCAGCGCCGCAAGGCCCGCCGAACCGATGGCGTAGCCCTTGGTGACGGCCTTGGTGGTGTTGCCCACCGCGTCCAGCGGATCCGTGATGTCGCGGATCTTCTTCGGCAGTTCCGACATCTCGGCGATGCCGCCGGCGTTATCCGTGATCGGGCCGTAGGCGTCGAGGGCGACAACCATCCCGGTCATCGAGAGCATGGCCGTCGCCGCGATGGCGATGCCGTACAGGCCGCCCAGCGTGTAGGCGCCGTAGATCGCGAGGCAGACGGCGATGACCGGCAGCGCCGTCGACTTCATCGACACGCCGAGGCCCGCGATGATGTTCGTCGCGTGTCCCGTCTGCGAGGCTTCCGCCACTTTCTGCACCGGGGAGTACTCGGTGGCAGTGTAGTACTCGGTGATGACGATCATCGCTGCCGTGAGGCCCAGGCCGATGAGCGTGCAGCCGAACATCGCGCCGGCGTTGCCCGGCATGATCGACTGGGTGATGAACCAGAATGCGATCGCGGAGATCACGCCGGAGACGATCACGCCCTTGTACAGGGCATTCATGATCTTGCCGCCCTCGCCCGTGCTCACGAAGAACGTGCCGATGATCGAGGCGATGATCGATGCGGAACCCAGGGCGAGCGGATAGGTGATGGCCGCGGCGCCCGCGTCCTTCATCATCATGCCGCCGAGCAGCATGGTCGCGACCAGCGTTACGGCGTAGGTCTCGAAGAGGTCTGCCGCCATGCCGGCGCAGTCGCCGACGTTGTCACCGACGTTGTCCGCGATGACCGCGGGGTTGCGCGGGTCGTCCTCGGGGATGCCGGCCTCGACCTTGCCCACGAGGTCGGCGCCGACGTCGGCACCCTTCGTGAAGATGCCGCCGCCGAGTCGCGCGAAGATGGAGATCAGGGAGCCGCCGAAGGCCAGTCCGACCAGGGAGTGGAGCGCGCGGTCGCCGCCAACGGCACCGGAGGCGGCCCAGTAATAGCCGGCGACGCCGAGGAGGCCCAGTCCGACCACCAGCATGCCGGTGACGGCACCGCCGCGGAACGCGACCGACAGCGCCGCGTTCAGGCCGTTGTTCGCGGCCTCGGCGGTACGCACGTTCGCGCGGACCGAGATGTTCATGCCGATGAATCCGGTCAGGCCCGACAGGATGGCTCCGACCGCGAAACCTCCCGCCGTCTCCCAGTTCAGGGCGAGGCCCAGGACGGCGAAGAGGACCACGCCGACCACGGTGATCGTGAGGTACTGGCGGTTGAGGTAGGCCTTGGCGCCGGCCTGGATGGCCGCTGCGATTTCCTGCATGCGGGCGTTGCCCGCGGGGAGTTTGAGGATCGACAGCATCGAAATGATGCCGTAGAGAACAGCTACTGCGCCGGCGGCGACAGACAGCTCCAACCAGATACTCAGATCCATCAACGAAACCTCCCCAGGTTGTCATGAAAACTTCTCGGGGGGCCGCGACGCGCCCACCCCGCGCGTCGCCCGACTATAGGCAGAAAGGCGCGCCCATTGCCAGACGCGCCCGGCCGGATCAGACCTTGAATCCGGTCTTGAGCTTCCGGCGAACCGACTTGCCCTTGATGCGCACGTAATCCGGCAGGCCGTCGACGAAGGGAGGGTAATCCTCGCCAGCGATCAGCGGTGCCAGGTACCGGCGGCAGGCTGCGGTGATGCCGAAACCATCCGCGGTGATGAATTCGCGTGGCACCGTCTTCTCGACGTTGGCGACGTCCGCGAGGGCGACCGGCTCGATCTTCCACTTGTAGGGGCGGGAGGACGTGCGCTTGATCGCCGGCATGACCGAGTGGTGTCCCTTCACGGCGTATTCGACCGCTGCCTTGCCGACGGCATAGGCCTGCTCGACATCCACCTTGGAGGCGATATGGCGGGCGGCCCGCTGCAGGTAGTCGGCCACGGCCCAGTGGAACTTGTAGCCCAGTTCCTCGCGGACCATGTTCGCGACGACAGGGCCGACGCCTCCCAGCTGGGTATGGCCAAAGGCGTCCTTGGTGCCCGCCTCGGCGAGGAAACGGCCGTCCGGATACTTCGTGCCTTCAGATACGACGACCACGCAGTAACCCTGCGTCTCGACGCTCTCCTTGACCCGGGCCATGAAGGCCGGGCGATCGAAGGGGATTTCCGGGAACAGGATGACCTGCGGGGCATCGCCCTTGCCGCGCGCGGCAAGGCCGCCGGCCGCCGCGATCCAGCCCGCGTGGCGCCCCATCACCTCCAGCACGAACACCTTGGTCGATGTGCGCGCCATCGAAGCCACGTCCATGGCGGCCTCGCGCGTGGAGACGGCGATGTATTTCGCCACCGAGCCGAAGCCGGGGCAGCAGTCGGTCAGCGGCAGGTCGTTGTCCACGGTCTTCGGCACGCCGATGCAGGTGACCGGGTAACCCATGGCTTCCCCGATCTGGGACACCTTGTACGCGGTGTCCATCGAGTCATTTCCGCCGTTGTAGAAGAAGTAACCGATGTCGTGGGCCCTGAAGACCTCGATGAGCCGCTCGTACTCGGCCCGGTTCTGCTCGAGCCCCTTCAGCTTGAAGCGGGCGGAACCGAAGGCGCCGGACGGCGCATGGCGCAGCGCGCGGATCGTCGCCGGCGACTCGGCGCTCGTATCGATAAGGTCCTCGGTGAGCGCGCCGATGATGCCGTCGCGTCCCGCATAGACCTTGCCGATATGGCGCGGGTATTTGCGGGCAGCTTCGATCACGCCCGCAGCAGAAGCATTGATGACGGCGGTTACGCCGCCGGACTGTGCGTAGAAGGCATTCCGTGGCTTGCTGGCTGGCTTGCGTACCGATTTGCGCATGACTGCTCCTGTCTGGTTCGGGCGGTTGGTTTGACCCGTCAAGGGCCTCCCGGTACTGTGCCAGATGCCCGCATGTCGTGGGCATCCGTTCAGTTACTGGTAGACGACACACAATGCGCATCGTTCTTCTCGGAGCCCCGGGCTCCGGCAAAGGCACCCAGTCACAGCGTCTCGTGGAGCGCTTCGGCATTCCGCAGATTTCCACGGGCGACCTGCTCCGTTCGGCCGTGGCACGGGGGACTCCACTCGGCCTGGCCGCAAAGGATGCGATGCAGGCCGGCAAGCTCGTCGACGATTCGATCGTGCTGGGCATGATCCGGGAACGTCTCGGCGAGGCCGACACGGTCAATGGCTTCATCCTGGATGGATTCCCGCGCAATCTGGCGCAGGCCGCGGCGCTGGACAAGATGCTGCGCGAAGTCCGCAAGCCCCTGCAGTCCGTCGTGCTGATGGAAGTCGATTACTCGGAGCTGGCGCGCCGTATCGCGGGCCGTCGCAGTTGCCAGGCCTGTGGCAGCGTCTACAACATCTATTCGCTGCCGCCGGGCGACGGCGAGGTATGCCTGAAGTGCGCGGACAAGCCGAAGCTCTTCCAGCGACCGGATGACAACGAGGCGACCGTCGCGAACCGCCTGAAGGTTTATGACGAGCAGACGAAGCCGCTCGTGGGCTACTACCGCAAGAAGAAATTGCTGCGTTCGATAGACGCCGAGGGCGATGTCGATGCGATCACTTCCCTGCTCGTAAGAGCGCTGGCAGGAAAGAAACCGCGAAATAAGGCAAAATCGCTTTCGAAGGCCAAGGCTGTCCGCAAGGGCAAGGCCAAAGCCGACCGCAGGACCGCCGTAACGGCGGCCAAGAAGTCATCAAGAAAGGTGAAAGACAAAGTGGCTAAGGCAAAGAAGACTGCGAAGAAGGCTGCCAAGAAGGTCGCCAAGAAGGCTGCCAAGAAGGTCGCCAAGAAGGCCGTGAAGAAGACGGCGAAGAAGGCTGCCAAGAAGGCCGCCAAGAAGAAGTAATCCGCGCGCCGCAGGGCGCGTGTGATTCGGGCAACCCGCGGGGCTTCGCTGTCCCGCGGGTTGCCTTGAAAGTCCGCTACTGGCGCGCCGCGAGCAGCGCGTCGCCCACCACGCTTCGCCGCCATCCCCTGAGCGGCAGCGCATCCAGCCCGCCCCGGGCAATCACTTCCAGGTCCCGTCGCGTTGCCAGCAGTTCCGGCGCGAGCGTCAGGCTGTTTGCGACTTCCCGCACGATGGAACCCAGGCGCTTCACGTCTTCTCCCAGCTTCGGGTCAGGTCGCGTCCTGCCGGGCAGCGGTGGCAGTCGAGCCGGCATGCCCGCGGCCTCGATCACGCCCAGGATTTCGGAACCGCTGTTTTCGATGAAGCCCGCAGTCAGTTCAGGGAGGGACTGCAGGCCCGCCAGGTCACGCGGGGCTTCGGCGATCAGCGCCTTGAGTCCCGCGTCATCGAGGATCCAGGTCCGCGGCCGGTTTCTGTCCGCGGCACGGCGCTCCCGCCAGGCCGCCAGTCGCTGGCCGAGTCGGCGGCGATCCTCGTCGAGATCCTGGAGTCCCTTCAGCCGGTCATGCGCGCACTCGGGGTCGACGAAGAGCCCGTCGCCCGCCTGCAGGGGCGACATCTCCTCCAGCAGCCAAGCAATGCGGCCCAGTTTGTCCAGCTGTTCCAGCAGCCGCTCCCGCAGGGGACCGAGATGGCGCACGTCCTCGATGGCATAGGCGAGCTGCGCGTCGCTCAGGGGGCGGCGCGACCAGTCGGTGCGGGTGTGCGACTTGTCCAGTTCGACGCCGAAGTGCCGCCTCACGAGGTCTGCATACCCCACCTGCGCAGGGAGGCCGGTCAGCGCCGCGGCGACCTGCGTGTCGAACAGCGGTCCGATCGGGCCGAACAGGGGCCACAACACCTCGAGGTCCTGCCGGGCCGCATGCATGATCTTGATCGGCCCGCCCGTGCCCAGTGCTCCCTGCAGCGGGGAGAGGTCCATGTCGCCGAGCGGGTCGACGCACTCGAACCGTTCGCGCGTTGCGAGCTGCAGCAGGCAAAGCAGCGGGCGATAGGTCTTCTCCCGCAGGAACTCGGTGTCGAGGCCTATGTAGGGCGCCGCGGCGAGTTCCGCGGCGAGTTCCTGCAGCCGCGGCGCATCGCCTGCGGCCCGCGTGATGGGATGGATCGTCGTCATCTGCGGCGCTTCCGGCTGTGTAAAATCCAGTTGTGAATGATTCGAACCCTACCGGCCCAGCGGGGCTGGCCCGCCTGTATACCGATATCGCGTTCTTCCGTCGCGGGCCGGCGGACGTTCCCTTTTCGCGCCGTGTCCTGGGCCTGACCGTGGTGGCTTACCTGCTGCTGAGCCTCGCGCTCAGCACGGTGATGCCCGTCGTCGCGGACAATCGCGTCGCGCTGATCCTCGTGGACAGCGCGCTGGGGCTGGGATGGTACTGGGTTGTCCTGAAAGTTGCCGGACGTCCGGAGCGGTTCCTGCAGACGGCCTCGGCGGTTTTCGGCTTCCAGACCGCGCTGCAGCCGCTGTTCGTCGCGGTGACCTGGCTCTTCATCCAATACATGAAGGACCCGACGTGGCAGGCGCCGGTTTCGCTGCTGCTTCTCGTGCTGGCTATCTGGATGCTGGCCATCAACGCGCGCGTACTGCGCCTGGCCACCGAGTGGCCGCAGTTCGCCTGCATCGGCGTCGTGATGCTGCAGTCCCTCGCGGGTCGCCTGATCGAAATGAGTCTGTTCCCCGACGTCACGCCCCCTACGCCCTGATCCACCCCATGCACGTCCACATCCTCGGCATCTGCGGCACCTTCATGGGCGGCATCGCCGCCATCGCCCGCGCGGCGGGACACCGGGTTACCGGTTCGGACCGCAACGTCTATCCGCCGATGAGCACCCAGCTCGAGTCGCTGGGAATCACGATCACCGAAGGTTTCGATCCGGCGCAGCTCGATCCCGTTCCCGACGTGGTTGTCGTTGGCAATGTCATGTCGCGTGGCATGCCGGTCCTCGAGGCGCTGCTCGACCGCGGGATTCCTTATGCCTCCGGGCCGGAATGGCTGGCGCGCGAGGTGCTGCAGGGGCGCTGGGTGCTGGCGGTCGCCGGTACCCATGGCAAGACCACCACGACCAGCATGCTCGCGCACATCCTCGACCATGCGGGCATGGATCCCGGATTCCTCATCGGGGGTGTGCCGGGAAACTTCGATGTCAGTGCGCGGCTGGGCGGTTCGCCGTTCTTCGTGATCGAAGCCGATGAGTACGACACGGCCTTCTTCGACAAGCGCGCGAAGTTCGT
>JBEEKA010000245.1:0-7652 GCA_041168985.1 Pseudomonadota bacterium | reverse complement strand
GATCCGAGACATCATCCTTACGCACCTTGAAGCCCTGTACGCCTTCCACGGTGAAGGCGCCGGGGTACGGATCGCACGCAAGCACATCGGCTGGTACTGCCAGCCTCACACTCTGACGCGGACATACAGGTCATCGCTGATGGCCGCGGCAGACTCGTCGGCGCAGTTCGCGCTGGCCCGCGAATGCTTCGACGCGTGGATCGATGATGGCGCCGACGAGGCGCCCAGCGAGCGGGAGTCCACGATCTGATGGTTGCGAAAAAACAGAACGGATCGGCGCGAGAGGGCACGATCACGCTGCGCAGCCACGCCGAGCAGGCGCTTGGCGATTACTTCGCGAGCCTCAACGGGCATCGACCCGCACAGCTCTACGACATGGTCCTGCGCGAGGTCGAGGAACCGCTGTTCCGCGCCGTGCTCGACTACGCGAGCGGCAACCAGAGCCAGGCCGCTGTCATCCTCGGCATCAACCGCGGCACGCTCCGCAAGAAACTGCGCCAGTTCGGCCTGTCGGCCTGACGCGGGAGTCCCTTCGACATGACCCAGATCCAGCCCCTGCGCCGCGCGCTCCTGTCCGTCTCGGACAAAGCCGGCGTCCTTGACCTCGCCCGCGCCCTGCATGCCCGCGGCATCGAGCTGCTCTCCACCGGCGGCACCGCGAAGCTGCTCGCCGAGGCCGGCCTGCCGGTGAAGGAAGTCGCCGCGCACACCGGCTTCCCGGAGATCATGGACGGCCGCGTGAAGACGCTGCATCCGAAGATCCACGGCGGACTTCTGGGCCGTCGCGGCACGGACGAAGGCGTGATGGCCGAACATGGCATTGCGCCGATCGACCTGCTGGTCGTGAACCTCTACCCCTTTGCGCAGACGATCGCGAAGCCGGGTTGCAGCTACGACGATGCGATCGAGAACATCGACATCGGCGGCCCCGCGATGCTGCGCGGCGCGGCCAAGAACCATGACTCCGTAGCGGTCGTCGTCGATCCGGCCGACTATGCCCCGCTGCTCGATGAGCTGAACACGCAGGGCGGCACGGGCTTCGCCCTGCGGCAGCGACTGGCGGCGAAGGCCTATGCGCACACGGCCGGCTACGACGCACTCGTTGCCGATTACCTGCAGCGGCAGGTCGGTGCCCAGGCGGAGGTCTTCCCCGCCACGCTGACGCTGCAGCTCGACCGCGTGTCGACCCTGCGATACGGCGAGAACCCGCACCAGCGCGGCGCCTTCTACCGCCGCCGCGACGGACAGGGCGCGAGCATCGCCAGCGCGCGCGTCGTGCAGGGCAAGGAACTCTCGTTCAATAACATCGCCGACGCGGACACGGCGCTCGAATGCGTGCGCCAGTTCGATGCGCCGGCCTGCGTGATCGTGAAGCACGCGAACCCCTGCGGCGTCGCCGTCGCGGCGTCGCTGGGTGCCGCGTATGACGCCGCGTACCGCACGGATCCGACCTCCGCATTCGGCGGCATCATCGCCTTCAACGGCGCCGTGGATGCGGCCACCGTGCAGCGCATCCTCGCGCAGCAGTTCGTCGAGGTGCTCGTCGCGCCGGCCCTGCTGCCGGGCGCAGCCGAAGCGCTTGCGACGAAGCCGAACGTGCGCGTGCTGCTCACCGGCGACCTCGCCCGCGCGGGCGGCGCGACGCTGGAATACCGCAGCGTCGGCGGTGGCCTGCTCGTGCAGGACGCCGACTACGGCATGGTCGGCAACGACGCCCTGCGCTGCGTGACGACGCGCCAGCCGACTGCGGCGGAACTGCGCGACCTCGCCTTCGCGTGGCGCGTGGCGAAGTACGTGAAGTCGAACGCGATCGTCTTCGTGAAAGACGAGGCAACGGTCGGCGTCGGCGCCGGCCAGATGAGCCGCGTTTACTCGAGCCGCATCGCCGCGATCAAGGCGGAGGATGCCGGGCTTGCCGTTAGAGGCGGCGTGATGGCTTCCGATGCCTTCTTCCCCTTCCGCGACGGCATCGACGTGGCGGCCTCCAACGGCGTGACCGCCGTGATCCAGCCGGGCGGTTCGATGCGCGACGATGAAGTCATCGGCGCCGCCAACGAACACGGCATCGCGATGCTGTTCACCGGCATGCGCCACTTCCGCCACTGATCCCCGAAAGGCAAGCGCATGAAGGTCCTCATCATCGGCAGCGGCGGACGCGAACATGCGCTCGCCTGGAAATGCGCCGGCTCGCCGCGCGTCACCGAAGTCATCGTTGCGCCGGGCAATGCCGGCACGGCCACCGAAGCGCGCGTGCGCAACGTCGCCGTCGCGTCCGACGACCTCGAGGGCCTCGCCGCGCTGGCCGAACGTGAAGGCGTCGCGCTGACGATCGTCGGCCCCGAAGTGCCGCTGGTGCTGGGCATCACCGACCTGTTCCAGTCCCGCGGCCTGCCGTGCTTCGGCCCCTCGAAGGCAGCCTCGCAGCTCGAAGGCTCGAAGGCCTTCACCAAGGAATTCCTCGCTCGACACGGCATCCCGACCGCGGGCTACCGCACGTTCAACCGCGGCAACTTCGACAAGGCCTGGCTGGCCGCCCAGCGCGCCCCGATCGTCGTGAAGGCCAGCGGCCTCGCGGCGGGCAAGGGCGTAATCATCGCGCAGACCGCGGCGGAGGCCGTCGAGGCCGCTGAATCCATGTTGTTCTCGGGCCGCTTCGGCGACTCGGGCGCGGAAGTCGTGATCGAGGAATTCCTCGAGGGCGAGGAAGCCAGCTTCATCGTCATGTGCGACGGGAAGAACGTGGTGCCGATGGCCACGTCGCAGGACCACAAGCGCATCGGCGACGGCGACACCGGCCCGAACACCGGTGGCATGGGCGCCTACTCACCCGCGCCGGTCGTGACGCCGGACGTACACGCGCGCGTCATGAAGACCGTGATCGAACCGACCGTCGCCGGCCTTGCGGCCGATGGCATGCCTTTCGTCGGCTTCCTGTACGCCGGGCTCATGATCGACGCGGACGGCTCGCCGAAGGTCATCGAATACAACGTGCGCTTCGGCGACCCGGAAACGCAGCCGATCCTGTCGCGCCTGCGCTCCGACCTGACGCTGCTCTGCGAGGCCGCGCTCGCCGGCAGGCTCGACAGCGTGCAGGCCGACTGGGATCCGCGCGCCGCGCTGGGAGTCGTGATCGCCGCCGGTGGCTATCCGGACGACGTGCGCAAGGGCGATGCGATCAGCGGCCTTGACGCCGCGGCCAGGCTGCCGGGCAAGGTCTTCCACGCCGGCACGTCGCTGAAGGACGGCCAGGTCGTCACGAGCGGCGGCCGCGTGCTCTGTGCAGTGGGACTCGGCGACAGCGTGCGTGCGGCGCAGGCCCAGGCCTATGCGCTGGTCGACGCGATTGGCTTCACGGGCCTGCAGGCCCGCCGCGACATCGGTTACCGCGCCATCGAGCGCGAGGAGCGCGCGTAGCCGCCCTGGCGCGCGCGCTGCCCCACCTGCCGCCCGCGAAACTCGCGCGGCTGCGGCGACTGTTCCGCGCGATCCGGTTCCTGAGCCCGGCCCTGGCAGCCCGGCTTGCGATCGACGTCTTCATGCGTCCGACACGTCGACAGCTCGACGACGTGGACGTCCCGACCCTCGCGTCCGCGAGACTGTCGCGTATCGAATTCGAAGGCAGGATCCTGCAGGTCTACGAGTGGGGCCCCACGGCCGGCGCCGCGCCCCACAGCGTGCTGCTGCTGCACGGATGGGGCTCGCATGCGCCGCGCTGGACGAGTTTCATCGAGGGCATCCTCGCCCGAGGCTGGCGCGCCATCGCATTCGATGCGCCGGCCCATGGCCGTTCCGAAGGCTCGCGTTCCTCGCTCTGGCAGTTCTGCGGCGCGCTCGACCGCGTCATCCAGGCGAACGGACCGATCGATGCGATCCTGGCCCACTCACTCGGCGCCCTGGCGCTCGCGAATCGACTTGCCGACGTGTCGAGCCCGCTGCCACGCGCGGCCGTACTCGCCAGCCTGCCCCCTGACCTCGGGTTCCTGCTCGACACGTTCCTGAACCTGATCGGGACCGACGACGATTTTTCCGCGCGCGTGCACGCGCGCTTTACGGCGCGCTTCGGACGCCCGGCTGCGTCTTTCGACAGCCTGTCGCTGGCGCCGAACATCCGGACGCCGGTGCTGCTGCTCCATGACCGCGACGACGACATCACGCCCGCCGCGCATGCGACCCTCATCGCCCCACAGATACCGAATGCCGCTCTGTTCCTGACCCAGGGTTGCGGACACAGCGGCCTGCTGCGCGATGCGGCCGCAGTGGGCGCGGCCCTCGGCTTCCTCGACGGACATCTCCGGAGACCTGCATGACCCAGTCAAACCGTATGCTGCTGCGTGGCCTGGCCATGCTGTCATGGCTGCCCCTTGCCGCGTGGGCCGGACCGACGACGCGGACCGACACCGGACTCGTCGAGGGACAGAGGGACGGTACCGTCGACCGATATCTCGGCATTCCCTTCGCCTCGCCGCCGACCGGCGAGAACCGCTGGCGGGCACCGCGACCGGCTGCGGCCTGGAGCGGCACCCGGGATGCCTCGCGATTCGGGCCCAGCTGCCCGCAGGCGCTGACGCCCAAGGGATTCGGTCCGTGGACGCCGGAATACGTGATCCAGGGGACCGTCGACGAAGACTGCCTGACCGTGAACGTCTGGACGCCGGCCGACCGGCGCGGCAAGCGCGCCGTCCTGGTCTGGATCTACGGCGGTGGCTTCAATTCGGGAGGTTCCTCGGTCGACATCTATGACGGTCGAGCCCTGTCGGCGCAAGGCATCGTCGTCGTGAGCCTGAATTACCGTGTCGGCCTGCACGGCTTCCTGTCGCACCCCGAGGCGGCGGGCAACGCCGGCCTGCTTGACCAGGTGGCGGCACTGCAATGGGTCCAGCGGAATATCGCGGCCTTCGGCGGAGACCCGAAGCAGGTGACGATCGCCGGGCAGTCCGCCGGCGCCGCCTCCGTGCACCACCTGATCGCAAGTCCTCTCGCAAAAGGGTTGTTCCAGCGGGCCATCGCGCAGAGCGGGTCTGGCATGGGGATCCCCGTCGCCGACCGGACAGCGGCCGAAGCGAGCGGCGTGGCATACGTCTCGAAACTCGGCGCACGCAACCTGTCGGAACTTCGCGCGATGTCGGCCGCCGATCTGGAGGCCGCTGATGCGCGACTGCCCAGGGATGGCGGCCCGCTGCGGTTCGCACCGGCGGTCGACGGAACCCTGCTGCCCAGCGCGGCGTTCATCGACGCCAACACCAATGACGTGCCGCTGCTCACCGGCATGACGAGCAGCGAGGGTACCGGCCTGAACCCGGCCTATGGCCGCGCGACACCCGAAAGCTTCGCGGCCGAAGTGCGCAAGACCTACGGTCCGCTGGCTCCGGCGCTGCTCGCGCACTACGCCGTGCACGACGACGCCACGGCGAACGCCGCGCTGGACGCGCTGGGTCGCGAGCGAGGTCTGGCATCGATGACGCTCTGGGCCCGGCAGCGCCTGGCAAGAAGCAGACAGCCCCTGTACGTCTACCTCTGGACGCACGCCGAACCGGGTCCCGAGTCCGGTCGCTACAAGGCCTTCCATTCGTCGGAGATTCCGTACGTATTCGGCAGGCTCGATGCCCCGGGCCGGGTGTTCAGCGACGCGGACCGCGCGCTGTCCCGGCAGGTTTCCGCGCAGTGGGTGCGATTCGTGAAGACCGGAAACCCGAATGGTCCCGGCCTGCCGCGCTGGCCCCGGTACACAAAGACGGGCGCGCGCCTACTGGGCATCGACGTCGAAACACGACCCCGCGAAGCGCTGCCGGGAGAAATCCTCCAGCTGTTCGAACGGCACGCTGCAGCGGGCGGGCAGCTCGGCATCCTCTGACGGAAGCCGGCCGCCGGGAAGTCGTGGCGGCCTAGGGCGACAACAGCGGTTTCAGTGCTTCGCGGGCCTTGGGGAAGTCGAGCGTTTCCAGCGCCGACTTCACCGGCTGGAGTCTTGGCTCCAGTGTCGTGCCCTGCAGGGCGACGCAAATCGCCTCGCAGGTCCGGCGCGCCCGCATGGATCCGCTGTCGAGCAGCTGATCGAGTTCCTTGCCCCGTGTCGCCAGCATCTCGAGCTCCGCGGGCTCCGGCTCCCGCAGCGACTGGCCACCCGCGGCATCGGCTGGCTTCGACCCCGACAGGGCGGCACCCGTCGCCTCCCGCAGGGCTTTCACCGCATTGGTGAAAGCGTCATGGGCGGGGCCGCTGTCGGACCGCCCCTCCCTCAGGATCTGCTCCAGTTCGCTGGCTGTCCTGAAGACATCCTGCGCGCCGACGTTGCCGGCTTCGCCCCGCACCCGATGCACCAGGGCTGCAGCGCCTTCCCGGTTATCGCGCGCCAGTTCCGCGGCGACTGACTCCACCATCTGCGGCAGGCCTTCAACCAGCCGACCCAGCAGGCGCAGGAACAACGCCGCCTCGTCGCCCAGAACGGACTTGGCCAGTTTCATGTCGATGCCGTCGATCTCGGGCCAGACAACCGCCGGGGCTGGCGCCGTATTCACCGGCGCGGGAACGGGGGCTGGCGAGACCGCACGGGCCGGGTCGAACTTTGCGTATTCCACCAGCATCCGGGAGATTTCATCCGGCATGACCGGCTTGGTCAGGAAATCCACCATGCCGGCCTGAATCGCGCGCTGTTTCTCTGAATTCGTGGCGCCTGCGGTCAGCGCGATGATGGGCACGCCAAGTCCCAGGTCCCGGATGCGCGCGGCCGTCTCGCATCCATCCAGATCGGGCATCTGCATGTCCATCAGCACGACGTCGAAAACCTGCTGCCTGCCGGACAGCAATTCGATGGCCGCGCGCCCTGAATCGATCACCGTGACCTCGGCACCTTCGTCGGACAGGATGCGGTTGATCACCTCGAGGTTCAGCGGGCTGTCATCGACCGCCAGCACGCGAAGTCCCGGCAGACGCCGCGTCGGTTCCTCATCGCCCCACAGGACGATTTCATCATCGGAGGCCGATGACGTTGCCTCCGGCGATTCCGCGACCTTGAAGGGCAGGATGAGCCTGAATGTCGAGCCTTTGCCGGACTCGCTCGACACATCGACGCTGCCACCCATCATGTCCGCCAGGCGGCGGACGATGGACAGCCCCAGGCCGGTGCCGCCGAAGTTGCGCGTGGTCGAACTATCGGCCTGGGTGAATGGGCGGAACAGCTTCGCGAGTGTCTCCGGCGACATGCCTATGCCGGTGTCCCGCACCTCGAAAAGCAGCGTGACACTCGCGTCCGCCCCGCCTTCGGTTGCAGCAGGATCTTCGGCCCGGCCGAGCCGCACCGAAACGCAGCCCTCGCGCGGCGTGAACTTGAGCGCGTTGCTGACGAGGTTGAACAGCATCTGGCGCAGCCGATGCCCATCGCCCATGAGCACGCGCGGAATGGCCTCGTCGGTGGAAGAGACGTCCAGCTTCACGCCGCGTCGTTCGGCATCCGAGCGGAACAGTATCTCCAGGTCGGCCAGGACTTCGTTGACGCCGAAGGCGTGCGTGTCGAGATCGAGTTCACCGGCCTCGATCTTCGAGAAATCCAGGATGTCGTTGATCAGCGTCGACAGGTGCCGGCTCGATACCTCGATGACCTCGAGATCGCGGTCGATCGCACCTACGTCACCCTTCCGACGGAGCAGGAAGGCCGT
>JBEEKA010000244.1:0-2549 GCA_041168985.1 Pseudomonadota bacterium | reverse complement strand
CTTTCCGATTAACGCGACATTCCGAGTCGGAGCATGCCGTATTTGACCAACCTGAACAGCGGCGCACAATGCGCCCGGATGAATGGTTTCAGCACGAAATGGGCCAGGTACTGCAGGGGCGGGAAAAGTCCTGGGGGATAGAATCGGTACCGACCATGGGATCGGATGTCCTTTGCCCAGTTCAGCTTGTACGGCTCCGCTGCACCCATGAAATCGTATTCCGTCGGCCGACTGGCGGACTGCGCATCAAGCAAGGCCTTGAAGAGCTGCGCCTTCATGACGATTCCAGACGACAGGTCCGCGTGCATCTTGCGGAAGCCGATCTTGAAGTTGTGGCACGTCCCGCGATGCAGGAGATTGAACTCGAACGCCGCCGGATTGCCGTCCACTTCCATGACGACGCAACACAGATTCCCTTCCGCCGCCTCGGTGGCAATGATCTGCCTGTAGAACTTCCAGACATTGGGCTGCGAAGTCATGGCAGTGCCGTTGTCCGCCTGCCACGTATCCGGCGAAACGGCCTCGATGGCTTCCAGGCATTCGCTTCCCGTCACGATCCGAACGGTGACTTCCGGCATGCCTTCGATCTTGCGGAGCTTCCTGCGCACCGTTTGCCTGAAGGATGACGAGAGGCTTTCCAGCAACTCGGCCCATGTACCCGGAAGACTGAGTCTCGGGGACTGGAGGTCGGTTTCAACGCCGACCCGCCAACCGCGCGCCCTGGCAATCCCGATCAGCATGTCGGTCTGCGGCGAGGTCTGGTCCAGTGGGCGCAGATCGAGCACGTCGAACGCGTCGCGCATGCGCTCCAGTTCTTCGAGAATCGCAGCAAGGCCTTCAGGCCTTCCCGTCTCCACAAGGACGTTGATCCGGTCGACCCAGGTATTCGCGAACAGCGCGATCGCCCGATGCGAATGGATGAAAGGCGCTGCAGCCACCAGCCTGCTGCCGTCCCAGACGGTGATGACGCGGCAGCTTGCATCGGCCGCGAAGGCTTCCCACCAGGCGCACAGCCAGGCGTGGGAGGTCATCGGCGTACTTTCGACCGCGTTCCGGGCCAGCTCTCCCCATTCGAGGGAAAGGGTCCGAAACTCGTCCAGGGTGACGAAATGCCGCAACACAACGGGGCCAGGAATTGATTCCTGCCGGGTTACAGGGCTGTGGGGTGGCATCAGGCCAGTCTATCAGCTGATGTATAGTCCCCTCCAACAGCCTCAGGCATGCCGCCATGAAATATGTCTACGTTGGGCTAGCTGCCGCTGCAGTACTGCTTCTCGGCGGCTCGTTCATTGTGCTCAGGCATGTGATGCCTTCACGGTACCGGCCGGATGTTGTCGCCGGCGCCACCTTGATTCGCGTCCCGGACGGTCAGATTCGATACGAGCTTGCGGGCAGCGGCACGGAGACCCTCCTGCTCCTGCATGGCTTTCAGGGCAATCTGAACCAGTGGGACCCCGTCTGGGACAGGATGGGAAACTGCGAGGTCCGGCGGCTTCGGATCGATGTACCGGGCTTCGGTGATTCCCGGGTAGACAGCCGTGACTACAGCCTGGATGCCGAGGGCGAAAGGATCATCCGGTTCCTCGACGCGCTGGACATACCGCGCGTGACGCTCGCCGGTACGTCGATGGGCGGCTCTCTCGCCGCGTGGATTGCGGCAAAGCATCCGGACCGGGTTTCCGGGCTGGTTCTGTTCGCGCCCTCCGGATATCCAGGCTCGCTTTCCTACCCCGGTCTGTTCGGGATGCTCGTCCGGCCCGGGCCGCTGAATGCGTTGGCGACCCGGATTGCGGGCAGCGATCTCTACGCCCGCATTTTCCCGAACAGCATGGCCGTCGAGACGCTGACGCTGACGGCGAGCTACGGACAAGCCTGGCGGGATGCCTTGCCGAGGATTCAGGCGCCAACCCTCATTGCCTGGTCGGCTGGCGACACCACGGCATTGCCGTTTGCGGCCGAAGGAGTCCAGCGCGCGATAGCAGGCAGCGCACTGTTGATGCTGGACGCCACGACGCGTCATTCCATTCCGAACAGCCGTCCCGAACTTGCGGCCAGCATCCTGTGCAGTCTGGCCAGGGGCGCCGATGTCCGCGAGACCGTCGACGAATCCCGGCAGCTCCTGAGGATGGACGAGGGCCTCCACCCGCCTCAGGGGCGCTTCAAATAGGTCGCCGTCTCTTCGGCCACGAGGCTTCCGTCGGAATCGAAGAACCGGGTTTCCACGACGACTGCATACAGGGGTCCGGCGCGCCCCTGCTTCAACGTGACGTCCTTGAGGCAGGACTTCACCGTGATGGATTCGCCGGCACGAACGAGGCGCAAGACCCGATAGTGACTGGAGCCACCCACCGCCCGGGTGGCGGGTATCGGGACATCCAGTTCCACCGGGGACCCGTCGGGTGGCAACTGGTCACTCGGTACGTCTTCATAGGTCAAGGACTGGCAGAAGAGCGGTGGGGCGACGATGCACCCATATCGGGTCGACCGGGCGAACTCGGCGTCGTAATGAATCCGGTCACTGGCGCCAATGGCCTGGGCGAACCGCTTGA
>JBEEKA010000243.1:0-7931 GCA_041168985.1 Pseudomonadota bacterium | reverse complement strand
CGCGAGCCGGCCTGGCCTCGCGGCGGGAAGCCGAGGAGTGGATCCGCCAGGGTCGCGTGACCATCAATGGCGAGGTGGCGACCCTGGGCAGCCGTGCCGCGGGCAATGACCAGGTCAAGCTGGACGGTCGCCTGGTTCGCCAGGCCTCGACGCTGCGGACCGCGACCTTCCTCTGCCATCGGTCGCCGGGAGAACTGCTGCGCGAGCCGCGCGAGGGCGAAGAGGACGAGGGATCGGCGCTGGCGGGTCGCCTGCCTTCGCGCAGCGGCAAACGCTATATCGCGATCAGTCCCATGCCGCGTCCCGATGGCGGGCTGGAACTGCTCACCTCCGATGGCGCCTTCGCCGCCCGCCTGCAGCGGCTGGTCCGGGGGCTCGAGATCGGATTCAGCCTGCGACTGCGTGGCGAGCTCTCCCCGGAGCAGCTGGAGGGCATTCTCGAAGGCAAGCTCGACAGTGGCGAGACCCTGCAGGTGCTGTCCTGCGAACCTTCCGGCGGCGAGGGCGCCAACCGCTGGTACCAGGTACAGACCCGCGGGGCGAACGGCCGTGACCTGCGGTCGCTGGTGGAGCGACAGGGGGGCGTGGTGAGCCGCGTGCTGCGCGTGCAGTTCGGGCCGCTGGTGCTGGACCGCCTCGTCGGGCGCGGTCAGTTCCGCGCACTGGAGCCGGACGAAGTCAGTGCGCTGCTGGCGCCGCCGGCCGCCGACACGGCCGAGGTCGAAGAAGCCGGCTGACGCGCTACTGCGCGTCGAGGGTCTGGCCGTTCAGGGCGGCAGCCTGCGGTCCCAGCAGGGCAATGTAGGCCGGCGCGATCTGCTCCGGCGTCGCCAGCAGTTCCGCATTTTCCGACGGGAAGGCCTGGCGGCGCATCCGCGTGCGGGTGGCGCCCGGGTTCAACGCGTTCACGCGGACGGGCGCCGAGCCCTGCATCTCGTCGGCCAGCACCTGCGTCAGGCCTTCGATCCCGAATTTCGAGACGGCATAGGCACCCCAGTAGGCGCGACCCTTGCGGCCGACGCTGCTCGAGGAGAACACGACGGAGGCGTCCTTCGAGGCTCGCAGCGCCGGCAGGAGGACCTGCGTCAGCACGAAGGCGGCCGTCAGGTTCACGTGCAGGACCTTGCACCAGGTCGGGATGTCGTAATGGTCCGCAGGGGTCAGCGTCCCGAGGATGCCCGCGCAGTGCACGAGTCCGTCGAGCCGCCCGAATCGCTCCAGCAGTGCCGCGGCCAGGGTGTCGTAGTCCTTGGCGAGCGCCTTCTCGAGGTCCAGCGGCGCGATCAGCGCGACATCCCCGTGGGCGTCGCAGATTTCCTTGTGAACGGCCTGCAGTTTCTTGACCGTCTTGCCGACGAGGATCACGTGGGCGCCATGCGCTGCAGCCGACAGGGCCACGGCGCGACCGATGCCGTCGCCCGCGCCCGTCACGAGCACGACGCGGTCCTGGAGTTCGCCCGGCAGCGGAGCCGGGAGTCGGGGATCTTTCATGGGGAGAGGATTCCGGAGAGGGTCAGGATTCGCGGGCGAGGCCTATCCAGGCCAGTACGTCGCGAGGGTCATCGATGGTGCCGTCGGCCTGCCAGCCCTGCGGATCGTCGTCCGGTCCCAGATAGCCGTAGCGCGCGATGAGCACCGGCATCCCGGCGGCGCGGGCGGACTGGATGTCGCGTTCGGCATCCCCGATGTAGAGGCAGCGGGACGGATCGACCCCGATCAGGGCGGCCGCATGCAGCAGGGGAGCAGGGTGGGGCTTGCGCTGCGGCAGGGTGTCGCCGGAGATCACGCAGCCGGCGCGGCGGTCGAGTCCCAGCGCGGCCACGAGCGGCGTGGTGAGGAACCCGGGTTTGTTCGTGACGATGCCCCAGGGCCGCCCTTCCTGTTCCAGCGCGGTCAGCAGGGATTCGCAGCCGCCGAAAAGGCGCGAGTCGCGGTCGACGCGCGCGGCATACAGTTCCAGGAAACGCTGGCGCAGGGCTTCGAATGGTTCGCCTTCCAGGCCGGGAAACCCCAGCCGCACGAGACCGTTCGATCCATGCGAGGCGTAGCCGCGGGTGAGTTCGAAAGGCAGGGGCGACAGGCCGTTCTCGGCCATCAGGTCGTCCAGGGCGCCGGTCAGGTCCGGCGCCGTATCGATCAACGTGCCGTCGAGATCGAACAGGACGGCATCGGCCACGGCACGGTTCATGGTGCTTCCGCGGCCCGGAGCTGGGCCATGTAGTTCACGCGGACATCCGCCGTGCGGCGGCATCGACCGCTGAAGGGTTCGTAATCCAGTCCGGCAAGGTCGACGACCTCGAAGCCTGCGGAACGGGCATATGCCGCCAGTTCCGAGGGCCGTATGAAGCGGGCGTATTCGTGGGTCCCGCGGGGCAGCAGCCGCAGCAGGTACTCCGCGCCGACGATCGCCGTGGCAAATGCCCGCGCATTGCGGTTGATCGTCGAGACGAACAGGCTGCCGCCCGGCTTCACGAGCCCGGCGAGGGCGGCGACCATGGCAGCCGGATCCGGCACGTGTTCGAGCATCTCCATGCAGGTGACGACGTCGAAGCGTGCCGCCGGATCCTCCAGCAGCTGCAGGGCATCGGCCACGCGGTAGTCGATGGACAGCCCGGCTTCGGCCGCATGCAGGCGCGCGACATCGATCATCGTCGGGGCGCGGTCCACGGCCGTGACCTGGGCGCCGGCGCGGCAGAGCGCCTCGGCCAGCAGGCCGCCGCCGCAGCCGACATCGAGGACCTGTCGACCGGCCAATGGCGCGGCCCGGTCCGCCACGTAGGCGGCGCGGATCGGGTTCAATCGATGCAGCGGTTTGAATTCGCCGGCCTCGTCCCAGAAGCGGTGTGCGAGGGCGTCGAACTTGGCGATTTCAGCCGGGTCGGCAGCAGTAGGGTTCACCCCCGGAAGTATAGCCGATGTGCTAGGATTCCGGGCTTTTAGGCCCTCCTGCGACATGACCGAAATCGCCCGGGAAATCCTGCCGGTCAACCTCGAAGACGAGATGCGGCAGTCATACCTCGATTACGCAATGAGCGTGATCGTCGGACGCGCATTGCCCGATGTGCGGGACGGCTTGAAGCCGGTGCACCGACGCGTCCTGTACGCGATGCGCGAACTTGGCAACGAGTACAACAAGCCGTACAAGAAGTCCGCCCGCGTGGTCGGCGACGTCATCGGCAAGTACCACCCGCACGGCGATTCGGCGGTTTATGACGCCATCGTCCGCATGGCCCAGCCCTTCTCGATGCGCTACATGCTCGTCGACGGCCAGGGCAATTTCGGCAGCGTCGATGGCGACATGCCGGCCGCCATGCGTTACACGGAAGTCCGCATGTCGCGCCTGGCGAGCGAGCTGCTCGCCGACATCGACAAGGAAACCGTCGACTTCGTCCCGAACTACGACGAGTCCGAACAGGAACCGGCGGTGCTGCCGGCGCGCATCCCGAACCTGCTGGTCAACGGCGCGTCGGGCATCGCCGTCGGCATGGCGACGAACATTCCGCCGCACAACCTCACCGAAATCATCAACGCGCTGCTCGCCGTCATCGACGATCCGGGCATCACGCTCGCCGGGCTGATGCAGCATGTGCCGGGCCCCGATTTCCCGACCGCCGGCATCATCAACGGCGCGCAGGAAATCGTTTCGGCCTACCGCACGGGCCGTGGCCGCCTGTCGATCCGCGGCCGCACGCATTTCGAAGACATCGGCAAAGGCGACCGCCAGGCGATCGTCATCACCGAGCTGCCGTACCAGGTCAACAAGGCACGCCTCATCGAGCGCATCGCCGACCTCGTGCGCGAAAAGCAGATCGAGGGCATCGCCTCCGACGGACTGCGCGACGAATCCGACAAGGACGGCATGCGTGTCGTCATCGAGCTCAAGCGCGGTGAAGTCGCCGAAATCGTCCTGAACAACCTCTATGCACAGACGCCGCTTGAAACGGTGTTCGGCATCAACATGGTTGCCCTGCAGGACGGCCAGCCGAAGCTGCTGTCGCTGAAGGAAATGCTCGACGCGTTCATCCGCCACCGGCGCGAGGTGGTGACGCGGCGGACGATCCACGACCTGCGCAAGGCCCGCGAGCGCGGCCACGTGCTGGAAGGCCTCGCCGTGGCGCTGGCCAACATCGACGAGGTCATCGCGCTGATCAAGGCGTCGCCGGCTCCGGCCGAGGCGCGCGCAGCCCTCGTGTCGCGGCTCTGGCAGGGCGGTGCTGTGCCGGCGATGCTCGAACGCGCGGGCGCAGTGAATTCGCGTCCGGACGGGCTGTCTGCCGAATATGGCCTGCAGGAGGGCGGCTACCGCCTGAGCGAAGCTCAGGCGCAGGCCATCCTCGACATGCGCCTGAACCGCCTGACCGGCCTCGAGCAGGACAAGATCATCGACGAGTACCAGCTGCTGCTGCTCGTCATCGGCGACCTGACCGACATCCTCGCGCGGCCGGAGCGCCTGACGCAGGTCGTCCGCGAAGAACTGATCGAGATCCGTGACCAGTTCGGCGATGCGCGCCGTACGGAAATCGTCATCGACCAGTCGAGCCTGACGACGGAAGACCTGATCGAACCGCAGGACGTCGTGGTCACGCTGTCGCACGCCGGCTATGCGAAGTCGCAGCCGGTGTCGGATTACCAGGCGCAGCGCCGCGGCGGTCGCGGCAAGGCGGCGACGTCGATCAAGGACGAGGACTTCGTCGAGAAACTCTTCGTTGCCCACACCCACGACACGCTGTTGTGCTTCTCGAACCGCGGGCAGGTCTACTGGCTGAAGGTCTACCAGCTGCCGCAGGCCGGCCGGAACTCGCGCGGCAAGCCGATCGTGAACCTGCTGCCGCTTGAGGCGGGCGAACGCATCAACGCCGTCCTGCCGGTCAAGCAGTACGACGAAAACCACTTCGTGTTCATGGCCACGAGCAACGGCACGGTCAAGAAGACGCCGCTGTCGGCGTTCTCCCGGCCGCGCAGCAACGGCATCATCGCCGTGGACCTGCGCGATGACGATCGCCTGGTCGGCGTCGGCCTGACCGATGGAAGCCGCGAGATCATGCTGTTCAGCAGCGGTGGCAAGGTCATCCGCTTCCACGAGGAGGAAGTCCGTGCCATGGGCCGCGACTCCACCGGCGTGCGCGGCATCAAGCTCGCCGAGGGGCAGAGCCTGATCGCGCTGGTCGTCGTCGCGGACGGTCATGTGCTGACGGCGTCCGAGAACGGCTACGGCAAGCTCACACCGCTCGAGGACTTCCCGCCGCATGGCCGCGGTGGCCAGGGCGTCATCGCGCAGCAGGTCAGCGAACGCAATGGTGCGATGGTGGCTGCGCTGCAGGTGGGGCAGGGCCACGAGCTGATGCTCATCAGTTCCAACGGCACGCTCGTGCGGACGCCGGTGAAGGATGTGTCGATCGTCGGCCGGAACACGCAGGGCGTGCGGCTCATCCGTCTGGACGAGGGCGACAGGCTGATCGGCATCGAACGGGTGGAAAGCCTGGGCGACGAGTCGGAACTGGCCGTCGACGAGGCAGGCGACGATGCGGGAATTTCGCAGTCCGGGGACGCGCCGACCTGAGGGTGCAGCGGTCATTCTGTGCGGCCACGATGCCTCGCATATGACCGATTTGCATGAGTCACTCTGCTAGACTTCGCGGCTCGAAATTCCGACTTTTCCCAACAGGTACACACACTTGCGCGTATTCAACTTCGCTGCGGGTCCTGCGACCCTTCCCCTCGAAGTCCTCCAGCAGGCCCAGTCCGAGCTGACGGACTGGCGCGGTTCCGGCATGTCCGTGATGGAAATCAGCCATCGCAGCAAGGCCTTCATCGGCGTGGCGGCCGAGGCCGAAGCCGATCTCCGCGAACTCATGGCCATACCGTCGAACTACAAGGTGCTGTTCCTGCAGGGCGGCGCTTCGGGTCAGTTCGCGGCGATCCCGATGAACCTCGCGGCGGCCGATTCGACGGTCGATTACGTGAATACCGGCAACTGGTCGAAGAAGGCCATCACCGAAGCCAAGGCCTACTGCGCCAAGGTGAATGTCGTCGCCGACAGCGCCGATACGAACTACAGCCGCGTGCCCCCGCAGGACAGCTGGAAGCGGAGCGAAGGCGCCGCGTATTTCCACTACACCCCCAACGAGACCATCGGCGGCGTGGAGTTCCCCTTTGTTCCGGACGTGGGCAGCACGCCGCTCGTCGCGGACTTCTCGTCCTCCATCCTCTCGCGTCCGGTCGACGTGTCGAAGTTCGGCCTGATCTATGCCGGTGCCCAGAAGAACATCGGTCCGTCGGGGCTGTGCATCGTGATCGTCCGCGAGGACCTGGTCGGCACCGCGCGCCCCGGTACGCCGTCGATCTGGAACTACAAGGAAATGGCCGCGACGGACTCGATGTCCAACACGCCGCCGACCTTCGGCTGGTACATCGCCGGCCTCGTCTTCAAGTGGCTGAAGAAGCAGGGCGGCCTGGCCGCCATCGCCGAGCGCAACCGCGCCAAGGCCGAGAAGCTGTACGCGGCGATCGACGGTTCGGGCTTCTATGCCAACCCGGTCGATCCGGCCTGCCGTTCGTGGATGAACGTGCCGTTCACCCTGGCAAAGCCCGAGCTCGACAAGACCTTCCTCGCCGAATCCCATGCGGCGGGGCTCACCAACCTCGAAGGCCACCGTTCGGTGGGTGGCATGCGCGCCAGCATCTACAACGCGATGCCCCCGGAGGGCGTCGATGCCCTGATCGCCTTCATGCAGGAGTTCCAGCGTCGCCATGGCTGACCCGTTTCGCATCCTGACGCTGAACAACATCAGCACGAAGGGCCTCGAGCGCCTGCCCCGTGACCGCTACGAGGTGTCCTCCGATCTCGGCCACCCGCACGCCGTCCTCGTCCGCTCGGCCGACATGCACAAGATGGCGCTGCCGGACACTGTGCTGGCCGTGGCCCGCGCCGGCGCCGGCACGAACAACGTGCCGGTTGCCGCACTGGCGAAGAAGGGCATTCCCGTCTTCAACACGCCGGGCGCCAACGCGAACGCCGTCAAGGAACTCGTCCTCGCGGCCATCCTCCTCGCGGCCCGCAACATCGGCCCGGCATGGCAGTTCGCCCGTGCGCAATCCGGTGACGATGCCGCCATCGACGTCGCGGTCGAGAAGGGCAAGAAGAACTTCGTCGGCTTCGAACTGCCGGGCAAGACGCTGGGCATCATCGGACTCGGCGCCATCGGCGTCGCGGTGGCCAACAGCGCGCTGGCCCTGGGCCTGAACGTGATCGGGTACGACCCGGCCATCACGGTGCAGCGCGCCTGGCAGCTGTCGTCGGGCGTGCAGCAGGCGCTGTCGCTGGACGACCTGTTCTCCCGCAGCGACATCGTCACGGTGCACGTGCCGTTGAACGAGCACACGAAGGGCGTGGTCAACGAGTCGCGCATCAACCTGATGCACCGTGGCGGCGTGATCCTCAACTTCGCGCGCGCCGGGACCGTCGACGACGCGGCGGTGCTTGCGGCGCTTGAGTCGGGCCAGCTTCACGCCTACGTGAATGACTTCCCGAAGAACGCGACCAAGGACCATCCGAAGGTCATCACGCTGCCGCACCTCGGCGCCTCGACCAACGAGGCCGAGGAGAACTGTGCCGTGATGGCTGCGGACCAGCTGCGCGATTACCTCGAAAACGGCAACATCCGCAATTCGGTGAACTATCCGGAAGCGGTGCTGGCCCGCGTGCCCGGTACGACGCGCATCGCGATCACCAACAGCAACGTGCCCAACATGGTCGGCCAGATCTCGACCTGCCTGGCCGCGGCGAAGGTGAACATCGCGGACTTGCTCAATAAGTCGCGCGGCGAGTTTGCCTATACGTTGATCGACGTGGATGGCGACATCGGCGAGGCGACCGTGCAGCAGCTCCGCGGGATCGAGGGCGTGCTGTCGGCGCGCATCGTCTGACGGCT
>JBEEKA010000242.1:0-12984 GCA_041168985.1 Pseudomonadota bacterium | reverse complement strand
ACGGGATGCGCTGCGCAGCCTGCGCCTGGCTGATCGACCGTGCGCTGACGCGTGAACCGGGCGTGATCGACGTGGGCGCCAATGCCATCACGGGCCGGATCCGCCTCGTCTGGGACCCGACGCGCACGCATCTTTCCGTCGCGCTCGCGCGTCTCGCGTCCCTGGGGTTCAGGCCTGCGCTCGCACGGGGCCTCGATATCGAGAAGGCACGCGAAGCCACGCGACGGCGCTGGCTGCTGCGACTCGGCGCCGCCGGACTCGGCGCGCTGCAGGCCATGATGTTCGCCGAGGCCCTGTACCTCGACACGCAAAGCCACATGCCGGTGCCCACCCGCGATTTCCTGCGCTGGATCACCTTCCTCGTCTCGACGCCGGTCATCTTCTGGTCCGGTTGGCCCTTCCTGGCAGGGGCCCTGCGGGAACTGCGCCATCGCCGGCCAGGCATGGACACGCTCGTGGCAGGCGGCACGCTGCTGGCCTGGGGAGGCAGTGTCGTCGAGACACTGCGGGGCGGCCCCCAGGTCTGGTACGACACCGCGGTGATGTTCGTGTTCCTGCTGCTCGCCGCAAGGCTCGTCGAGCAGCGCACGCGCGCCATCGCCAGCGCGCAGGTGGATGCCCTGGCGCAGGCGCAGCCGGCGCTGGCTTCGCGCGAACTGCCGGCGGGCGGCATCGAAACCGTTGCAACGGCGCAGCTGGTCGCCGGGGACGTCGTGCACGTCGCAGCCGGTGACACCCTGCCTGCCGATGGCGAGCTGCTCGACGGACCGGCCCCGCTGTCCGAGGCACTCCTGACGGGCGAATCGCGTCCGGTCGCGCATGCCGCCGGCGACACGGTGCTGGCGGGTACGGTCAGCATCGACCGCCCGCTGCGCGTCCGGGTCACCGCAACCGGCAGTGGCACGCAGCTTTCCGCGCTGACGCGCCTCGTCGAACAGGCACAGTCCCATCGTCCCCGACTCGCCCGATTCGCGGACCGCGTGGCCGCCGGGTTCGTCGTCGCCCTGCTGGTCTGTGCCGCCGTCGTTTACGCCTGGTGGCACGCCCACCAGCCCCTGCGCGCCTTCGAAGTGCTGCTTTCACTGCTGGTGATCAGCTGCCCCTGCGCCCTTTCGCTGTCCGTCCCGGCGGCGCTGGCCGCCGCGCATGGCCGCCTGTCGAAGCTTGGCGTACTCGCCACGCGACCCGATGCACTGGATACGCTGGCCCGTGCCAGCGACCTGGTCTTCGACAAGACCGGAACGCTCAGCACGGGGCTGCCCGAGCTGTTGCGGACCGACTGCCTCGCCACGGGCGATGGACCGGCGGTGGACGCGGCGACGGCCCGCGCCGTGGCTGCTGCACTGGAACGCGGCTCGCGCCATCCCATTTCGCGAGCGTTTTCTCCCTTCGATGACGGCCGCGCCGCAGTCGACGTGCGCGAAATCGCAGGCTGCGGACTGGAAGGCGAGGTGGACGGCCGCCACTGGAAGCTCGGTGGCGCCGGGTTCGCCGCCTCGATCACTGGCACGTCACCTCAGGACGACGACCGTATCTGGCTCGGGGACGGAGATCGGGCGGCGGCAGCATTCGAACTGCATGAAGCTGCCCGGGACGACGCGAGCGGCACGCTGGCGCGGTTGCGGTCACAGGGGCTCGCCCTGCACCTGTACAGCGGTGACGCGACATCGGCCGTGGCCGAATTCGCCGCAAGGCTCGCGCTGCCGGATGCCGTGGGCCGCCTGCCGCCCGAAGGCAAGCTCGCCCGCGTTCGCTCGCTGCAGGCCGAGGGTCGTGTCGTCGCCATGGTGGGCGATGGACTGAACGACGCGCCGGTGCTTGCCGGCGCGGACGTGTCGTTCGTGGTGGCTCGCGGCGCGGCGCTGGCCCGGCAGGCAGGTGATTTCGTGCTGACGCAGGAAGCGCTCACGCGCATCCCGGAAGCCGTCGAAGTTGCCCGGCGGACGCAAGCGATCATCCGCGGCAACCTGGCCTGGGCGCTCGGCTACAACCTGTGCGCACTGCCCCTTGCCGCGACGGGGCACGTAACGCCGTGGATGGCTGCGCTGGCGATGGTAGCCTCGTCACTCACCGTCACCGTGAATGCCTTGCGGTTGACACGCCCGGGGCGCGCATGACGATCCTGCTGCTGTTGATTCCGCTGAGCCTCGCGCTGCTTGTGGGCGCCATCTGGGCGTTCGCCTGGGCGGTGAAGTCGGGCCAGTTCGACGATCTGGAAACGCCGCCGCTCGACATCCTCGCCGAAGACCCGCACGACGCCCCGCGCACCGCCCCATCCAGGCAGGATCGGCCGCGCGATGACACCTGACTGGCTCCTGCTCGGCAGCGCCTTCCTAAGCGCGTTGCTGGGTGGTGCGCACTGCGCCGCCATGTGCGGCGGGATCGCCACGGCGTTTTCCGCCATGGGCCGCGCCGCCAGCCTGCGGGTCGCCGCCGTGGCCAATGCCGGAAGGGTTCTCGGCTATATCCTGGCCGGTGCGGCTGCCGGTGGACTGGGGCATGGCATCGTCGAATTCGTGCAGTCCCGCGCTCTGCGCTCGGGACTTCGTATCACGGTCGGCGCGGTGCTCGTGATCGCAGCCCTGCGCCTGCTCGACAGCCGCGGCCGGTTCGCCGCACTGGGTCGTCCGGGCCGCATCGCCTGGGGCTGGCTGGCACCGCTGCATCGCCGACTGCTGCCCGCCGACACCCTGCCGAAACGGCTGCTGGCAGGCGTGCTCTGGGGCTGGCTGCCCTGCGGACTGTCCGGAACGGTGTTGACCGCCGCCTGGCTTCAGGCCAGCACGGCGGGCGGCGCTCTCGTGATGGCCGCCTTCGGCCTGGGCACGCTGCCGCTGATGCTGTCCCTGACCTGGAGTGGTTCCCGACTGGGAGGGTTGTTCCAGCGTCGCGGACTGCGAGTCGCCGCGGGCCTCCTCGTGATGGCCGCAGGACTCGTGACCGCGGCCGCGCCCTGGCTGATGCAGGTCCCGGCAGCCCACCGCGTGCTGTCCGCGCTGGGCTGCGTCACGCCCTGACAGGGATTCAGGCGCGGCCTGCCAGCCTAGCCAGCACGTCGGGATCGCGGATCTCCACGTGTCGGCCGAGTACCCGGATCACGCCATCGTCCTGCAGGCGCGTGAGTCCCCGGCTCACCGTTTCCAGCGCAAGGCCGACATGGCGGGCAATGTCATCCCGACTCATCGGCAGCGTCAGTTCGACCAAGGATTCGCCCGGCGGCTGCATCCGACCCAGCAGCCCGCCGAGGAACAGCGCGATCCGCTCCGACGCCTGCCGGCGGAGCAGCAGTTCGATCTGCGGCTGGGCGCGGGCAGCGGTCTCGCCGATCGCTCGCGACAGCCGGTCCTCGGCGCTTGCCCGCGGCGTCGCCTTGGAAAACAGACTGTCGATGGGGAATCGGCGGATGACGGCCGGCGCCAGCGCGACGACATCGCTGCGATACCGACCGGTGGCCAAGGCATCGAGGCCGATGAGTTCGCCAGGCAGGTGGAAGGCCAGCACCTGTTCCTCGCCGTCCGGTGCATTGGAAACGGATTTCAGCGTGCCGTCGACGACGAGCGCCACGCCCGAGACTTCATCGCCGCAGGCATGCAATCGCTCGCCCCGCGCGAGTTGCCGCAGCGGTTCGGCGAGCGGCGCGAAGGGACAGGACGTGTCACCACCCGGACCGGCGGGTCCGGCCACGGGCCTGAACGCACAGCGCGCGCAAAGCCGGCCGGAGCGACAGGTTTCGGTGGCCGCGTCCATGCCGTCGAATCAGAACGGGATGTCGTCGTCCTGGAAGCCCGGATCGCTCCCGCCGCCGCCGCGCGACTCGCCTCCGCCGTAGCCACCGCCGCCACCACCAAAGTCCGATCCACCGCCCTGGTTGAAGGAGTCGCGGGTTTCGCCGCCCATGGCACCGCCACCGCCGGTTCGGCCCCCGAGCATCTGCATGTCGTTGCCGACGATCTCGGTCGTATAGCGGTCGTTGCCGGACTTGTCCTGCCACTTTCGCGTACGCAGGCGGCCTTCGATGTACACCGACGAACCCTTCCGCAGGTACTGCTGGGCCACTTCGGCCGTGCGTCCGAACAGGACGACGGTGTGCCACTCGGTGACTTCCTTGTTCTCACCCGTCTGCTTGTCGCGCCAGCTCTCGGTCGTCGCGATGCGCAGATTCGCCACCGAACTGCCCGACGGCATCGCCCGCACCTCCGGGTCCTGTCCGAGATTGCCGATGAGGATGACCTTGTTGATGCCGCGCGCCATGGTGGTGACCCTTGTCTGTGAAGTGGCCGCCATTCTAGTCGGCTGACCGCGGAGCGACACGGACAAACCTCGTGCGAGCACCCTGAAACGGCAGATCCGGGTCCCGCAGGGGCTATAGTTCCCCTTTTGCCCGGGCCGGAACGCAATGCAAACCCTGCGCATCCGCGGCGCGCGGACCCACAACCTCCGCAACCTCGACCTCGAGCTGCCGCGCAACCGTCTGATCGTCTTCACCGGCCTCTCGGGCTCCGGCAAGTCTTCGCTCGCCTTCGACACCCTGTATGCCGAAGGCCAGCGTCGCTACGTCGAATCGCTCTCCGCTTACGCGCGGCAATTCCTCTCGATGATGGACAAGCCGGATGTCGATGGCATCGAGGGCCTGTCCCCCGCGATCGCGATCGAACAGAAGGCCACGTCCCACAACCCGCGTTCGACGGTCGGCACGGTCACGGAGATCCATGACTACCTGCGCCTGCTCTACGCGCGCGCCGGAATCCCGCGCTGCCCGGAACACGGCATCGACCTCACGGCGCAGACCGTAAGCCAGATGGTGGACCAGGTCCTCAAGCTGCCCGAGGGGCAGTCGGCCCTGCTCCTGGCCCCGCTGGTCAGTGACCGCAAGGGCGAGCACGAGGACGTCCTCGCGGACCTGTCGGCGCAGGGTTTCGTGCGTGCCCGCGTCGACGGCAAGGTCGTCGAAGTCGACGACATGGCCGACCTGGACCCGAAGAAGAAACACAGCATCGATGCGGTCGTGGATCGCTTCCGCACGCGGGCCGATCTGGGCACCCGGCTTGCCGAATCCTTCGAGACCGCCCTGCGGCTCGGCAACGGCATTGCGCGGCTCGCTTTCGCCGACGGCGAAACCGAGGACATCACGTTCTCGAGCCGCCACGCCTGCCCGACCTGCGGTCACAGCATGCCCTTGTTGGAGCCGAAGATCTTTTCCTTCAACAACCCGGCTGGCGCCTGCGAAGGTTGCGACGGACTGGGCTACCAGAGCTTCTTCGACCCGCAGCGCGTGGTACTGCACCCTCAGATCTCGCTCGCCGGTGGTGCCATCCGCGGCTGGGACCGCCGCAACGCCTATTACTTCCTGATGATCCAGGCGCTGGCGCGCCATTACGGCTTCGACATCGACATGCCGTGGAACCAGCTGCCCCCGGACATCCGCGACGTCGTCCTGAATGGCAGCGGCGACACGGACATCGAGTTCCGCTACACGGACGCCCGGGGCCGCGCACTGAAGCGTTCGCATCCCTTCGAGGGCATCCTGCCGAACCTCGAACGCCGCCACCGCGAAACCGAATCCGCGACCGTACGCGAGGAACTGGGCAAGTACCGCGGCGTGCGGACCTGCACGGTTTGCCAGGGCGCACGCCTGAATCTGGGCGCCCGGCATGTCCACGTCGACGGCCGCTCCCTGCCGGAGGTGTCCCACCTGTCCGTCGGGGCGGCGCTGCAGCTGTACAGCCACCTGTCGCTCGACGGCTGGCGCGGGGAGATCGCTGCGCGCATCGTGAAGGAGGTCGCCGACCGCCTGCGATTCCTGGTGGACGTGGGCCTGGACTACCTGACGCTCGATCGCAGCGCAGAGACGCTCTCAGGCGGCGAGGCGCAGCGCATCCGCCTGGCGAGCCAGGTCGGCTCCGGCCTCACCGGCGTCATGTACATCCTGGACGAGCCGTCGATCGGCCTGCACCAGCGCGACAACCAGCGACTCCTGGCGACGCTGCGTCGCCTGCGAGACCTGGGCAACACCGTGATCGTCGTGGAGCACGACGAGGACGCGATCCTCACGGCCGATTACGTCGTCGACCTCGGCCCCGGTGCGGGCGTCCACGGCGGCGCGATCGTCGCCCAGGGGGCGCCGCAGGAGGTCCTTGCGCATCCCGAGTCCCTGACGGGCGCCTATCTGTCGGGTCGGGAGAAGATCCCGGTCCCCCGGCAGCGGCTGCGGCCGGACCCCGAGCGCTCGATCCGCCTGTTCGGCGCGCGGGCGAACAACCTGCGCAAGGTCGACGCGTCCTTTCCCATCGGGCTGCTGACCTGTGTCACCGGGGTTTCCGGCTCGGGCAAGTCCACGCTCGTGAACGACACGCTGTTCTGTGCGGCCTCGCAGTACCTGGGCATCGGCAACGGTGACCCGGCGAGGGTCGATCGCGTCGAAGGCATGGAACTGATCGATCGCGTCATCGACATCGACCAGAGCCCCATTGGCCGGACACCGCGCTCCAACCCTGCGACCTACACCGGGCTCTTCGCGCCCCTGCGGGAACTCTTTTCGCAGGTGCCGGAGGCCAGATCGCGCGGCTATGACGCCGGACGGTTCAGCTTCAACGTGAAAGGCGGGCGCTGCGAGGCCTGCCAGGGCGACGGACTGATCCGCGTCGAGATGCACTTCCTGCCGGATGTCTACGTGCCCTGCGATGTCTGCAAGGGACAGCGGTACAACCGCGAAACGCTGGAAATTCGCTATCGCGGCAAGTCGATCCATGACGTACTGGAAATGACGGTCGAAGACGCGCTGGCCTTTTTCCAGCCGATTCCGGCGGTGGCCGCGAAACTGCAGACGCTGATGGACGTCGGACTGGCTTACGTGCGGCTCGGCCAGAACGCGACGACGCTTTCAGGCGGCGAGGCACAGCGCGTTAAACTCGCGAGGGAACTGGCCAAGCGCGCAACGGGTCGTACCCTCTACATACTCGACGAGCCAACGACGGGTCTCCACTTCCACGACGTGGCGCAACTGCTGAAGGTGCTGCACCGCCTGCGGGACGAAGGCAACACCATCGTCGTCATCGAACATAACCTGGATGTCGTGAAGACGGCCGACTGGCTGATCGACCTGGGCCCGGAGGGCGGCGCGGGGGGCGGACAGATTCTCGTGACTGGCACGCCCGAGATGGTGGCCCGTCACGAAGGCTCGGAGACCGGTCGGTACCTTCGGCCCCTGCTGGAACGCTGAGCCTGAAAAAACAAAACCCGGGCAGGTCGAGGACCTGTCCGGGTCTTGCGCTCCGACCGGACCCGCCAGGAGTCCGGTCGGTAATCGCGGTAATGCGATTACTTGGCGGCCGGGGCTTCGGCAGCGGCCGGAGCAGCGGCTTCGGCGGCCGGAGCAGCGGCGTCAGCAGCCGGAGCAGCCGGGGCTTCAGCAGGAGCGGCGGCCGGAGCCGGAGCAGCGGCCGGAGCCTCTTCCTTCTTGGCGCAAGCGGCCAGGGCGAGGGCGACGGCGAAGGCGCTCAGAGCGAGTTTCGTGTTCATCAAGCGATACCCCAGAAAATTGGATTGAAAACGGACGGACAGACAGACCAAGCGATACATATTCTAAATGACCGCTTCCCGCAATCTTATAGAGTCCTGTCGGGATTGAAAACTCTACTTCGACTGCCGGACAGTAGGTACCACCCTTTTACTGAACGAAGGCTGTACCGGTCGGTCCCGACAGGAAACGCCCCATGACCGCCCCCCTTGGCCCGGACGGCCTCCACCCTGCGCATCTGGCGGAGATTTCCGCCCGAAGCGCCCGTGCGCTCGAGGCCTGTGGATTCGATTCGCTGTGGATACATGCAGGTTCCGAACGGACCGCCTTCCTGGACGACCAGACCTATCCATTCAGGCCGAACCCCCACTTTTCCTGGTGGGTGCCCCTCCCGGACGCGCCCGACAGCCTTCTGCAGATACGGCCCGGACACCGCCCCCGACTGCTGTTCCACTGTTCCCGTGACTTCTGGCACCTGCCGCCGAGCCTGCCGGAAGCCGACTGGGTCCGGGGTTTCGACATCCAGCCGGTCGCCAGCTGGCCGGAGGTGCTCGCCGCCCTGCCCCCGCCGGATCACCGGACTGCGGTCCTGGGCGAGCCCGTGCCGGCACTTGAAGGGCTCGCCCCGGCAGTCCTGAACCCACCGACGCTGCTTCGCTGGCTGCACGAACAACGGGTCAGGAAGACCGACTTCGAGCGCGCCTGCCTCCGTGAGGCATCCCGGCTGGGCGCCAAGGGCCATGTCGCCGCCCGTGCCGCGCAGGACGCGGGGGACAGCGAGTTCGGGGTACACCAGGCCTTTCTCGCGGCCTGCGGACAGCGCGAGATGGAACTGCCCTATCGCGCGATCGTCGCGCGTGGCACAAACGCCGCGACCCTGCATTACCAGAACCTGGAGCGGGCCAGGCCGGGGAAACCAACATCCCTGCTGATCGATGCGGGTGCCAGCTTCCGGGGATACGGCAGCGACATCACCCGTACCCGGCCGGCCCGATCCGGCGACGACTTCGCGGCATTGGTGTCCGGCCTGGACCGGCTGCAGCAGTCACTCTGCGCGCGCGTCAAGGCAGGCCTGGCGTGGCCCCAGCTTCACCTCGACGCCCATCACGGGATCGCGTCCCTGCTCCGGGAGACGGGGGTCCTGCGGATTTCCGCGGATGCGGCCGTCGATTCCGGCCTGACATCCCTGTTCCTGCCACACGGCCTCGGGCACTTGCTCGGCCTCCAGGTGCACGACGTCGGCGGCTTCCATGATGCCCCCCTTGGCGAGGCCATCCCGCCTCCACCCCGACATCCGGCGCTGCGCCTGACCCGCCGGCTGCAGGAAGGCATGGTGGTGACCCTCGAACCGGGAATCTATTTCATCGACGCCCTGCTCGGACCGGCGCGCCACGGCCCGAAGTCCAGCGCCATCGACTGGAACCGAATCGACCAGCTGCGCCCACACGGCGGCATTCGCATCGAGGACAACCTGCTCGTCACCGGCGACGGCAGCGAAAACCTGACACGCCAGGCCTTCGCCGCCCTGAGCAGCTGACCGGGGTCAGCCCTTCTTCAGCAGGTCGCGTATCTCTGCCAGCAGCACTTCCTGTGCCGGCGGCGGCGGCGGCGGCGCGTCGGCGGCGGGCGCTTCCGGCTTCTTCAGCCGGTTGATCCCCTTGAGGGCCATGAACAGCACGAAGGCAATGATCACGAAATCGAAGACGGTCTGGATGAATGCCCCGTACTTCAGCAGGACGGCCTTGCCATCGGCGCCGGAGCCGATATCAACCGCGAGATCAGAGAAATTGACACCGGAGAGCGCCATGCCCAGGGGCGGCATGATGACGTTCTCGACAAGCGCCGACACGATCTTGCCAAAGGCCGCACCAATGATGACGCCGACAGCCAGGTCGACGACGTGGCCTTTGACGGCAAATTCCTTGAACTCGGAAGCAATACCCATGAACCACCCTCCCTGACGGAAAACGGCGCGCCGCTGGATGCGACGCGCCGTTTTCAGGTTACGGCAGGCGGTTCAGGCTGTGCAACGAGTGGTCGCCAGCCGGAAGGAGGAATCAGGCCTCCGCGGCCTTTTTCTTCGGGGCAGCCTTCTTCTTGGCCTTGGCCTTCGTCTTGGCCGGCTTTTCTTCAGCCGCCGCGGCAGGGCCATCAACCAGCTGCATCAGCGCCATGTCGGCGTTATCGCCGGGGCGGGGCGCCATGTGCAGGATGCGGGTGTAACCCCCCGGACGGGCGCCGAAACGCTTGCCAAGGTCCGCAAACAGCTTTTCGACGACGTCCTTGTCGCGCAGGCGCGCGAACGCCAGACGGCGCTTGGCTTCGGTGTCGACCTTCGCGAGGGTGATGAGCGGCTCGACAACGCGACGCAGCTCCTTCGCCTTCGGCAGGGTGGTACGGATCGTCTCGTGCTTCAGCAGCGAGACCGCCATGTTGCGCAGCATCGCCTGCCTGTGGGGGGCATTGCGCGAGAGCTGGCGGCCGGAAACTTGATGACGCATGTCTTACCTATCAGATCGTGTCGCGCTCGTCGTCGTGGCGGAGACCGGCCGGGGGCCAGCCTTCAAGGCGCATGCCCAGCATCAGGCCGTGGCCCTGCAGGACTTCCTTGATTTCCGTCAGCGACTTCTTGCCAAGGTTCGGCGTACGCAGCAGCTCGACTTCCGTCCGCTGCACGAGATCACCGATGTAATGAATGTTCTCGGCCTTGAGGCAGTTTGCACTGCGCACCGTCAGCTCGAGTTCGTCAACTGGACGCAGCAGCAGCGGATCGAAAGCCACGCCGGGCTCGTCACGCTTGGCTTCGTCTTCGCCCTGGAGGTCCACGAACACCGACAGCTGATCCTTGAGGATGCTGCCAGCGCGGCGGATCGCCTCTTCGGCATCAATCGTGCCGTTGGTCTCGATGTCGATGACCAGCTTGTCCAGATCGGTGCGCTGCTCGACGCGCGCCGCATCAACCGAGTACGTCACGCGACGCACCGGGCTGAACGAAGCGTCCAGCTGCAGGCGGCCGATCGGACGCGAAGACTCCTCGAACGCCGCACGCTGCAGCGCCGGACGGTAGCCACGGCCCTTCTCGATCTTGATCTGCATCGTCAGCTCGCCGGCCTTGGTCAGGTTGGCGATGACGTGGTCCGGATTCACGACTTCGATGTCGTGATCGACCTGGATGTCGCCAGCCGTCACCGGGCCGGGGCCCTTCTTGTGCAGGCGGAGCTCGGCCGACTCGCGGGAATGCATCTTGATCGCGACGGCCTTGAGGTTCAGCAGGATGTCGACGACGTCCTCCTGGACGCCCTCAATGCTGGTGTACTCATGGAGCACGCCCTCGATCTCGACTTCCGTGATCGCGGCGCCCGGCATCGAAGACAGCAGCACGCGGCGCAGGGCATTGCCCAGCGTATGGCCAAATCCGCGTTCGAAGGGCTCGATCACCACACGGGCCTGGCGGGGTGCAACAGGTTGCACCTTCACCACGCGGGGCTTGAGGAATTCGGTCACTGAGGATTGCATCGAACCTCCTTCCTTACTTCGAGTACAGCTCGACGACGAGGTTCTCGTTGATGTCCGGGAGCACGTCGTCACGCGCCGGCGCAGACTTGAACACGCCGCGCATTTCCTTCTCGTTCACGTCCAGCCACTCCGGAAAGCCGGCCTGGGCGGCGCTGGCCAGTGCGCTCTGGACGCGCAGCTGGCTCTTCGACTTCTCGCGCACCTGCACGACGTCGCCAGCCTTGACCTGGTACGAGGCAATCGTCACGGCCTCGCCGTTGACCTGGATCGACTTGTGGCTGACGAGCTGGCGGGCCTCGGCTCGCGTGGACGCGAAGCCCATGCGGTAGACCACGTTGTCCAGTCGCGATTCCAGCATCTTCAGCAGGTTTTCGCCGGTGGCACCGGTGCGGCGCGAGGCTTCCTGGTAGTAGTTGCGGAACTGACGTTCGAGCACGCCGTACATGCGGCGGAGTTTCTGCTTCTCGCGCAGCTGGGCACCGTAGTCGGACAGGCGCGTACGACGCTCGCCCTTAACGCCGCCCGGCGGCACCTGCAGCTTGCACTTGCTCTCGAGCGGCTTGGCGCCACTCTTGAGGAACAGATCCGTGCCCTCACGACGGGAGAGCTTGCACTTGGGACCGATATAACGCGCCATATCTGTATTCCTATCCGTTTCGCCGCATCAGACCCGGCGCTTCTTCGGCGGACGGCAGCCGTTGTGCGGGATCGGCGTGATGTCGGAGATGCTGGTGATCTTGAGTCCGCAACCGTTCAGGGCACGAACCGCGGACTCGCGTCCCGGACCAGGCCCGCCCACGCGGACTTCGACGTTCTTCAGGCCGTGTTCCTGCGCCGCAACGCCAGCCTTCTCGGCGGCGACCTGCGCGGCAAACGGCGTGCTCTTGCGCGAACCGCGGAATCCGCAGCCGCCCGAAGTCGCCCAGGACAGGGTGTTGCCCTGGCGGTCGGTGATCGTGATGATCGTGTTGTTGAACGACGCGTGGATGTGCGCGATGCCGTCCAGCACGTTCTTACGCGCCTTCTTCGGCTTCTTCGCAGCGTTCGCGGCTGCAGTCTTCTGATCGGCCATAGGTTTACCGTTACCTGACTGTTACTTGCCCGGAGGCGCGTTGAGCTTGACCGCGGCCTTGCGCGGGCCCTTGCGGGTGCGGGCGTTGGTGCGCGTGCGCTGACCGCGCATCGGGAGGCCCTTTCGGTGGCGCATGCCGCGCCACGTGCCAAGGTCCATGAGACGCTTGATGTTCATGGACACCTCGCGGCGCAGATCACCCTCGACCGCCCATTTGGCGATCTGCGAGCGCAGCGCAGCGACTTCGGCGTCCGTCAGGTCCTTGACCTTCGTGGACGGGTTGATGCCCGTGATTTCGCAAGCTTCCTTCGCGCGGGTGTTGCCCACGCCGAAGATATGCGTGAGTCCGACCCACACATGCTTGTTCATCGGGATGTTGATACCGGCTATACGTGCCATCAGATCGCCCCAAACCGTGCCGAAAGGCGCGGCATTCTACGTGGAACCTTCATCAAATCAACGTCTGTGCGCTGCAACACCAGAAATTAACCCTGGCGCTGCTTGTGGCGCGTATCGGAGCAGATCACGTAGACCACCCCGCGACGGCGCACGATCTTGCAGTTCTTGCAGATCTTCTTGACGGACGGACGTACCTTCATTTCAAAACCCTCTTAAGCGCCGGCGCCGTTGCGCCCGGCTCCGAGCAAATTCGCCTTCTTCATCAGCCCAGGGTAATGGTGGGACATCATGTGCGCCTGCAACTGCGCTATGAAGTCCATGACCACCACGACCACGATCAACAGTGAGGTGCCGCCGAACTGGAACGGCACGCCACGAGAAGCCATCAGCGTTTCGGGCAGCAGGCAGACGGCGGTGATGTACAAAGCGCCCCAGAGCGTCAGACGCGTCAGGACCTTGTCGATGTACTCACCCGTCTGCT
>JBEEKA010000241.1:0-28177 GCA_041168985.1 Pseudomonadota bacterium | reverse complement strand
CCCCTGTACGCCCCGCCTCACTGCGGAAGATCCGCAGGCGCTGCACTCCGCCGTGGCGGCGGGTCTGGGTATCGGCGTCCTGCCGGAGTTCCTGTGCCGGAACGGGCTCGCGATGAAGAAGCTGCTGCGTGTATTGCCGGACTGGCAGGTCGCGGACCGCGTGGAGCTGACGGCCGTCAGTCCCGCCATCCGGGCGACGGAGCCGGCGGTGCGCAGCTTCATCGAGTTCCTTGCGGCGAACATCGTGCCCGTCCTGGCTGGGGCGCCCGCCTCCCGCTGAGGCTAGAATCCCCGGATCAACCTGTTCCGGGGACATCATGTACCGCGCACCGCTCCGAGAGATGCAGTTCGTCCTCCATGAACTGCTGGGCGACGACCGCCTTGCCGCGTATTACGTCGACGTCGATTACTCCGGGGAACTTGCAGACAGCATCCTCGAAGAGGCGGCCAAATTCGGCGAAAACGTCCTGGATCCCCTGAACAGGGCTGGCGACGTGGAGGGGGCCCGCTGGACGCCGGAGGGCGTGGTGGTGCCGAAGGGTCTCAAGGACGCCTATGCGGCGTACATCGAGGGCGGCTGGACCCAGCTGTCCGTGCCCGGAGAACTGGGTGGCCAGGGGATGCCCCACACGGTAGGCAATGCCGTCGAGGAGATCCTGTTCGCGTCGAACATGGCCTTCTACCTCGGCACCTCGCTGGCGCGGGGCGCCGTCGAAGCCATTGCCAGTTCGGGCAGCGGCGACGTCGTGCAGCCCTTCATCGAGAAGCTCGTCAACGGCGAGTGGATGGGCACGATGAACCTGACCGAAGCGCAGGCGGGCTCCGACCTCGCGCTGCTGCGATCCCGCGCCGTGCCGGATGGCGACCGCTATCGCATCTTCGGCCAGAAGATCTTCATCACCTACGGCGACCACGACTTGACGGACAACATCGTCCATCTCGTGCTGGCCCGCATCGATGGTGCGCCTGCCGGCACGCGCGGCATCTCGATGTTCCTCGTGCCGAAGTACCTGCTGAACGAAGACGGTTCGTCGGGTGCGCCCAACGATGTCCGCTGCATTTCGATCGAACACAAGCTGGGGCTGCACGCGAGCCCGACCTGCGTGATGGCGTTCGGCGAGAAGGACGGTGCGATTGGTTACCTGATGGGCGAACCGAACACGGGCCTGCAGCACATGTTCGTGATGATGAATGCGGCGCGCCTGTCCGTCGGTGGCCAGGGTCTCGCGCAGTCGGAACGCGCGTACCAGCAGGCGCTGGACTGGGCACGCAACCGGGTGCAGGGCAGGCCCGTCGGTGCGAAGGAAGGCGGACCCGTTGCCATCGTGAACCATCCGGACGTGAAGCGAATGCTGTTGTCGATGCGTTCTCGCATCGACGCGATGCGCGCGCTGTCCTACACCACGGCGCTGACGCTCGATGCGTCCCATCGCGAGAGCGATCCGGCCGCGCGGGAGGCAGCCCTCGTCCGTGCCGAGCTGCTGACGCCGATCGTGAAGGGCTGGTGCACGGAGACGGGCATCGAGATCACGTCGATGGGCATCCAGGTCCATGGCGGCATGGGTTTCATCGAGGAAACGGGCGCTGCGCAGTACCTGCGCGACGTGCGCGTGGCTGCCATCTACGAGGGCACGACGGGAATCCAGTCGAATGACCTCGTCGGCCGCAAGCTGGGTCGCGACAAGGGCGCGGCCATGGCGAAACTCGTCGACGAACTGTTCGAGGGTCTCTCGGCCGGCGGGAATGCGCCCGCCGACGTGGTGGTGGCGCAAGCCGCTGCACGGGATGCGCTCGGCATGCTGCGCGACGCCACGGCTTCGGTGCTGCAGCAGTCGGCGACATCGATGGCCGCAGCGCAGGCCGTGTCCGTGCATTACCTCGAGCTCTGCGGCACGGTGATCGCGGGCGCGCTGCTGGCCCGGGGTGCGCAGATCGCCGCCGAGAAGCTGGCAGCGGACACGCCCGAAAAGGCTTTCTACGAGGGCAAGCTGCGCTCGGCGCGTTTCTACGCGGACCAGATCCTGCCGCGGGCCCACGCCCTCCTGCACATCGTGAGGTCCGGCGCGGCCAGCGTCACGGATACCGATCCGGCCCTGTTGTAAGCGGAGTCAGCGTCCGCGGATCGCCTGGTAGGCGTCGAGGGCGCGCTGGCGCGTGGATTTCAGGTCCACGATCGGTTTCGGATATGCGGGTGTCCCGAGCTCGGGTATCCAGCGGCGACGGTATTCGCCGGTGGCGTCGAACTTCTCGGCCTGCGTGTCGGCATTGAACACGCGGAAAAACGGCGCGGCGTCGGGGCCGGTGCCCGCGACCCACTGCCATCCCATCGCGTTGCTGGCGAGGTCCGCGTCGACCAGCGTGTCCCAGAACCAGCGTTCGCCATCCTGCCAGGCATGCAGCAGGTTCTTCACGAGGAAGGAACCCACGACCATGCGGACCCGGTTGTGCATCCAGCCGGTCTGCCACAGCTGGCGCAGGCCTGCATCGACCAGCGACACGCCGGTGCGTCCGCGGCACCAGGCTTCGAAGTCCGCCGGCTCGTTGCGCCACGCGAGCTTCTCGAAGGCCGGGTTCTTGGGTCGCTCCGGCAGCGTCGGAAAATGATGCAGCAGGTGAGCCGCGAATTCTCGCCAGACGATTTCGGCGTGATAGCGGCCTGACGGGTCACTGAAACGGCTGGCCTGCGACCAGACCTGGCGTGGTGACAGTTCACCGAAATGCAGATGGGGGGAGAGTTGCGACGTGCCATCGATGGCGGGCAGGTCGCGGCCCGAGGCGTAGTCCTTGAGCGCGCCCTTGCTGAAGGAAAGCAGGCGCTCGCGAGCCGCCGCTTCACCGGGTGTCCAGTGCGCCTCCAGCGACTGGTGCCAGGGAATGCGCGGCACCAGACGGAGATCCTCGAGTGGCAGAGAGGCAGGCCACCCGGCCGGCGAGGGTATCGACGCCGGCGAGCCGAGGGGTGCATCCACCTTGACCTGCTGCAGGAAGGCACGCCAGTACGGCGTGAAGACCTGGTACGGCCCACCGGTCTTCGTCTGCAGGGACCAGGGCTCTGCCAGCAGCGAAGCCTGGAAGCTGTGTGCGAGCAGCCCGGCGTGCGGCAGCATCTCGCGCAGCATCTTCTCGACCGCGACGGCGGCAGGTTCATAGCGACGATTCCAGTAGACGGCCTGCGCACCGCACTGTGCTGCCAGTTCGCGCAGCGCGATCAGCGCAGGGCCGCGACGGATGAGCAGCCGGGAGCCTTTTCCTTCGAGACGACGGTCCAGTTCTTCCAGCGACCGGTGCAGCCACCAGCGGGATGCGCTGCCGGGGGGCCAGCCGCCTTCTTCCTCCGGGCTCCAGATATACACCGGCACGATGCAGGCGCCGCTCCTGACCGCCGCATCGAGAGCGGGGTTGTCGGCCAGGCGAAGGTCCTGGCGGAACCACAGGATGACAGTGCCGGGAGAAGCCGAGCTCATGGCTGCACGACCAGTGGGCTGCCGGCGGCGATGGGCTGGTTCATGCGTGCGAACCAGTCGCGCCGCGCCGTTGGCGACAGGCTGGACCAGTCCAGCTTGTCCCGACAGTCCGCCTGCATCTCCGCGTCCGTGATGCTGCGAGCTGCATCCGTCACGGCAGGAGGCGCGTCAGGCAGCGCCTGCGTGGCGCCCCGGTCCAGAAGGTCGATGACGGCATCGGCCACGGCGGGATCACGCGGCAGGACGGCATGAAGGGTGCGGCAGTAATGCGCCTTGCCCGCGACAGGCACTGCGGACGAGCGCATCACCGTCCCATCGCCGTCGCGCGACACGTCATAGCGGAACTGCATGCCTTCCTGCGTCGCGTGCGTCACGGTGTCGGCGCCCACGCCTGCGATGCAGTGCATGCGACCCTCGGGCCAGGGGAGGTGTGGCACGGCGCCGGGGACCATCTGGTGGAGGCTCGGGAAACTGGCGAACACCTCGCGCGCGAGATCCTCTGCGCTGCGCGAGGGATCCAGCTGGGCGATGTGGCGCACGATGAAATAGCTGCCACGCAATGCCTGGACTGCCGCGAAGCTGCCACGGTGTGGCGTACCCAGCGTGACCACGCGCTCGACCATCGCATCCGTTGCAGCGAGTGCCGCCCGCGCGACCAGCCCGCCGAGGCTATGGCCGACGATGTACTGCCGGCGCGCCGGCTCCGCCGCGATCCGGGACGCAAGCTGTGCGCCGCATTCTTCAACGCCACGTCGCCAGTCGTAGTCCGCCCAGCGAACCGTGAACCCGGCGATCTCCAGCCGCAGCTTCAGGGCGAGGTAGGTATAGGGCATCGCGCCCAGCGAAACGATCGGCAGTCCGGCCTGCAGGGAAAGATCAGCCAGTCCCCCGAGATGGAAGTCCTGTGGGTCGATCCACAGCAGGTCGGGTGGCTGGTTGCCGCTGCGTCGGATGCCCAGCTGGGAACCGAGGAAACCTGGCACGACGTGCACGACGCGCTCCGGATCACGATGCGCATGAGCCGCCGCGCGAGCCAGCGGCGCCAGCGTCGCGAAGTCGTGCTCGCCGAGATAGGCCATGACGTCACGGCGCCGCGTGCCCTGCGCCAGCGCGGACTCCAGCGCGCCCTCCGGCCAGACCATCCAGTCATAGGGCGATACGTCATGGCGCGAAACCATCGCGTCAGCCCTTGAACAACTTCAGGACGGCATCGGCGATTTCACGGCCGACGGCCTCGATGGCCTTGGCACGCGCACTGGATTTGCGCCAGACGATGCCCACATGGCGCACTGGCGCCGGCCTGACGAAAGGCACGATGCTGACACCGCGCGCCGTGCCATAGGCGCCGCGGCTGGACAGGTCGGGCAGCAGCGTGATGCCGGCACCCGTCGCGACCATCTGTCGCAGGGTCTCGAGCGACGTGGCGCGGAAATCCTGCTTTTCCTGCGCGCTGCTCAGGGCGCAGACTTCCAGCGCCTGGTCCCGCAGGCAGTGCCCGTCCTCGAGAAGCAGCAGGGTCTGTCCGTCGAGGTCCGACGGGCGAACGGATTTGCGCTTCGCCAGCACATGGTCGCTGGGTGCGGCCAGCACGAAGGGTTCGTCGTACAGCGGCATCGATGCGAGGCCGTCGCTGTCCACCGGCAGGGCCAGGACCCCGCCGTCTATCTCGCCCGAATGCAGTTTCTCGAGCAGCGGTCCGGTCTGGTGTTCATACAGAAGCAGGTCGAGCCGGGGCAGGGCCTTGTGCAGGCGCGGTGCGACGAAAGGCAGCAGGTAAGGTCCGATGGTCGGCAACAGCGCGAGCCGCAGGCGCCCCGCGAAGGGATCGCGCTGGCGCTGCACGACCGAGATGATCTCGTCGCTGGCCTCGAGGATCCTGCGTGCATGGGCGACGACGTTCTGGCCGGCCTCGGTCAGCGAGATGCGCCGGGGCTGCCGTTCCACCAGTTGCACGCCGAGGTATTCCTCCAGCTTCTTGAGTTGGGCCGACAGCGTGGGCTGGCTCACGAAGCAGCGCGCAGCCGCCTGTCCGAAATGACGCGTATCGGCGACGGCGACGAGATAGCGGAGGTCTTTCAGCTTGAGGTCGGCCACGCCGCGCCTCCTTCCCGGTCATCCGCCGCAAGCGTGGGTGGAATCAGCTTGTAGACCACGGGTGTCACGAGGCGGGCCAGCAAGGTGGAGGTGATGAGCCCCCCGATTATCGACCACGCCATGGGTGAATACAGCCCCTGCCCCTGCAGCGCGAGCGGCAGCAGGCCGCCGATGGCCGTTGCCGAGGTCAGCAGGATGGGGAGGAAGCGGATTTCGCCGGCGCGTTCGATCGCTTCGTCGAGAGGCACGCCTTCGCGCCGCAACTGGTTGGTGAAGTCGACCAGCAGGATGGAGTTCTTGATCTCGATGCCGACCAGCGCGACCAGTCCGACGCTGGCCGTGAAGGAAATGTCGTTGCCGGTGAACAGCAGCATGAGGAGGCCGCCGACGACGCCCAGTGGCACGACGGTCAGCACGATGAGCGTGCTGCGGAAGTTGCCGAACTCCAGCACGAGGATCGCGAAGATGCCGAACAGGGCGACCACGCTCGCGATGCCGATGCCACCGAAGGCGTCGGCGCTGGACTCCGCCTCGCCGCCGACGACGTAGCTGTAGCCCCTGGGCCAGTCCATCGCATCGAGGCGCTTGATGACCTCGTTCGTCACGCGCGCCGTGTTGTATCCGTCGAGGACCTGTGCCTCGATGACGACCGCCCGGGAACGATTGAAGCGCTGGATGCGCGTGGGTGCCCGCTCGAACTGCAGGGTGGCCAGTTGCGACAGCGGCAGCAGCGTCCCTCCCACGGTTGGTACGCGGATCGCATCCAGCGCCGAGGCGTCGGCGCGTTCGCCGATCGGCGTCCGTACGACGATCGGGTACTGCTCGCCGTCGGGCGAGCGGAAGTTGCCCGCAGGAAGACCTGATACCGACAGACGAACGGCCCGGTCGAACTCCACCTCCGGCACGCCAAGCAGCGCGGCCTTCTGGGCGTCCGGCGCAAGTCGCAGGTTGGTGCGCGGTACACGCAGGGGGTTGGTGACATCGCGTGTGCCGGGCACGGCTTCGATGAGTTTCTGCACCTTCGCGCCGAGCACGCGGAGTTCATCGAGGCCGGGTCCCAGTACGCGGATGGTCACGGGGGCCGATATCAGCGATCCTTGGACGAACTCGTGTACGCCGATCCTGGCGCCGGCGTAGCGCTGCAGGGAACTCCGCAGGGACTGGAGGTAGCGCGGCGTCCGGCGTGCGTCGTACTCCCGCAGCTGCACGAATACCTCGGCGTAATTCGTCGAGTCGTTGCGCACGATGTGGTTGTAGTAGAGCTGCGGATTGCCATGCCCCAGGTTCGAGAACCAGTGGCGGACCGGCGCCTCCCCGGCGAGCTTCGTCTCGACGAAGTCCAGCGCCTGCCTCGTCGTGGCCATGCTGCCGCCGTTCGGTGCCTCGATGGTGACGAGGAATATCGGCGTGTCGGCCTTCGGGAAAAGACTGCTGCCGAGGAACGCGACGAGGGCCAGCGACGCGAGCAGCGCACCCCCCAGGGCCGTGATGACCGTTGCGCGGGGGCGTTCAAGGCAGAAGTGGAGCGCGGGGCGGTAATAGCGATGGATCGCACCCATCAGACGCTGCAGCAGGGGCGTCTCGTGAGATTCACGCCCCAGCAGGCGGCTCGCCATGAACGGAATGAAGAACAGCGCGACGAACAGGGAACCGAGGATGGTCGCCATGATCGTCACGGGCAGCACGCGGATGAACTTGCCCGGCGTGCCGGGAAGGAGCGCGAGGGGAAGGAAGGCGAAGACGAGCGTTGCGGTGCAGCCCAGGATCGCCTCGAAGATCTGCCTTGTCCCGGCCCGCGCTGCTTCGATCCGCGGCATGCCCTCGCGCAGATGGCGCGAGATGTTCTCGACGACGACGATGGAATCATCGACCAGGAGTCCCAGCGACAGGACGAAACCGGCGATGGTGATCTGGTTCAGCGAATAGTCGAGCAGGTAGAGCGTTGCGAGTCCGATCGACAGGGACAGCGGGATGGACACCATGACGATGCCCGCTGCGCGGAAGCCGAGTGGGAGCAGCGTCAGGAGCACGAGGCCTATGGCGATACCGAAGTCGGTGTACAGCCGGTTGAGCCGATGGGCGACGTTCTCGCTCTGCGCGAAGCCATGGTCGAGGCGGATCGACGCCGGCAATCCCGGAGAGAAGCGCGCGAGCGCTGCTTCGACCGAGCGCTGCACGTCGAGCAGGTTGAATCCGTCCTTCTGGTTGGCCGTGACGAAGACCGCCCTCTCGCCCTTGAACCTGCCGGTATAGGTCAGCGGCTGCTCCGTCCAGGCGACCGTGGCGACATCGCGTACCCGCAGCAGTCCGCCATCGCCGCTCCGGGCGACGACCACGTTGGCCACCTGGTCCGGTGACCGGAAGCTGCCCGAAGTCTGCAGGCTGAAACTGCGGCCTCCGAAGTCCACGAGGCCTGCCGGCAGGTTTGCGTTGGCCGACTGCAGGGCCTGCGCGACCTGCGAAGCCGTCGTTCCCGATGCAGCCAGTCTGGCCGAATCCAGCGTGACGCGCAGTTCACGCTGCGGTATCGCCCAGCTCTCGGCGGTTCGGATCCCGGGCACGGCTTTCAGCACGTCCTTGAGGGATCGGGCGGCGTCATCCAGTTCGCGGTACGTAGCGTCCTTCGAGACCAGCGCGACCTGCAGTACGTTGACGAGAGCCGGCGACATGCGGCGCAGTTCGATGCGGGCGATCTCCGCCGGGAACTGGTTCCGCAGGGCGTTGACTTCGCGATTGACCTCGTCGAACTTTTTCTCGGCGTCCGCGGACGCAGTGAACTCGATGCCGAGTACGCCCACGCCATCGAAGACCGTGGTTTCGATCTTCTTCACGTCATCGAGTTCTGCGACACGGTCCTCGACAGGCTTGGCGAAGAGTCGCTCGATGTCGACAGGGTCCGCGCCGGGATAGATCCCGGTGACGAGTACGCCGGGGAACTTGATGTGCGGATCTTCCTCGCGCGGCAGTGCGAGGAAGGACTGGACGCCGAGCGCCACGACGCACAGGAAGGCGACCAGCGTGAACTGGTGTCGACGGATCGGGAAATCGAGCAGTTTCACGGCAGGTTCAGCGTGTCGCCGTCGTCAAGGAACGGCGCGCCCGAGGCGACCACTTCTTCGCCAGCCGCAAGGCCGCCCGAAAGCGCCACCCGGTCCCCTGCGATGAAGGCGACCTGCACGACGCGCTTGCGGGCCTTGCCGCCCTCTGCGACGAAGACGCTGGCCCGACCACCGTCGGCTTCGACCACCGCCGACATCGGTACGTAGACGCGGGTGACGCCGTTGGCCGGAGTGAGCTCCAGGTGACCGACCAGCCCGGTGGCCAGTGGCGCATCCGTCGCAGCCAGGCGGGCTTCGACGGTAAAAAGGCCGGTGCGTTCGTCGGCGGCCGCGGCCACTTCGGATATCGTCGCAGGCAGCACTTCGCCCGGGCGCGCGTCGAGCCTGACCGTGGCCGCCTGCCCTGCGCGGATGCGCAGCAGGTCACGGTCGGACACCCCGACTCGCAGCACGTAACCCCGGGCCGGGCTGCCCACCACCAGCACGGGTTGTCCTGCGGGCAGGAGTTCCCCGGGCTCGGCGAGCCTGCGCAGGACAAGTCCATCCCGTGGCGCTCGGATGATCGCCCGGCCCCGGTTGAACTCCGCAGCGGCAAGCTGTGCGCGCGCAACGCCGGCCTGCGTGCGCAGATTCTGCAGCTGCTCGAGCGGGATCACTTCGTCGGCCTGCAGTCGTTCTCCGCGGGACAGGTCCCGCAACGCCTTGTCGGCGAGTTCCCGCGCCTGCGCGACCTGGGCATCGATCTCGGTCGTCTCGATTTCGGCCAGAACCTGGCCCGCGACGATCGGGTCGCCTGCGTTCACCGGGATGGCGCGTACCAGGCCTCCCACCTTGAAAGACAGGCGCGCTGCATCCTTGGCCCAGAGCACGCCGCTTGCGTTGATGGAAGGTTCCCCGGGGCCTGGCACGGCCGCCGTCAGCGATACGTAGGTCGGCGTGCGCGTTGTGCCGGATGGCGCCTTGCTACATGCCGTCAGGCCGACGAGAAGCAGTGCGCCCAGCAGTGCAGGCAGGGCGGGCAAAGTGGTGACCGGACGTTTCATGGCGATATTTCCGTGGCTGGCGGCAGTTCGCCACCACCGGTTGCGAATTCAAGGTCTGCCCGTCTGGCACGCAGGGCAAAGCGCGTGGCGATCAGGTTGTCCGCCGCGGCGACCCGCGCGGTCCGGATCTCCAGGAACGAGGTCTGGGGCAGCACGCCTTCGTCGCGCTGGCGACCCGCGATGCGAAGTGCTTCGGCTGCCGCGGCGTCACGTGCGATCGCCGTGAGCAGGGAGGAACGGGCGACGGCATATGCATCGCGCGCCTGCGCGACCTCAAGCCCGATGCGCGCTGCCGCCTCCTCCCGCTGTGTACCCAGTTGCCGGGCCACCAGTCGCGCCTGGTCGATTTCGCCGCGCGATGCGCCTCCGTCGAAGAACTTCCAGGTGAGGACGAGCGATGCGGCCAGATAGTTGAAGCCACTGCCAAGCCGGTATTGTTCGCCCTGGGTTCCGGCGTCGATGCCGAGCGCGAGCTTTGGCTTGCGCGCGGAGCGGGCGAAATCGACTTTCGCATCGGCGGCCTGCTGCAGGCGATCGATCCGTTCCAGTTCCGGCCGCAGCACGGTCCCGGCGTCTTCCCCGATATCCTCGGCTCCGTCCCCGACCTCATCGTCGGCGAGATCCTGGAGCGCGGTGTCTTCCGGCCTGTTGCGAAGGAAGTTCACGTAACGCCGGGTGGCGGATTCCCTCGCCAGCGCTTCCTGCTGCTGCTGGACCACGGCCAGCCGCTCCGCGCGCGCGCGCAGCACCTGGTCCTGCGTGATCCTTCCGTTCCGACGCAATGACTCCGCGACACGCAGGTTCTCGTCAAGTAGTTCGGCCTGTGCCGAAAGCAGGTCCCTGACCCGACGGGCCTGCAGCCATGCCGCGTAGGCGGTCGTGACGTCGCGCTGCAGGCTGCGCGCAAAAGCGAGTTTGGCGTACTCGTCGGCGGACAGCAGGGCGCGCTGCGCCGACACGGCCGCAGGTATCGCGGGTTCGTAGAGGGGCTGCCGCAGGCTGATGCGCGTGTCCTGCTCGCGCGCGCGCTGGAAGGCAAAGGCCTGGTCCTCGATAGGCGGGAACCGCGGCGGTTGTCCCTGTGCGGCGAGCAGCTGGTTCAGGGTCTGGTAGGCCGGATTGAGCAGCTGTCCGATCGGGAACTCGATTTCGCGTCCCCCGGCAGCGCGGGTATAGCGCGCGTTCAACGACAGTTCCGGCAGGTAATGCGCCCGTGCTGTGTCGAGCGCTGCCGCGGACTGTTCCACGCCGACCGACTGGCCACGCAGCGACAGGTTCCGTGCCAGAGCGTCCTGCACGTAGCGGCGCGCTTCGCGGGCGAAGTCATCGGCAACGGACGACGCAGCGGCGAGGCAGCCGGCGAGGAATGCGGCGACCCGCCAGACCTGCCCGGCCCGCTTCTTCCGGCCACCTGTCCGTCGACGTGATCCGTTCATGTCCAGGCGCGGTGTTGGCCGGCGCTGTTCCAGTCGGATACGGTTGCCCGCAGGCCGTCGTGAATGGACTGTTCCGCGCCCGGGCCGGGCTTGCCGGGACCGATGGCCGTGCCCAGGCAGATCACGCCGATCAGATGGTCCGTCGGGGCAAGCCCGAGCCCCGACTTGAAGGTGTCATCGAATACGCCGAGACCGGAGAACAGGAAGGCCGAGTACCCCAGTGCGTGGGCGGCATTCAGGACCAGCTGTGTCGCCCCTGCAGCCGCGAAGGCCTGCTCGACGGCGGGCACCTTGTGCGCGCTGTCTATCTTGGCCGCGGCCACGACGAGCAACGGGGCCCGCGCCGTCAGCCGGTACTTTTCCCGGTTCTGCGCATGGCGCTCCGGATCGCCCTGCTGCCGCGTGGCCGCCTCGGCCATGCGGTCGAAGAAGATTTCGTAATCCGGCGGGCGCACGACGAAGAATCGCCAGGGCCGCAGCCGGCCGTGGTCGGCCGCACGCTGCGCGGCGCCGAGGATCTGCCGCAGCTCGTCATCATTCGGCGCGGGCGCGGCCATGAAGGCACCGGCCAGCGAACTGCGCGTCAGGAGGCTGTCGATGGGAGTCGTCATGGCGCTCAGTCCCTGAAGTTCTCGAACTGCAGCGGGACTTCAATGTCCGGTGACTTGCGCAGCATCGCCATGACGGCCTGCAGGTCGTCCCGGCTCTTGCCGGTGACGCGCACCTTCTTGTCCTGGATCTGCGAGGTCACCTTCAGCTTCGAGTCCTTGATCAGCTTGTTGACCTTCTTGCCGACCTCCTGGTCGATGCCGTGCTTCAGCACGACCTTCTGCCGTGCCTCCGCGACGTTCTTCTCGACGTCCTTCGTCTCGATGCTGCGGGTCTCGATGCCACGCTTGACGAGGCGGGTGATGAGGATGTCGTGCATCTGCTTGAGGTGGAACTCCACCTCGCCCTTCATGATCACCACGAATTCCTCTTTCGGGTCCCGCTCGAACGCGCACTTCTTGCCACGGAAGTCGAAGCGCTGCTCGAGTTCGCGGTTGGCCTGGTCCACGGCATTCGTGAGCTCGTGGCCATCGATTTCGGAAACAACGTCGAAGGAAGGCATGTCAGGCGTCCTGGTTGTCGTAAGCGGGGGTGGGGAAACCGTCGGCGCCGCGGCGCCAGGGCTGCCAGAGCAGGGCCAGCTTGCCGACGGCGATATCGGATTTGCGCGGCGCGACCTTCACCGTGCGCAGCGGCAGGTTCGTCGCGTCCAGCGAGCGGTCCAGCGACGCGACGGCCTCGTCGCATTCGCGCGTCAGGTCGGCGATGCGCTGTTGTGCCTGTTCAAGGCTCTCGCCCGCACGTTCCACGTCGGCGGCTTCGCTGCCGATGCGGCCGGCATTGCGGATGGCCGTCGTGGCGCGGCCAAGGCTCGTGGCGCTCACGGCCTTGCGCCCGAAGAAGGCGCCGAGCAGCGTCGCGCCGACGGAGATCGCCGTCTGCAGTTTCTGCTGGCTCAGTTGTGCCTGTTCGCGCTGGGCGCGTTCCTGTGCACGGACCAGGGCCTGCTGCGCGGACTGCAGCTTCGGCGCGTATCTGGCGCGCAGCGCCGCGACCTGCGTATCACGCTGTTCGCGCAGTTGCTGGGACAGCCGCGCACGGAAGTCGCCTTCCGATTCGCCGGCCTGGGAACTGGCCTTCAGCGCATCGCAGACAAGGAGCGTCGCGCGGTCCGTTTCGTAGAGCTGCGCTGCGAGTGATTTCGTCCACGCGCCATAGGACGCGGCACGTCCGGCGGGTGCAGGCAGCTCCGTGAACCCGGCGCCGGCTGCCGGCCCGGCATCGAGCGCGGACAGGGCCAGCGTCGAACGCCGTGCTTCATCCCAGAGAACGTCCTTGCCGTCGTCGGACAGCGGCGCGATGAGCGACAGCGTCTGCCACTGGTCGAGCCCCAGCTTGGCATCGACGTAATGAGTCTTCGCGAGGGCGAGGATCGCGGGCTTGTAGGTCAGGCCCTGCGATCCGCCACGTACAAGCTGGAAATACTCTTCGATGCCGGCGGGCAGGGCAGGTCGCGGTGCGTTCGCGGCCGGTGCTGATACCGATACGTCATCGATGGCCGTCGATGCGCCGGACAGGGACTGCGTCGTCGTGCCCTGCCTGCGTCCCTGCATCAGCCTGGAGATTTCAGCCGGCGCGAGCGGGCCTCGCAGATACGACAGCGTCCAGCGGCTCTTGAGCAGCACGGGATGTTCATCGTGCACGTTGCGCATCAGGAACACGCGCGGCGTGAGGGATGCCAGCATGCGGTCCAGCGCGGCGCGGTCCGTGCTGCCGGCCAGCGCACTGGTCAGTCCATCCAGCAGGCGATCGCGATCCCGTTCCGTCTGCAGGCGGCCGATGAGCCAGGTGCCGGTGTTGCCGAGCCCCTTGTAGTCGAGGTCCACCGGGTTCTGCGTCGCGAGCACGCAGCCCAGGCCGAAGGCGCGCGCCTGCTTCAGCAGCGTCAGCATGGGCGGCTTGGACGGCGGGTTCGCGGTCGGCGGGAAGTAGCCGGCGATCTCGTCCATGTAAAGGATCGCGCGCAGCGACGACGTCCCGGGCTGACGGCGCATCCACTGGATCATCTCGTTCAGCACGAGTGTCACGACGAACATGCGTTCGCTGTCCGACAGGTGCGCGATCGACAGCACGACGATGCGCGGCTTGCCTTCGGGCGTGAAGAGCAGGCGCTGCGCGTCGAGCGGCTCGCCGCGCGTCCACGCGGCGAAACCCGGGCTGGCAAGCACTGCGTTCAGTGCGAGAGCGAGTTCCAGGCGCTCCTTCGAGGGATAGAACGTTTCTAGGTCCAGCGCACCCAGCTTGTCGATCGACGGTTTCTGGATCGCGCCGATGAGTTGCGCGAGGTCCATGTCCCGCCCTTCGCGCCAGGCCTTGTCGAGCAGGTTCGAGATCAGGATGTGTTCGCGACTGCGCAGCGGATCCACGTCGCGTCCGAGCAGGGTCAGCAGGCCCGAGGCCACCGCGGCCACGCGTTCGGCCAAGGCAGCCGCATCCGAAGCGACTGCGTCAGGCGGCGCCCTGAATGACTGCAGCATCGACAGCGGCAGGCCGCTGTCCGCGCCGGGCGTATAGATCGCCATGTCGACGGCGTCGCGCAGTCGGGCGATGCGGGCGGGTTCCTGGCCCCAGTCGGCGAGGCCGGTCTTCCACTGGTTCGCGGTCTGTGCCGCGTAGTCCGCCACGGACAGTCCCTTGCGCAACGCTTCCGCCGGGTCGACCCAGTCCGCGAAATCGGACGGCGAGAGCGTAGGGAAGTTCAGCAGCAGGTTGCCGAGGTCGCCCTTCGGGTCGATGCAGAGTGCCGGGACGCCGTCGATCGCGGCCTCCTCGAGCAGCGCGAGGCAGAGGCCGGTCTTGCCGCTGCCGGTCATGCCGACGCAGACCGCGTGCGTCGTCAGGTCCCGGGAGTCGTAGAGCAGGGGCGCGTCGGCGGCCTTGCCGGTGGCGGGGTCCACTTCGCGTCCCAGGTAAAAAGCGCCTAGTTTTTCGTAGTCGATATTCATGCCGTCCTCGTCTGCGCGAGCCTACCTTATCCATGGGCCGATCCGGCCGGGACCGCGCTTGACGGGGCCTTCCGCGGCTCGCCATACTCACCCGATGCAAGCAAAACCCGCCTCCGCTCGCTGGTGGTGGCCACGCTCCTGACGGAGTGGGGTACTGGGCGCTATCGCGATTTAAAAAACCGATTTCCCGAACCAGAACCCATCTCCGGCGCAAACCGGGATGGGTTTTTTGTTGCCTTGAGGAACATGTTCTGAAAGCTCCGTTCGACATCGCAGGGGATCTGGACACGCCCGTTTCGGCCTTCGCGAAACTGGGTGGCTTCAATCCGCGCTTCCTGCTGGAAAGCGTCGAGGGCGGGGAGCGGCTGGCCCGCTACTCGTTCATCGGCTTTGGCGAGGGTCTCGAGGTCCGGCTGAATGCCGAGGGCCTCACGGTGGGCGATGAACGCCACCCGGTACCTAAAGGTCAGCAGGAGCTGCTGGACCAGCTGCGTCGCGCGCTGGCCCTCGCACCCAAGCCGATGCCGGAGGTGCCTGGCGTCCCGCTCGCCGGGGGGCTCGTCGGCTTCACCTCGTATGAGGTGGTGCGCTTCTTCGAGAAGGTTCCTGTCAAGAACGAGCCGTCATCGGCGCCGATCCTGCACTATATAGCGCCGAAATCGCTGCTGGTATTCGATCATCTGACCCGGGCCATCGCGCTGTTGCACGCGGGCACCGAAGCCGAACGCCAGGCACTGCGCACGCAGGTGATCGCGGCGCTGCGCGGTCCGCTGCCGCCGGTGGCGCAGGGTGGCCGCTTCAGCGACCCGCAGGTTTCGCTGAGCCGCGAGAGCTACGTGGCCGGCGTGAAGGCCGCGCAGGAATACATCGCCGCGGGCGACGTCTACCAGCTGGTGCTGTCCTCGCAGTTCACGGGCACCCACGACCTTGACCCCTTCCAGGTTTACCGGGCACTGCGCCTCATCAATCCGTCGCCCTACATGTATTACGTGAAGCTCGGCGGCATCGATGTCGTGGGTTCGTCGCCGGAGGCGCTGGTGCGCCTGCACGGCGGCAAGGCCGAGCTGCGCCCCATCGCCGGCACGCTGCCGCGCATGGCCGACCCGGAGGCGGATTTCGCGAACGAACGTCGCCTGCTGGCCGACCCGAAGGAAAACGCCGAGCACGTCATGCTGGTGGACCTCGCGCGCAACGACCTGGGCCGTGTCGCGAAGGCGGGCAGCGTGCACGTGAAGCCGTACCGTGCGATCGAGCGCTACAGCCACGTGATGCACATCGTCAGTGGTGTCCATGGCGAGATCTCCGCGGACAAGGACGCTTTCGACCTTTTCGCCGCGACCTTCCCGGCCGGCACGCTCGTCGGCGCGCCGAAGGTGCGGGCCATGCAGATCATCGAGGAACTGGAACCGGTGGCGCGTGGCCTCTACGGCGGCACGATCGGCTACTTCGGCGCACAGGGTGACATGGACCAGGCGATCACGATCCGCACGATCGTGTTCGAAGGCGACCGATACAGCTACCAGGCGGGTGCCGGCGTGGTCTCGGAGAGCCGTCCCGAGAGTGAACATGACGAGGTGTTCGCCAAGAGTGCTGCCCTGCGCAGCGCGCTGGCGCTCGCCCAGGAGGGCCTGTGAGCAACACGGCCGTGCAGCCGCGGCTGCTGCTGATCGACAACTACGATTCCTTCACCTACAACCTGGTGCAGGCTTTCCTCGTGCTCGGCGCCGATGTGGAAGTGATCCGCAACGATGCGATCACGGTGGAGGAAGCTCTGCGCAAGGACATCACGCACCTGTGCATTTCGCCGGGTCCAGGTACGCCGCACGACGCGGGTGTCTCGATACCGATGATCCGCGCCTTCGCGGGCCGGCTGCCGGTGTTCGGCGTCTGCCTCGGCCACCAGTCGATCGTGGAGGCTTTCGGTGGCGACGTGGTGCGCGCACCGCGGCTGATGCACGGCAAGACCTCGCTGGTCACGCATGATGGCAAGGGGCTTTTCGAAGGCCTGCCGCAGCCCTGCGAGATCGGTCGTTACCACTCGCTGATCGCGGCGCCGGACAAGATGCCTGCCGTACTCGAAGTGACGGCACGGACGGACCAGGGCGAGATCATGGCCGTGCGCCACCGCGAATTCGTCATCGAAGGCGTGCAGTTCCATCCGGAAAGCGTGCTCTCGCCGCAGGGCCCGCAGCTCATGGGCAACTTCCTGCGCATGACGGGCGGGCGCCGATGAGCCTGCGCGACCTGCTGGACGCGGTGCTGGAGCGGCAGGATCTCTCCGCCGACCAGGCCGGCGCGCTGCTGGTCGCCCTGACGCAGCCGGACGTGCCGCCGGCACAGGCGGGCGCTTTCCTCGCGGGCCTGCGCGTGAAGGGCGTGACTGCCGATGAGCTGCGCGGTTTCGCGCTGGGCATGCGCTCGCTGGCGAGGCGTCCGGCCATCGCCGATGCCTCGAACGCGGTCGACATCGTCGGCACGGGCGGCGACAAGTCGGGCAGCTACAACCTGTCCACCGGCGCATCGATCCTTGCCGCCGCGGCTGGCGTGCCGGTCGTCAAGCATGGCAATCGCAGTGTCTCGAGCCGTGCCGGCAGCGCCGACGTGCTGGAGGCCCTGGGCCTCAAGCTGCCGCTCGACGAACAGCAGGCGGCGGACTGCCTAGCCCGCACCGGTTTCACCTTCCTGTTCGCGCCGCATTACCACCCGGCGATGAAGGCGATCGCGCCGGTGCGCGCCGCGATGGGCGTGCGCACCGTATTCAACATCCTCGGACCACTCACGAATCCGGCGGCGCCGGGTTTCCATGTGATCGGGGCTTACAGCGAGCCGGTCGCGCGCCTGATGGCGGATGCGCTCGCGGGGATGCCGCTGCGGCGTGCCTTCGTGGTCCATGGCGCGGGGGGCTGGGACGAGCCCACACCGCTGGGCGATTTCCTGTTGCTCGACGTGCAGGGCTGCACGGTGCGCGAGTCGCGCCGCGGTCCGGCCGATTACGGCATGAGGGTCTGCGCCGAATCCGACCTGATGGGTGGCGAAGCGCCCTACAACGCTGCGGCCCTGCAGCGGGTACTGCGTGGTGCGGAACACGGCGGCCATCGCGATGCGCTGGTGCTTGGCGCTGCGCTGGCGCTGGAGGTCACGGGTCGCGCGCCGGATCCGCTGTCCGCGGCAGCCCTGGCCGCCGCGTCAATCGAAAGCGGCGCGGCGGCGGCACTGCTGGAGAAGCTCGCATGAGTGAAGACTTCCTGAAGTCGATGGCGGATTCGAGCCGTGCCCGCGTCGTCGCGGCACGTGCCGTGGCCAGTGACGCGGACATCTTCAGGCAGGCGCTGGCGACCCCGGCGCCGCCGAAGCTGGCCTTGTCCGCGCGGGGTTTCGATGTCATCGCGGAAGTGAAGCTTCGTTCGCCGGCCATCGGCGCGCTGAAGGGGGGCGACGAGAACGTCGCCGCGCGCGTCCAGGATTACGCGGGTGCCGGTGCGGCGGCCGTGTCCGTGCTGACGGAGCCGGCGCGTTTCGACGGCTCGCTCGAGCATCTCGTGCTCGCATCGAAGGCTTTGCTCGCCCGATCCGCGGGCAGGGACGCCAGCGTGCCCGCCATGCGCAAGGACTTCCTCGTCGATCCCTACCAGGTCGCCGAAGCGCGCATTGCCGGTGCCGGCGGCATCCTCATCATCCTGCGGATGCTGTCGCGCGCCGAAACACAGGCGTTGCTCGAGGCGGCCGCCCGACTCCAGCTTTTCGTGCTCGCAGAGACCTTCGACGAGGAAGACATCGCGATCGCGCACGACATCGTGGGCTCGCCCGTGGCGCGCGAGCTGGACCTGCTCGTGGGCATCAACAGCCGCGACCTGGTCACGCTGAAAGTCGTGCCGGGCCGGCTCGAGGAAATGGCGCATCTCCTGCCGGGCACGGTGCCGCGCGTGGCGGAGAGCGGCGTGGGCGATGCCGGCGACGCGGCACGCCTCGCGGCCTGTGGCTATGACATGGCCCTCGTCGGCAGCGCCCTGATGAAGAGTCCTGACCCGGCATCCTTGCTCGCGGACATGCTGCGTGCCGGTCGCGCGGCACGGGTCGGCTGATCGATGCCCGGCTTCATCAAGCTCTGCGGCATGACGGACGAACGGGCCGTCGAGGCGGCGCTGGAAGCGGGTGCCAATGCGATCGGCTTCGTGTTCGCGAAGTCGGTGCGACAGGTGGAGCCGGCATTCGCCGCCAGGCTCGCGGCGCCCGCGCGGGGCCGCGTGCCCTGCGTCGCCGTGACGCTGCATCCGTCGCATGAACTGCTTGCGTCCATTTTCGCGGACTTCGGACCCGACGTGCTGCAGACCGACGCCGAGGATTTCGCGTCGATCCAGCTGCCGGCCGGCGTGAAGGCCCTGCCCGTCGTGCGCGACGCGTCGCGGCTGCCACCCGGTAGCGTGCGCATCCTGTTCGAGGGGCCGAAAAGCGGCACGGGACTGGTCGCGGACTGGAGCGCGGCGAAGAAAGTGGCGGCATCGCGCGAGGTGGTGCTGGCCGGCGGACTGAACCCGGAAAATGTCGCAGAAGCGATCGCGCAGGTGCGACCGTTCGGTGTCGATGTATCAAGTGGTGTCGAGGATGCGCCGGGCAGGAAATCGCCTGCGCGGATCGCCGATTTCGTCACCCGAGCCCGGGCTGCATACGCCCGGCTGACCTGAGGAGCGAGAAGACAGTGACAGCAAACCTGGACAGCGCGGCGAAGGCACGGCTGCTGCGCGCGCTGCTCGACGGCAAGTTGCCGGACGAGCACGGGCGCTTCGGTCCCTACGGTGGCCGCTACATCCCCGAGACCCTCGTGCCGGCCTTCGACCGGCTCACCGAGGCCGTGCACAACGTGCTGCGTGATCCGGCCTACCAGGCGGAGCTTGCGGGCGAGTTGAAGGACTGGGTCGGTCGCCCGACCGCGCTGTCGCCGATGCGCCGCCTGTCGCAGCGCTGGGGCGCGGAGATTTGGTTCAAGCGCGAAGACCTCGCGCACACCGGTGCGCACAAGATCAACAACTCGCTGGGCCAGGTGTTGCTGGCCAGGCGCATGGGCGCGAAGCGGGTGATCGCCGAGACCGGCGCCGGCCAGCATGGTGTTGCAACGGCTGCGGCCTGCGCACGCGTCGGCCTGCCCTGCACGGTGTACATGGGCGAGGTGGACATGGCGCGCCAGGCGCCGAACGTCGGCCGCATGCGCCTGATGGGCGCGACCGTCGTGCCGGTCACGACGGGCGACCGCACGCTGCGCGCGGCCATCGACGAAGCCTTCCGTGACTGGGTTGCCGATCCGGAGAGCACCTTCTACTGCCTGGGTTCCGCGCTCGGTCCGCATCCGTATCCGTTCCTCGTGCGCCAGCTGCAGTCGGTGATCGGCCGCGAGGCCCGAACGCAGATCCTCGAGAAGGCGGGAGCGCTGCCGGACACTGTCGTGGCCTGCGTGGGCGGTGGTTCGAATGCGATCGGTCTGTTCACCGCCTTCCTCGGTGATGCGGGCGTGCGGCTCGTCGGTGTGGAAGCGGGTGGCCGCGGCCCGGGTCTCGGCGACAACGCGGCGCGCATGCCCACCGGTCGTCCCGGCGTGCTCCATGGCACGTATTCGCTGCTGCTGCAGGACGCGGATGGGCAGGTGCAGGAAACACACTCGGTGTCGGCCGGCCTCGACTATTCCGGCGTGGGCCCGGAACACGCGCTGCTGCACGAGATCGGTCGTGCCGAATACACGATGGCGCTCGACAATGACGCCCTGGACTGCGTGAAGGAATGCAGCACCTACGAAGGCGTGCTGCCTGCGCTCGAGAGCGCACACGCGTTGTGGGGTGCGAGGGAGCTCGCTCGGCGCCACCCGGGATCGCGCATCCTCGTCGGGCTTTCGGGCCGCGGCGACAAGGACATGCCGACCCTGCAGACGACCTTGCTGACGCAGGATGGAGCCCTGTCATGAGCCAGCGTCCCGGAGACAAACTTGCGCAGGCGATCCGCGATGTCCGCAAGGACCGCGTCGCGCTCGTGGCCTTCCTGACTGCGGGGTATCCCCACAAGGAAAACTTCCGCGCCGACCTGGCGGCCATCGCGGCCGAAGCGGATGTCGTCGAGATCGGCGTGCCGTTCTCGGACCCGATGGCCGATGGCGTGACGATCCAGCGATCCAGCATGGCCGCCCTGCACCAGGGCGTGACCCTGCAGTGGATCCTCGACGAGCTGGCGCAGATGCCGCGCGTGAAGACGCCGCTGGTGCTGATGAGCTACGTGAATCCGCTGCTGGCCTATGGCCTCGATCGCCTCGCGGAAGTGTGCGCGTCGGTCGGCGTCACGGGTTTCATCGTGCCGGACCTGCCCCTCGAGGAATCGGGGCAGTTCGAAGAGGCCTTCGGCCGCCATGGCCTGGCGCTCGTGCGCATGGTCACGCCCGTCACGCCGCCGGAGCGACTGAAGAAGATCGTTTCGTCGGCGCAGGGTTTCGTGTATGCGGTGACGATGACCGGCGTGACGGGCAAGTCGGTCGGTGCGTCGCAGGTCGATCCCGTGATGGCGGCCTGTGAATACCTGGACCGCGTGCGCGCCCTGTCGCCCGTGCCGGTCTGCGCGGGCTTCGGCATCCGCAATGCCGCCCAGGTGCAGCGGCTCGCGCCGCATGCCGATGGCGTCATCGTCGGCTCGGCCATCGTCGAGGCCCTGGAACGCGGTGAATCCGCTGCGGCACTGCTGAAGAGCCTGCACGGAGGCAGCTGATGGCGCCAGCCGCCCCGCGGCACGGCAGCGCGCCTTCCCTGAAGATGGCGTTGCTCCTGGCGACGCTGTCGATGGTCAGTCCCTTGTCCATCGACAGCTTCTATCCGTCGATTCCGGCGATCGCTGCGGATTTCGAACTGTCCCCGTGGCAGGTGCAGCAGATCATCACCAGCTACATGTTCCCATACGCGGTACTCACGCTCGTGCATGGGCCGCTGTCGGACGCGCTGGGCCGGCGTTCGCTCGTCATCGTCGGCATGCTGCTGTACACGCTGGCTTCGGTCGGATGCGTGCTGGCACCGTCCTTCGGCATGTTGCTGGTCGCCCGTGCGCTGCAGGGCATGGCCGCGGGCATCGGGCCGACCATCGCGCGTGCCGTCGTCCGTGACCTGTACGAAGGCCACAATGCCCAGCGCCTGATGAGCCTGATGATGATGATCTTCTCGCTGGCGCCGGCGCTTGCGCCGGTGCTGGGAGGCTGGCTGCACGTGGCCTTCGGCTGGCGGTCCGTTTTCGGCTTCATGGCGCTGATGGGCGTCGCGCTCGCGGTCTTTGCCTGGTTGTCCTTGCCGGAGACGCACCCGAAGGAAAAGCGCTCGGCGTTCCACCTCGGACAGCTTGCCATGACGAGCGGCCGTATCATGGCGAGCCTCGATTTCATGCTGCTCGCGGTATCGGCCGCGATGTGCATGGGGACGATCATGATCGTCATCGGGTCCGCGCCGGCAATCGTGGTCGAACGCTGGCATCTGGACGAGACCCAGTACTTTCATCTCTTCGGGCCGATTGTCTCGGGGTTCATGATCTCGTCGTTCGTCGCCAGCCGTATCGCCGGCCGGGTGAGCCGGGAGTCGATGCTGCGCTTCGGCAACTTCCTGCTGACCGGTGCCGCGATAGTGCTGGCGCTGCTGCTGGCCTGGCGCGAAGACGCGCCGGTGTGGCCGCAGCAGTTGCTGATGTTCGCCATGGCCGTCGGCGCACAGTTCACGTTCCCGGTGCTCACGCTCGAGATGCTGGACCTGCAGCCGCGCGCGCGCGGTGCCGCGGCGTCGGTCAGCACCTTCGTCTCCCTGGGCGTCGGCGCGATCTTCATGGGCGCGCTGGCACCGGCGCTGGGTGGCCTGCTGCATCGGATCGCCCTCGCGGCAGCCGTGGCCGGCGCCGTGGGCTTCCTGCTCTGGGTCCTCGCGCACCGGCGCCGGGACGCTGCTTCCCGCTGACACAGAATGTCGTAGAGTCCCTGTTGGAGCAGTACCAGGGGGTCGATCGTGAGCACTGCCTATCCCACGCTTCGTGTCGGGTCGCGCTTCTGCGGTCCCCCGGCTTCCGCGAACGGCGGTTATATCTGCGGCCTCGTGGCCGATGCCATCGGCAGGCTGGTCACGGTCCGGTTGTCGGCGCCGCCACCGCTGGATGCGGACATGGTCGTCATCGATGCGCCGGACGGCGGTTGGCATGTTGCGCACGGTGATACCCGCGTGGCGGAGGCGCGTCCGGCGTCGCTGGACGATCTCGTCGTGCCGGAGCCGGTCACTTACGTCGAGGCACTGGACGCCGCGCTCCACGGGCCCTCGAATCCGGCCGAGCATCCTTGCCCGGGCTGCTTCGTCTGCGGGCCGCTGCGGCCGCGTGGCGACGGCATGCGGCTGTTCGCCGGTCCCGTGCCCGGCCGCGACATCGTTGCCACGGGTTGGCTGCCGGGCGCGGATTTCGCGCGCGACGACGGCAAGATCGCGCCGGCCTTCATCGCCGCGGCGCTCGACTGCCCGGGCTTTCAGTCGCTTCGCACGGGACGGCAGCCCTGGCTGCTCGGGGAGTACACCTGTCGCATCGACCGTCGCGTGCATGTCGACGAGCCCTGCGTGATCGTCGGCTGGAAGGTGGAGAGCAAGGGGCGAAAGTCACTCGTCGGCACGGCGTTGTATGACGAGGACGGGATGCTGTGCGCCGTGGCGCGCGGGCTGTGGATCCAGCCTCGGCCGCCGGAGGGCTGAGTGAAGCTGTTCCGCCTGGCCCTGGCCGTCCTCGTGCTGGTCTACGCCGGCATCCTGGGATGGCTGAAGTGGCACGAGCACGAACTCGTCTTCGCGACGGCGGCCAGCCGTGCACAGCCCCAGGTCGCAGTACCGGAAGGTGGCGAGACGCTGTCGATCACGGCGGCGGACGGTACGCCGCTCGCCGCGGTCCGCTTCAGGGCGGATGCGACGCAGGACACGGGTTACTGGATCCTCCACCTGCATGGCAATGCGGAGTCCGCCTTCTCCGCGCTGCAGATGCAGCACTGCCAGCGGCTCACGCAGCTCCACCTGAACGCGCTGTGCTTCGACTACCGGGGTTTCGGCCGCAGCCCGGGAGAAGCCAGCGAAGCGGCAATGCTCGAAGACGCCGAGTCCGCCTACCAGTCGTTGCGTGCCTTCGGTGTCCCGGATGAACGGATCCTGCTGTGGGGCCATTCGCTGGGTTCAGGCCCGGCCGTGTATCTCGCCACGCGCCACCCCGCGGCGGCGCTCGTGCTCTTCGGTGCCTTCACGTCGATCCCGGCAGCCGCCGCCGACCGCTATCCCTGGCTGCCGGTGCGCTGGCTGGTCGGCGTGCATTTCGATTCTCGCAGCCGGTTGCCCGCGGTACGGATGCCGGTGGTGTTTGCCCATTCGGAGCGCGACGAGGTGATTGCCTTCCATCATGCGCAGGACCTGTTCGCCGCAGCCCGGGAGCCCAAGCGCCTGCTCGTGCTGGGGGACCGCACGCACGATGGATTCGGCGGACATGTGGAAGCGCTGTACGACCAGCTCGCAACGCTGAAGGCTGCGCTGCCAGAGGTATTCGCGAGGTAGCGAATCCCCCCGGTCAGTCCGTCTTCCGGCGGCCGCGGCTCTTCCGGATCCGATCGGCTCCGCGTTCCTGCACCAGCAGGTCCCGACCCATCCGCGTTTCGATGATGTCCCAGTTCCGGCGCCGCTGCGCGCCGCGCCGGTCAGAATGGTGCTCGAAACGGCAGCTGCACTGGTCCGATTGCGTGCAGTTCCGCAGCGGCACGATCGGTGGACTGATGCGGGCGAGGTGCCTGACACCGCGGATTGCCTTGGCTTCTTCGCAGGCCGTGCGACCGGGCACGACTTCCACGGCGCGATACGGGTCCTTCATGACGACCGGCTGCGGGGTGGGGCGCGATCGGAACAGGAAGCTGAACAGTTTCATGGGGCGTATTGATACCTGACCTGCAGGCCTGGAATCACTACGCAGATGGGTAGGTGCGCCGGTAAATTGCACCCGATTTGGACCGATTCGGCGCGGCGGCGGTGACCTCAGTCCCGACGGAATATCGAGACGATGAGCCAGGCCAGACCGGCGGCACCCAGGCCCCAGCCGATGGGCTCCGGTATGCGTGCCGAGTCCCGGGCGATGACGCCCGCCAGCAGCAGCACCGAGGCCGCCACACGGGAACTGCCCGCGGACGGCGCGCCGCCATGGCGACCCCGCGGGTTCTCCCGGTGCGCGGCCGCCGTGGCCGAGGCCCGGGCGTCGGGTGAGGCGTTGGGCTGGCTCGCCGCCTGGGCGGCGTAGCGCAGGGCGGTGGGCAGCTGTTCGACCACCTCCAGCACTTCAGGCATGCGTTTCCAGAGCCGCTTTGCGACCGCCACCGGATGGCGCGTGTCACGGGCCCAGGATTCGAGGATCGGCGTCGCCGTCTTCCAGATGTCGAGCTCCGGATAGAGCTGGCGGCCCAGGCCCTCGATATTGAAGAGCGTTTTCTGCAGCAGGATCAGCTGCGGCTGGATGCGCCCGTCGAAGCGGCGCAGGGCTTCGAAGAGCCGCAGCAGCACGACGCCGAAGGATATGTCCTTCAGGGGTTTCTCGAAGATGGGCTCGCAGATCGTGCGGATCGCCGATTCCATCTCGTCGACGCGCACGTCATGCGGCACCCAGCCTGACTCGACGTGCAGGACGGCGACGCGCCGGTAATCGCGGTTGAACACGGCGAGGAAGTTCTCGGCGAGGTACGCGCGGTCGCGCGGATCGAGCGTGCCCATGATCCCGAAATCCACCGCGGCATAACGCGGGTTGGACGGGTCGTCGGCCAGCACGAAGATGTTGCCCGGGTGCATGTCGGCATGGAAGAAGTTGTGCCGGAACACCTGCGTGAAGAAGATCGCCACGCCGTTCTCGGACAGTTTGCGGAAGTCGGTGCCGAGTTCGCGCAGTCGCGCGATGTCGCCCATCGGCACGCCCCGGATGCGCTCCATCACCATGACATTCGCGCGGCAGAGGTCGAAGTGCACGGCGGGGACGTGCAGCATCGTGTTGCCGGCGAAATTGCGGCGGAGCTGCGTTGCGTTCGCGGCCTCGCGCATGAGATCCAGTTCGTCGAGGATCGTCTTCTCGTATTCCTCGACGACTTCGATCGGCCGCAGGCGGCGGCCTTCCTTGGACCAGCGGTCCGCGAGCGAAGCGAGGGCCTTGAGCACCTCGATGTCGCGCGTGATGACTTCCCGCATGCCGGGGCGCAGCACCTTCACGATGACCTCGCGGCCGTCGTGCAGTCGCGCGGCGTGTACCTGTGCGATGGAGGCCGCGGCGAGAGGTTCGATGTCGAACTCCGCGAAGAGTTCGTCGATCGGCTTGCCGAGCGTCTCCGCCACGATCCGTCCGGCCTGCTCTCCCGGGAAAGGCGGCACGGCGTCCTGCAGTTTGACCAGTTCATCGGCGATATCCGGCGGCAGCAGGTCACGCCGCGTGGAAATCGCCTGGCCGAACTTCACGAAGACCGGCCCGAGTTTCTCCAGCGCAAGCCGCAGCCGCGCACCGCGGCTGCCTTCCGAATCCCGCTGGAACCAGGTCCAGGGTGAAGCCGCGAAGACGAAACGCAGTGGGCGATACAGGTGGGTTTCGCGCACGAAGTCCGCGAGACCATGGCGCACGAGGGCCCGCTCGATCTGGACCAGGCGGCGGATGACGCGCGGCTTCACGACGCCGGCCCCGTCGGTGTGACGGCCGTCGTGCGGTGTGCCGCGAGGGCATCGACCCGCGCTTCCAGCCGGTCCACGTCCTCGCGCAGGCGATCCACGTCGTGCAGGAAACCCGCTGACTCGGCGCGGGGCACGAGGTCGCGGCGCTCATGCGCGAGGTATTCCGCCGCATTCGTCACCGTCGTGCGCAGGCCGCCGCGCAGCCAGCCCAGTGCCGCGCGCGCCGCGAGCCCCAGCTGGTGGGCGGGGATGTCCCCCACGAGACGGGAAAGCTCTTCCTCGATGTCCGGATGCAGCAGCGCACCCAGTTCCTGGAAGCGTGCCGCGAGCTCGGCATCGCCCTCCAGTTGCACGTCGCCGCGACGGATCACCGCCTGCGGTTCGCGACCCAGCATCGCCAGCAGCGACAGCGGCGTGCCGCGGATCGTCGCGTCCGCCGCCTCGTTGCCACCGCCCGAGGCGTCACGCGACAGGCGCAGTGCATGGCCATCGGACGCCAGGGTCCAGGACCAGGGCAGGTGCGTGACGTCGATGCGCAGGGCATGTCCGGCGAGCTGCTGCACGAGTTCCGTCGCGCGAGGCGAGTCGGCGAGCTGCCGGTTCAACAGGGATTCGATCCGGGCGGTGAGCATGCGGGCGGGCCTAGTAGCGATAACCGCGGTGTACGGCGACGATGCCGCCCGTCAGGTTGTGGTACGTGCAGTCCTCGAGGCCGGCGTCGCGCATCATGCCGAGCAGTTTTTCCTGGTCGGGGTGCTTGCGGATCGACTCGGCAAGGTAGCGGTAGCTGTCCTCGTCCCGGGCGACGTACTTGCCGATCAGCGGCATGAGCTTGAAGGAATAAGCGTCGTAGACGGCGCGGAAGGTCGGGTTAACGACCTGCGAGAATTCCAGCACGATCAGCTGGCCACCTGGCTTCAGCACGCGCCGCATCGATCGCAGTGCCGCAGGCTTGTCCGTGACGTTGCGCAGGCCGAAACCTATCGTCACGCAGTCGAAGCTGCTGTCCTTGAAAGGCAGGCACTCGGCGTTGGCCTGGGACGTGCGGGTGTTGGCGACGAGCCCGTCGTCCAGCAGCCGGTCCCGGCCGCGGGACAGCATGGCGGCATTGATATCGGTCAGCACCACAAGGCCGGTCGGCCCCACCTGGGCGGCCATGCCGGCCGACAGGTCGCCGGTGCCGCCTGCCACGTCCAGCGCTGTCTGGCCCGGTCGCAGGCGGGTGCACGACAGGGTGAAACGCTTCCAGAGGCGGTGCGCGCCTCCGGACATGAGGTCGTTCATCAAGTCGTAATTGCCGGCAACGGAGTCGAAAACGCCCCGGACGCGGCGCGCCTTGTCCTCCCAGGCGACCTGTTCGAAGCCGAAATCCGTTTCTTTGCGCGAATGCTGGTCGGTCACTGTGACCCTGCCGGGGGCGGGAAATGCTGCCTGTATCTTAGCCCCTGGGGCTGGCAATCTGGTCGGACCCGGAGCATGATCGGCCGCGGGTCGGGCGCTCGAGTCAGCGACGGCCTGGTGGGGGTCTTGTTCGAGATTAGGCCGGGCGGTTGCCCGGCCTTTCTTTTTCCAGCAGCTTTTCGCGGTAGGCAGCCAGTTTCGCCGGCATGTCGCGCCCCAGTTCGTGCAGGTACCTCCAGGTGAACAGCCCTGAATCGTGCCCGTCGTCGAAGACCAGTTTCACCGCGTACTGCCCGACGGGCTCGATCCGCAGGATCCCCACGTCCTGTTTTCCGGTGACGAGCACGGCCTGGCTCGGGCTGTGACCCTGGACCTCGGCCGACGGGGAATGCACGCGCAGGTACTCGAAGGGCAGGTCGAA
>JBEEKA010000240.1:0-5074 GCA_041168985.1 Pseudomonadota bacterium | reverse complement strand
CGCCACCGCAGGCGGTCAGCACGACCGCCATCAGGAAGGCGAGCGGGGCGATCAGTCGGTTCTTTCGCATGGTATTGACCTGAAACATGAGTTCGCCTGCCCCGATCAGTAGACGTTAACGCCTTCGCGCAGGATCTTCGGCGTGACGAAAATCAGCAGCTCGCCCTTGTTGTTCACCTTGGACTGCGACTTGAACAGGTGCCCCAGCACCGGCACGTCGCCGAGACCCGGGACCTTCTTCTCGCTGTCGCGGCGCTCCGTCTGGAGGATGCCGCCCAGGACGACCGTCTGCCCGTCGCCCACCAGCACCGACGTACTGAGCGAACTGGTGTCGATCGCCGGAACGTTGATGCCGCCGGAGCTCACGAGGACCTTGCCGACGCTGTCCTTCTTGACGTTGAGGTCGAGGATCAGCCGGTTGTCAGGCGTGATCAGCGGCGTCACGCGCAGCGACAGGACCGCTTCCTTGAACTGAACCGTCGCGGCACCGCTCGATGCGGACTGCTGGTAGGGGATCTCCGTACCCTGGGAAATCACCGCCTCCTTCTGGTTTGCGGTGATGATCCGTGGCGACGAGATGACCTCGCCACGCCCTTCCGACTGGGCGGCCGACAGTTCGAGATCGACGATGTAATCGGAACCCAGCAGCATGAAGGCGAGGCTTCCGGCCGGGCTCGAGACCGGCAGGTTCACGTTGTAGCGGCTGGGCAGGGACGGGGCCGTCGCCGGGTATACCTGACCGGACGCACCGAGGTTCGTCAGCGCCGACTGCAGCACCGTATCGTTGCCGGCCGCGGTGCCGGTCGTCGAATAGAGTCCGTTGCTGCCCTTCTGGCGCATGGCGGTCAGGCCCGTGCGAACACCGAGATCACGCGAGAAGTCTTCGTTGACGACGACGATGCGCGCCTCGATCAGCACCTGCCGGACCGGGACGTCCAGCGTCGTAACCAGCTGGCGGATGTTCGACAGGCTCTCCGACGTGTCCTGCAGGAGGAGCGTATTGGTCCGTTCGTCGACCGTCACGCTGCCGCGCGCTGACAGCATCGAATTGCGCCCGCCGCTGCTGCCCGAGGATTTGGAGGACGCCTGGATCATGGCTGCGATGTCGATCGCCTTGGCGTAGTTGACCTGCAGGTATTCGGTCCGCAGCGGCGCCAGCTCCTCGAGGTCCTTGCGTGCCGACAGGCTCGCCTTCTCCCGGGCGGCGAGCTCATCGGCCGGCGCCACGATGATCACGTTGTCCTGCTTGCGCTTGTCGAGGCCCTTGAGGCGCAGGACGATGTCCAGCGCCTGGTCCCACGGCACGTTCTGGAGTCGCAGCGTGACATTGCCGCCAACCGAATCGTTGATGACGATGTTCTGGCCACTGGCGTCCGACAGAAGCTGCAACAGCGAGCGGGTTTCGATGTCCTGGAAGTTCAGCGTGATCCGCTCGCCCGTGTAGACCGGCTTGTCGGCGTCGACGCTGACCTTCGTCGGGCGCTGTGGCTGGATTTCAATGACGTACTGGTCGTCAGACTGGTAAGACAGCTGCTGGAAGTCCCCCGCGGCATTGATGACGAGGCGCGCATTGTTTCCGCTGCGCATCGCATCGAAACCCGTGACGGGCGTACCGAAGTCACCCACGTCGAAGCGGCGCTGGTTGTCGACCGACAGCTCGGTGCCGGCGAAATCAACGAGGACCTGGTTACCCTGCTGCTTCACGTCGACCGGCGTGCGCGGATCCGACAGCTTAACGAGGATCCGGCCCGAACCATCCGTCCCGCGTCGGAAATCAAGGCCGCGGATCGATCGCGCGGAGGCGCCAGACGACACGCGGGCGACCGGCGCAGAGGGAGCAACGGCTGTCGCCACGGCAACCTGGGCTGCTGCTTCGCCGAGCAGGATGTGGATCGTGTTGCCTTCGACCTTGGTTTCGTAGGGAACGAGCCGGTCGAGGTTCAGAACGAGACGTGAACGACCCGATGCTTCCGCCGCGACGATGCTGTCGAGACCGGCCTTGCGGACGTCCACGCGGCGCGAGGGCAGGCCAAGCGCCGTGTTCGGCATGTCCAGCGAGATGCGGGCCGGGTTGTCGATGGTGAAAGCGCGCGGCGCCTCTGCGGGTCCGCTCAATTTCAGCACCACCTCGAGCCGGCGGCCGGCGCCCGACTGGACGTCGATCGATTCCAGTTTGTTGGCAGGTGCATCGGCGGCACGTGCGGCGCTGCCGACATTGAAGGCGGCAGGCAGTGCAAGGGTGGCCAGGATGGCCAGTGCCTTGAGTACTTTCTGCCCGGCGATGTAAGGCTTCATTCGCATCATCTCCCTGCCCATCAATCGTTCAACGCGAGTTCGGCGGGGCGTTCGATGTAGCCACCGAGTCCGTCCGGAACGATTTCAGTCAACTTGATCCTGGAAGCGGTGACCGAAACGACGGTGCCGTCGTTCTGGCCAAGATGGTTACCCGGCAGGACGCGATGCACGAGCCCGTCCTTTGATTGCACGAGGCCGTAGTACTTGCCACCCATCTGCAGCGTACCGACCATCTTCAGCGTGTCGAGCGCGAACTGTTCGAGCACTTCGCGGGTTCGTTTCGAGTCGGGCCGCAACCCGGCGACCGAGGCGGCGCCCGAACCGCCCGGCATGAACGGCGAACGGATCGACTGCGCGGCGTACGTGAAATTCTCGTAAGGCTTCACTTCCGGCAGCGGCTTCACGCCGGTCGGCTGCTCCTGCTTGGTCTGCGCGATGAATTGGGCCAGTTCCTTGTCGCGGCTTGAGCACGCGGCAAGAAGGCCCATGGCGGCCAGCAGTATCGTCGTCAGCTTGATTGGATTCTTCAGCATGGCGGCCTCAGGACTTGCCACCCTGCTTGCGCGAATTCTTGCGACGCTCGGCTTCGACAGCCTGCACTTCTTCGTCATCGAGGTACCGGTAGGTTTTCGCGGTCACGTCCATCTGCAACTGGTCGTATCCGGTCTTGTTGACCTGTTTGATCGAGACGTCGTGCAGGGTCACGATCCGCGGCAGGGCGGCGATGCCACTGACGAAATCGCCCATCTGGTGGTAGCTGCCAAGCAGCCGGATCTTGATCGGCAACTCCGCGTAGAAGTCCTTGTTCTGCTGGCTGAGCGGCTGGAAGAGCTCCTGCTGCAGGCCGGAAGCGAGGCCGGTCTGGGAGATATCGACCAGCAGGTTGGGCACCTCGGTCTTGCCGGGCAGCTGACGGAGCATCGCGCCGAAGGAGCGTTCGATGTCGGCGAGCTGCTGCCGGTACAGTTCGAGGTTCACGGCCTTCGCGTGCTTGTCCTTGAATTCCGAACGGAGCTTCTGCTCCTCGTTATGCCTGGCATTGAGTTCCGGCTGCTGGGTTTCCCAGACAAGCAGGTAACCCGCGGCAAGCACCACGACGACGAACCAGACGCCGATCACGCCATACCGGACGCTGCCCGGCCAGCGGCCCGGATCGCTCCAGTCCAGATTCTTCAGTTCATCAAAGGTCACGGCTTCTTACCTGCGGTTGCGCGCCCTTTACCGGCGGCGGCCTTCGGGGCCGGTTCCGCCTCGTCCGTTGCCGACGCCGTCTGCTGCGCATACAGCGTGAAGTCGCTGCCCACGCTGGCGTTGTCCTTCTTGCGCTCGATGACCTCGAGTTCGGGCTTCGTCAGCCATTCGGAGGCCTCGAGATTGCGCATGAGCGACGAGACCCGCGTCTGTGACTGCGCGATGCCATGGAACTTGAAACGCTTGCCACTCTGCGAGATGTCGTTCAGGAAGACGCCATCCGGCATCGTGCGGGTGATGGTGTCGAAGACGTGGACGATTTCCGGTCGCGAGCGCTGCAGCTTTTCGATGACCTGCATGCGCGAGATGAACTGCTGTTTCTGCGCCTCGAGGTTGCGGATCTCTTCGATCTGGCGGTCGAGCGCACCGATCTCGGTCTTGAGCAAGGCGTTGCGCTTCTGCTGGCTGTCGATCATCGAGCCATACCAGAGGTAGGACGCGCCGAGGACCAAGATCGCACCGACCGTGGCCGCACCGAGACCCACCAGAAACGCGATCTTGCGTTCCTTGCGCTGCTGCTCTCGCCAGGGAAGCAGGTTTATGCGTGGCATGTCAGTCGAAGCTCCGCAACGCAAGACCGCAGGCCGTCAGAAGTGCCGTCGCATCGCGCAGCACGCCGGAAGCGCGGGCACGGGACGACAGTTTCATCTGGCCGAACGGATCGCCCTTTTCGGCGGGGATGCCGACGTGGCTGCTGATGACGTCCGCGACGCCGGGCAGGTTGGCACAACCGCCGCAGATCAGGATTTTCTCAGGCTGCTCGCGGCTCGAACCGGAAGCCATGTAGAACTGCAGCGAACGGCTGACCTGCTGGGTCATGTCGTCGATGAAAGGATCGAGCACCTCGGTCTGGTAGTTGCCGGGCAGGCCGCCTTCCTTCTTGGCGCGGCCGGCTTCCTCGAACGTAAGGCCGTAGGTACGCATGATGTCTTCGGTGAGCTGCTGCCCGCCGAAGGCGAAATCGCGGGTGTAGATGACCTTCAGGTTGCGCAGGATGCTGAAGGTCGTGCTGCTCGCGCCGAAGTCGATGACGGCGATGGCGCGGTTGTAGCCGCCGTCGGGCATCTGGTGCGTCAGCAGGTGGCAGGCGTTTTCGAGGGCAAAGGCCTCGACGTCGACGATACGGGCATTGAGACCGGCGGCCGTTACCGCAGCGCGGCGGGCCTCGACCGTTTCGATGCGGGTGGCGACGAGCAGCACGTCCACGGCCTCGCTGTCGCGCTCCGAGGGACCGATGACTTCGAAGTCGTAGGCGACCTCGTCCATCGGAAAGGAAATGTACTGGTCGGCCTGCAGTTCGACCTGCTCCTCGATCTCGCTCTCATTCAGCGATTTCGGGAGCTGGATGACCTTGGTGATGGTGGCGTCGCCGCTGATGGCCAGCGCAACATCACGCGTCGATGCGCCGGAACGCTTCACCGCGCGACGGATCGCCTCGCCCACCGCAGCCGCATCCACCACGGCCTTTTCGTTGATGGAATTCGGCGGAGTCGCTTCCGCAGCAAAGGATTCGACGCGGAACTGGTCC
>JBEEKA010000239.1:0-5645 GCA_041168985.1 Pseudomonadota bacterium | reverse complement strand
CCCCGCCACGGCGCGGGCCTCGATGTCGATGGTTCGGCGTCCGGCGGCCACGAGGGCCGCGGTATCACCGGCGCGGGTTGGGGCAGTGTTCATGTCGTCTCGGCCATCATAGCTTAAGATGCGACCCCTTCCCGCCCGCCGCGAGTTGCCGACATGACGCCCCAGCAGGTAGCCGACCTGATCCGCCAGTCACTGCCCGATGCCGACGTCACGGTCCGTTCCGGCGACAACGTGCATTTCGAATCCCGTGTCGTCAGCGCTGCCTTTGCCGGCAAACGACCGCTGCAGCGCCACCAGCTGGTGTACGCGGCCCTCGGCGAGCTGATGGGCGGCGAAATCCACGCGCTGTCGATCGACGCGCTGACGCCTGCCGAAGCCGTGGCGCGGGTGGGCTGACATGGACAAACTCCAGATCACCGGCGGCCGTCCGCTCGAGGGCGAAGTCCGCATTTCGGGCGCCAAGAACGCCACGCTTCCGATCCTGGCCGCGGCCCTGCTGGCCGATGGTCCGGTCACCATTTCGAACGTCCCGCACCTGCAGGACGTGACGACCATGATCGAGCTGCTTGGCCGCATGGGCGTGTCCGTCACGATCGACGAGAAGCTGCGGATCGAGGTCGACCCGACGTCGATCCGCGAATACTTCGCGCCGTATGAGCTCGTGAAGACGATGCGCGCGTCCATCCTGGTGCTGGGCCCGCTGGTCGCGCGCCATGGCAATGCGGATGTCTCGCTGCCGGGCGGCTGCGCGATCGGCGCGCGACCCGTGAACATCCACGTCGCCGGCCTGCAGGCGATGGGCGCGGAAATCCACATCGAGAACGGATACATCAAGGCACGGGCCGGTCGCCTGAAGGGTGCGAGACTCGTGCTGGATACCGTCACGGTGACGGGCACCGAGAACCTCATGATGGCCGCGGCGCTGGCCGATGGGGAAACCGTCATCGAGAACGCCGCCCGCGAGCCCGAGGTCGTCGACCTCGCGAATTTCCTCATCGCGATGGGCGCGAAGATCCGCGGCGCGGGCACCGACCGCATCGTCGTCGAGGGCGTGGAGCGGCTGCACGGCTGCAGCTACGAAGTCATGCCCGACCGCATCGAGACCGGCACCTTCCTCGTGGCCGCCGCGATCACCGGTGGCCACGTCCGCACCAAGAACACCTGCCCGGACTGCCTGGACGCCGTGTTGCTGAAGCTGCAGGAATCCGGCGCGAAGATCGCGCAGGGCGACAACTGGATCGAGCTCGACATGCGCGGGCGCCGGCCCCGGTCCATCGACCTGCGCACCGCGCCGTACCCGGCTTTCCCGACCGACATGCAGGCGCAGTTCGCTGCGCTGGACGCGGTCGCCGACGGTGTCGGCACCATCATCGAGACGGTCTTTGAGAACCGTTTCATGCACATGCTCGAGATGCGCCGCATGGGCGCGGAGATCCGCCTCGAAGGCAATACGGCGATCATCCGCGGCGTGCCGAAGCTGATGGCGGCGCCCGTGATGGCCACGGACCTGCGGGCCTCCGCGAGCCTCGTGCTGGCAGGCCTCGTTGCCGAAGGCCAGACCCTGATCGAGCGGATTTACCACATCGACCGCGGTTACGAATCAATCGAAGAAAAGCTCTCCGGCCTCGGCGCGCAGATCCGTCGCGTGCCGGGCCGCTGACCGTCGCGCGTCAGTCCGTCACGCAGGCGAAATTCGCTGCGTCGTTCACGTCGCCCTGTCCCCGATAGCGCGGCCAGGCCGGGTGGCGGCACAGCGGCCGGGTGAAGCGCGGCTTCCCGCCCGCTTCCTCCCGTTTGACGGCGGTCAGCGTGCCGGGCGCATGGCCCTTCTCGACCCAGTCCATCAGCGGCGTCAGCAGGTCGATTTCGTCCGCACCCGGGCCGCCGCTGCAGTGGCCGACACCCGGTGCGATGTAGAGGCGGGTGCCGCGTTCGGCAAGCGCGGGGCCCGCTGCCGCTGAGAGCGTTTCGAAACTCCTGATCGTGTCCCGGTGCGACAGCAGGGCATCGTCCGAACCGTGCCAGACCATTACCCGGCCGCCGCGCCGCAGGTATTGCACGAGATCAGGCACCGAGGCACTGAACTGGTACCGCTGGTCCAGCACGGCGCCGATGCGGGGCAGGGCGGCAATCGGGTCGAAACCCGCCGGGGACCAGTTCGGGTCGTTCTCGATGACGTAGCGGAAATGCCCGGTGCCGAATGCGGCGAAGGCAGGCGCGCCGGGTGCGAGGTCGCCCAGTCCATACCCTGAATAGATGACCTTTCCGTCCGGTGCGCGCAGGTCCGACATCAGGGCTCGCGTCGCGCTGACCTGCGGGGCGGTGAGGCCCACGCTGGCCGGCACGTCGCGCGCGGGGTCGAAGTCGCAGCGGTGCCAGGCCGAAATCACCCCGTCCCGCACGCCGTCCTGTGCGTCACAGCGCGCCACGGCCGCGGCGTGGATCTGCTGGAACTGGGCGGCGCTCGGGAGTTGCATGCCGGCCGCCCGCGTCCAGGCGGCCACCTGCCCGGTGAGGTTGATGGTCGGCGCGACGGCGACGACGCCGTCGAACTCCGTGCCGTATTTGGCCGCTGCATTGAGGGCGCCACGACCGCCGTTGGAGCATCCGTCGTAATAGGCGTGGCGGGGCGCCGTACCGTAATACGCCGCCGTCACGGCCTTTCCGAAACGCGTTGCGATCAGGATGGCGCCATGTGCATACCGCTCGAGCGCGCGTGGATTGTCGCGCAGGTCGGCGCCCGTGCCGTCGCGGTGTCCGCCATTGTTCGCGCCCTGCGCCGCGCCGGCGGCCAGTGCGACATTCGTGACGCCAACCGGAACGATGACGCCATCGAAGCCGCCTCCGCCCCGCTGCACGTACCGGCCGCGCCAGGCATCGGGCAGGCGAACCTCTATATCGTGTTCGGTACCGCGTTCGGTGCCGGTGACCCTGCAATAGCCCGGCACCGCGCCGCGGGCCGCGACATGCGTCGCGCCGGTGATCTCGACGTTCAAGAAACTCTGGCCGGCGAGATCCTCGCAGGCCATTGCCGGCTTCCTGGCGACGCTGGCTGCGGCAGCGTGCCCGGGAGGCAGGGCCGCCAGCCCGAGGGCCAGTCCCATTGCGGCGCGTGCCGCGTTCCGGCGCTTCATGTTCCCTTTCCCCCTGTCCAGGCGTTAGTTTGTCTTGTCAGCGGGCCCGGGGCCCTTCGATGACCGGTACTTCGACAGTGAAGGCGCGCGGACCGCGCTGTCCGGCGAGCTTCAGGGTGCTGCCGGGCCGGTGCGTGGCAGCGAAGGCCAGCACGTCCTGTGCACTTCGCACGGCCCTGCCGTCGACGCTGATCAGCCGGTCGTTGATGGCGAGCCCGATCTTGTGGGCGGGCGAATCGATATACAGGTCATCGACCACGATGCTGCCGGCCGGATAGCCGAGCTGGGATGCGCGCTCCGGCTCTGCGTCGCCGGGGATGATGCCGATCCAGCCACGGACCACGCGGCCCTTGGCGAGGATCTCTCCCATCACGCCGCGCACGAGGTCCACCGGGATCGCAACGCCCAGGCCTTCCGCGCCCCGGTTCTTGCCGAGCACGGCAGTATTGATGCCGATGAGCTCGCCCCGCACGTTGACCAGTGCGCCGCCGGAGTTGCCTTCATTGATGGCCGCATCCGTCTGGATGAAGCTCTCGAACGTCGCGACGCCCAACTGGGCGCGGCCCTTGGCGCTGACTATGCCGTGGGTCACGGTCTGGGCCAGGCCGAGGGGGCTGCCGATGGCCAGTACGACGTCCCCGACCTGCACATGGTCCGAGCGGCCCAGCTGCATCACGGGCAGCCTGTCCAGCCGGATCTTCAGCACGGCGAGGTCGGTATCCGGGTCCCGGCCAACCACCTCGGCGACGGCATTGCGGCCGTCCGCGACCTGCACCTGGATCTTTTCCGCACCGGCGATCACATGGTTGTTGGTGACGACGTGGCCCGCCGCGTCCACGATCACGCCCGATCCGAGGCTCTGCTGGACGCGCTGCCGGTATCGCGGCAGGACCCGCCCCGGGAAGAACGGGTCCATGCCCGGGCTGGGCAGCTGCTCGGTGACCTTGCGCTCGGCGAATATATAGACGACCGCCGGCGCGCTGGCGCGGACGGCCGTGGCGTAGCTGGCGATGACCGGTGCGGGTCCCGTTTCGGGCGGCCCGAAGGGCGCCGAGGCCGCGCCATCCGTCGGTCCGGGCACGGACTGCACCCGGCTGCCGGCGTCGGCGGCGGTCGCTGTCGCTGTCGCTGCGGGCGATGGCAGGGCCGGCGTCAGCTGGGCCGGCATTTCCACGCGCCGCGGCGTGGCGGGGACCACCAGCTGGGGCCAGAGTCGGGTTGCGGCCAGGGCAAGCGCCAGACCGCCGGCAACCGACAGTCCCACGACGACGGCCGCCCGCCTGATGTCGTTCACGGTCATGTTCGCTATAATGCGACAGTTTCCCGCCACGAGCCCAAGATCCATGAGCGAACACAGCGGCGCCGCACTCCACGGCAGCCCCGAGACGACAGGCGCGGTCGATGAAAGCCGCCGCAGCTTCCTCACCTTCGCGACAGCGGCCACCGGCGCCATCGGCGCAGCCTTCGGTGCGGTCCCGTTCATCGCTTCCTGGAGCCCCTCCGAGCGCGCCCGCGCGCTGGGTGCCCCGGTCGAAGTCGATGTGACGAAGATCGAGCCAGGCCAGATGGTGACCCTGACCTGGCGCAAGCAGGCGATCTACGTCGTGCACCGCACGGCGGAAATGATCGAAAAGCTGGCCGGCCATGACGGCGAACTCAAGGACCCGGGCTCGGCCAGTTCCGAGCAGCCGGAATACGCGAAGAATGCTGCGCGCGCGGCGAAGGACCAGTTCCTGGTCGTGATCGGCAACTGCACCCACCTGGGCTGCCTGCCGAAGACGCGCTTTGAGCCGAACCAGCCCGAACTGGGCACCGACTGGCCGGGCGGCTTCTTCTGCCCCTGCCACGGTTCCAAGTTCGACATGGCGGGTCGCGTCTTCAATGGTTCGCCGGCTTCGGTAAACCTGCGCATCCCCCCTTACTCGTTCTCCAACGACAGCACGCTCGTCATCGGCAAGGATGACGTTGCCCAGGGAGCCGCGTAATGGCCGGCAATGACAACGCGCCCGCACAGGCGGGCTTCATGGGCTGGCTGAACAAGCGCCTGCCGGTCGATGCCTTCCTGAAGGGCCACCTGACCGAGTACTACGCCCCGAAGAATTTCAACTTCTGGTACTTCTTCGGCTCGCTGGCGCTCATGGTGCTGGTGCTGCAGATCGTCACCGGCATCTTCCTCACCATGAACTACAAGCCCGATTCGGAGCTTGCGTTCATGTCGGTCGAATACATCATGCGCGATGTCGACTGGGGCTGGCAGATCCGCTACATGCACTCGACCGGCGCGTCGATGTTCTTCGTCGTGGTGTATCTGCACATGTTCCGCGGCCTGATGTACGGCTCCTATCGCAATCCGCGCGAACTGCTCTGGATCATCGGCTGCGTGATCTATCTCGCGCTGATGGCGGAAGCCTTCTTCGGCTACCTGCTTCCATGGGGCCAGATGTCCTACTGGGGCGCGCAGGTGATCGTGAACCTGTTCTCGTCCATTCCCTTCATCGGGCCGGATCTGGC
>JBEEKA010000238.1:0-15410 GCA_041168985.1 Pseudomonadota bacterium | reverse complement strand
ACCTGCAGTCCCTCAACGTGCTCGAGGACGATCGCAGGGACTGGAAGAAGGGCCAGCGCAAGTTCCTTCAGAAGACGCTGTCGCCGCGCCTCGAGCAGTCGTTGAAGGCGGGTGGTCTGTCGATCGACTGGGATGTCGTCGCCCGGCAGGCACACGAGGCCCGCGGCTTGCCGTTGCCGGTCACCCGCAGCGACGTCCGGTCGGAAGATGTGATTGCCTCGGCACCCCGCGTCGAGAACCGGATTCCCCGGGGCTCGAACTGGGATGGCGCCGACGATCCGGCACGCGCCGATCCGCCTCCGGTAGCCCGCGCCGGGCAGGGGTGATCCGACATCGCGCATCCGCTATAGTCCCGCCCATGAGCAAGCTCACCGAATGGCTGGATCTGATGCTGGGCGAGATCGCCCGCAAGCAGGACGATGCGGCGCGCGCTGCCGCCGAAGAGGCGTTGCGCGAAACCGAACAACGCGCGACGAAGCCCGCGCAGGCTCCCAGAAGCTGAGTGAGGCGGCCCGTGCCTGCCGGGCTCCATTCCGCCGGCACTGCTGAGTTCGTCCACAGCGACGCGCCGATCCTTCCGGCGCCAACGGCGCTGGCAGCCTTCGTCGGCCGGACCCTGAAGGGGCCCGTTGACATCCCCGTACCGATTGCCGATTTCGCGCAGTTCACGCAGGTTTTCGGCGGACTGTGGTCGGAGTCACCGCTGTCCTATGCGGTAGAGCAGTACTTCGAACACGGCGGTACGGCCGCCCTCATCGTCCGCGTGGCCAATGGCGGCCGCCCACCGACGCTGGACCTGCCGGCAGGCGATGGCCTGTTGTCCTTCGCCGGCCTTTCACCCGGTCGTGGCGAGCACTTGCGCGCAGCGGTCGACCATGACGGCATTGCGCCGGGCGACACGGAGCGCTTCAACCTCATCGTCCAGCAGGTCCGTGAACGCCGGTCGGAACGCATCATCGCGCAGGAAATCTACCGGCGCGTCTCGCTCAGCGGGAACGGCGCGGACCACGTGGCGCGCGCGCTCGAGTCGTCCCGACTCGTGCGGCTGGCCGGTGCGCTGCCCCGCTCGCGCCCCGAGGCGACCCAGGCGGCAGCGGGCCCGCAGGGCGTCGGTTACTACGTGGCCGACAATGGGGATGGCGACGACGGACGCCCACTGGATGAATACGACCTCATCGGCAGTGAATCGATCCGGCGAGGGATGTTTGCCCTTGAAGGGCGGGTGTTCAACTTGCTGTGCATGCCGTCGCCCGATCCGCGGCGCGATCTTGGGCCCCAGGCGCTTCTGGCGGCCTCGGCGTTCTGCAGGAGACACCATGCGCTGCTGCTCGTGGAGCCGCCGCAGGACTGGCGCGACGGCGCGACGGCACTGGCCGGCCTGCGGGGCGCGCCTTTCCGTGCCAGCGACGCGCTGATGTTCTTCCCGCGCGTCGAGACGCCGGACCGGCTCGTGCCGGGACAGTCGGTCGGTTTCGCATCCGGCGGCGTGGTCGCCGGGCTTCTCGCGGCCGCGGACAGGGCTGCGACAGACTGGTGGAACGCGCCGCCGCCACAGCTGCATCAGCGTCAGGGCTGCAGGCTGCAGGCGAGTCCGTCGGCATCGGAGTCCCTGCAACTGGCCGCGCTGGGCGTGAACGTGCTCGGGGATGGCCGGTCCACTTCGGCCACCGCGCTGCCACTGCGCGCCATGCATCCGACGACGACTGTCGCGGGCAGCACGCTGTCGCTGCGTGCGCAGCGACTGCTGTCCTGGATCGCCCTGTCCATCGAGCGTGCGACCCGCTGGGCATCGCGTGAAAGGGATGAGCCGGATGTCGGCGAGCGGGCCTGCCAGCAGGTGCTGGAGTTCCTCGACCGCCTTCATGCAGCGAATGCTTTCCAGTCGGTCGGGCTGGAAGGCAGGCCCTTCGCGATCGCTGATTCGTCGATCAACGATCTCGCGGTCACCGTCCGCGGTGAGTTCCGCATGGTGTACGGGCTGGGGCCCGCGACGGGCCGGCAGGCGCCGCTGGCCTGGCTGCTGGTGCAGAAAGCCACCGGTGCGCGGACGCAGTCGGTCGTCGTGAACCCGTACGCGCTAAGATCGCGTGCATGACCAAGCGCTACGTCGTCTTTTCCCATGGCAAGGACAGCGGTCCCTGGGGTACCAAGATCACTGCACTCGCCGAGACCGCGCGCTCGGAAGGCTACGAGGTCGAATCCGTGGATTACCGCGGCATCGACTCGCCGGCCGACCGGGTCACGCGACTGGCCGATTTCTGCAAGGACCTGCCGGGGGAGCTGGTGCTGGTTGGATCCAGCCTCGGCGGATTCGTTTCGCTGATGGCGGCGCCGCCCCTGCATGCACGCGGCCTGTTCCTGATGGCGCCGGCGCTTTACGTGCCCGGCCTGCCGCAGCTGCGCACTGGTCGTCTCGACTGCCCGGTCACGGTGGTCCACGGCTGGCGCGACGAGGTCGTGCCCTGCGAGGACAGCATCCGGTTCGCGAGGTCCAGCAACTCGCAGCTCCACCTGCTGGATGGCGACCACGGCCTGCATGACCAGCTGCGGTTCATCCGCTATCTGTTCGAGCATTTCCTGATCGCCCTGGACCTGCCCCAGGCGCTCGTCTGACCGCTTCGGTCATGGACAGCATCGCCGGTCGACTGTTGATGCCCTGGCTGCGCTTCACGCTGCGGCCCGAGAACGTTGCGGCACAGTTCGGCGAGGCGGGTTCACCGGTGTGTTACGTCCTGGAGCGGCAGCGGAAGGCGGACTCCATCGTCCTGCAGCGCGCCTGTGCCCAGGCCCGGCTGCCGCGCCCCCGGAAGAAACTGCTGCCCAATGCGGCACTGAAGGACAACGGCTCCCTGCTGGCCCTGTCGCGTCGGGTCGGGCCCTGGACGGCACGCATCGACCGACGTCCTCCGCCGCGACTGATCGAGATGCTGCGTGTCCTGCGGGAGGATCCCGCGGCCGATGTCACGCTGGTTCCCGTCGCCGTGTACTGGGGGCGGGCGCCGGAACGCGAACGATCCTGGTTCGACCTGGCCCTGTCCGATGACTGGGCCATCGCCAGTCGCCTGCGACGCTGGCTGACGGTGCTCTTCAACGGCCGGAATACGCTCGTCCACGTGGGTGAAGGCCTGTCGCTGCGCGCGCTGCTGGGCAGTGACCCGGCGAACAACCAGACCGCCCGGCGAATCGCGCGGCAGTTGCAGTCGGTCTTCGCGCGTGGCCGCGCGGCGCACATCGGTCCGGACCTTTCCCATCGGCGGACCATCCTCGCGCAGGTCCTGCGCGGCAAGGCCGTCCGTGCCGTCGTCGCCCAGGAGGCGCGCGAGAAGAAAGTCACGCGACGCCAGAGCCTCGAGTCCGCACGCACGATCTTCGAGGAGATCGCGGCGAACTATTCGCCGGCCTTCGTGCAGTTCTGCGATGTCCTGTTCACGCGGCTCTGGACCCGCATCTACGACGGCGTGGAGTTCGCGCATGCGCAGACGCTGCGCGACGTCGCCGCAGGCAACGAGATCGTTTACGTTCCCTGCCACCGCAGCCATATCGATTACCTGCTGCTTTCGTACGCGATCTACAAGCAGGGCTTCGCGATCCCGCATATCGCCGCGGGCATCAACCTCGACATCCCGGTCGTGGGCCGATACCTGCGCAAGGCGGGCGCCTTCTTCATCCGCCGCAGCTTCAGGAGCAGTTCGCTCTACACCGTCGTGTTCATGCGCTACCTGGCCACCATCATGGCGCGCGGCCATCCTGTCGAATACTTCATCGAGGGCGGGCGCAGCCGTACCGGTCGGTTGCTGCAGCCCAAGACCGGCATGCTGTCGATGACCGTGCGCAGCTTCCTGCGCGAACCGGTGCGCCCGGTCGTGTTCGTGCCGGTGTATTTCGGTTACGAGCGCGTGATGGAAGTCGAAAGCTATGTCGGCGAACTGTCCGGCAAGCCCAAGGAAAAGGAAACCTTCCTCGGCCTGCTCGCTTCGCTGAAGCGACTGAAGGAGCGCTTCGGCCGCGTGCACGTCAACCTGGGGGAGCCTGTGCACCTCGATGCGCTGCTGGATGCGCAGGCGCCGGATTGGCGCGCGCACATCGCCGACAGCGAGGATCCGGGCCGCGCGCCCTGGGTCGGCGCGACGGTCGAGCAGGTCGCCCAGAAGGTGATGCGCAACATCAATGCCGCCGCCGCAGTCACGCCCGTGAACCTGCTGGCCATCACCTTGCTCTCGACGGAGCTCAAGGTGCTGCGCGAGTCGGACCTGCTTGGCCAGCTCGACCTCTACCTGCGCATGCTGCGCGCCATGCCGTATTCGGCGCGTGTGACGATCACCGACAAGGATCCGCGTGCCATCGTCGAGTACGGCGAAGGACTCCGGTCCGTGAGCCGCGAAGCGGCGCCGGATGGGGGGGAGGCCCTGGTCAGGCTCGAGGCGGCGCATGCGCCGCTGATGAACTACTACCGCAACAACGTGCTGCACCTGTTCGCGCTGCCGTCCCTGATCGCCTGCTGCTTCATCGCCAATGCGACGCTGCGCACGGAGGACATCCAGCGGCTGGCCTGGCGCATCTACCCGTACATCTCGAGCGAGCTGTTCCTGCACTGGACCGAGGAAGAACTGCCGGGCATCGTCGAGGCCATGCTGCGCACGCTGGCGGACCTGGGCGTGCTCACTGCCGACGCGGAGCAGGGGCTCTGGCATCGCCCGCCGCCGGCTTCCGCCGAGGCGATGCAGCTCTCGCTGCTGGCCCGGCCCACCATCCAGACCATCGAGCGTTACTATCTGCCGATCGCATTGCTGCTGCAGGCCGGCAGCGGCGTGCTGACCCAGGTTGCGCTGCAGCGCCGCTGCGAGCAGGTCGCGCGCCAGATGGCTGCGTTGTATGGTTTCTACGCGCCGGAATTCTTCGACAAGTCCCTGTTCGAGGGGTTCGTGGGGCTGTTGCGCCGGCGAGGGGTCGTGCGGGCTGGCGGGGAGGGCGGAAGCCTCCAGTTCGACGAGGTGTTGCAACGGATTGCGGACGATGCGCAGATGGTCCTGTCCGAGGCCCTGCGCCACAGCATCCTGCAGGTGATACATGGTTGAGCGTCTGATCCGCGGCATGAGCGCCGATTCGATCAGTGGCTTCAGCAAGTTGCTCGATGCCCTGCCCGTGGCCATCGTCATTGTCGACAGTACTGGCAATGTCGTCACGGGCAACGAACGTGCGGCACGCCTGTTCGGCCGGAATCGGTCGATGCTCGACGGCATGCCCGTCGAGAACCTCATGCCGGAGCGCTTCCGGGCTTCCCACCCCGCCTGGCGCAATCGTTTCGCCAGGCAGCCGGAGCCCCGGGCGATGGGCGCCGGGCGTCCACTCTGGGGCCTGAGGGCGGACGGCACGGAATTCCCGCTCGAGGTCGGATTGAGTCCCGTCGAAACTCCCGAAGGACACTTCGTGCTGGCGACGGTCGCCGATATCAGCGAGCGGGAGCAGACCCGCCGCCTCGAACAGGCGGTGCACGCGTTGGAGCACAGCAACATCGAGCTGCGTCGGTTTGCGCATGTCGCGTCGCACGACCTGCAGACGCCGATGCGCAGCATCGCGAGTTTCCTGCAGCTGATCCAGGCCGAGTACGGCGGCCGCCTCGACGATAAAGGGCGTGGCTGGATAGACCGCGTTGTGTCGTCGGTCCACCATTTGCAGCGTCTGGTCCGCGACCTGCTTGATTACTCGAATCTTGATTCGGTTACGCACTCCCATGCGCCGGTCGATACGGCCCAGGTCGTCCGGGATGCCCTTTTGCTGCTGGATTCCGCCATCCAGGAGTCCGAGGCCGTCGTGATTGTCGGCAGCCTGCCGACGGTGCCGGGCGTGCGGTCGCAGTTGCTGCAGCTCTTCCAGAACGTCATCGGCAATGCGCTGAAATACCGCGGAGATCGACCGCCCCGTGTCGAGGTCGGCGCCAGGCCGGTGGAAGGCGGCTGGGAATTCCATGTCAGCGACAATGGGATCGGCATAGTCCCGCGGCACAGGGAAAGGATTTTCGAGATCTTCCAGCGGCTGCATGACCAGTCGAAATATCCCGGTACGGGTATCGGGCTTGCCGTCTGCCGCCGTATCGTGGAGGCCCACGGTGGCCGGATCTGGGTGGAATCCGAATCAGGCGTCGGCAGTACCTTCCGGTTCCAGCTGATGGGGCCTAGAAGCGAGGAAACATGGACGATATGAATACGGGAGTTCGGCCGGCGGAAATACTGCTGGTCGAAGACAACGCCGACGACGTGGAACTGATGCGAATCAGTTTCGACCGCAACCGGTTCGCCGCCAATCTTCACGTCGTCACCAACGGCGAGGACTGCATGGACTTCCTCAAGCGGCAGGGAGAGTGGTCGGCTGCGCCGCGCCCCGACCTGCTGCTGCTCGACCTCAACATGCCGCGCATGGACGGTCGGGAGGTGCTGGAGCAGATCGTGCACGATCCCAAGCTCTGCGATATTCCGATCGTCGTACTGACCACGTCGACCGCCGACCCGGATATCTCCGCGGCGTACAAACTGCGATGCAGTTCCTACATCGTGAAGCCGGTCGACTTCGAACAGTTCACCCGCGTCGTCCGCGGCATCACGGATTACTGGTTCTCGCTGGTCGTCCTGCCGACGTCGAGGCACACTGCCGAATGAGCCCTTCGGGCACGGATTCGCGCCTGGCAGTGCTCGGCTGCGTGCTGCTGGCAGGGCTGGTTGCGAGTGGCTGGAGCCCCTTCGACCGTGGCACATGGCTGCTGGAGGTGTTTCCCGTATTCATCGTGATGCCGTTGCTGTGGGCAACGCGGCGGCCGTTTCCACTGACGCCGCTGTTGACGGTGCTGATCGGCCTGCATGGCCTCGTCCTGATGCTGGGCGGAGCCTATACCTACGCGCGCGTGCCGCTGGGGTTCACGCTGCAGGACCTGTTCCACCTGGCGCGCAATCCGTATGACCGGATCGGCCACTTCATGCAGGGCTTCGTGCCCGCCATCGCGGCCCGCGAAGTGCTGGCGCGCGGCCGACATGTCCGCGGCCGCGGGATGGCCGCGTTCCTGGTCTGCTGCGTCGTCCTCGCCGTCAGCGCGAGTTACGAACTGCTGGAGTGGGCGACAGCCGTGGCACTCGAAGAGGGTGCGATCGACTTCCTCGGAACGCAGGGTGACCCCTGGGATACCCAGTGGGACATGTTCATGGCGCTGGTCGGCGCAGGTGCGGCCCTGCTGGGTCTCTCACGCTGGCACGATCGCCAGCTCGCGGCGCTGCCCGCGGCTTCAGTGACGCAGTCTTTCGAGCACTGATTCCACGCGATCGGACTCCGCCCCGTGCAGCCCGGCCTTGGTCCGGCGCCACAGCACGTCCTCCGCCGTCGTCGCCCATTCCTCCCGGTAGAGATATTCGACTTCGGCGCGCGTCAGATCGCCGCCAAGCACTTCGCCGAGATCCTCCACCCTGCGGGCGCCGCCGAGGATGCGTGCCATGCGCGTGCCGTACTGCCGCGCGAGTCGCGTCACGAGCGACACCGGCAGGGCCTGCCACCGTTCCAGTGCATGGGCCGTGAATCGGGCCATGTCGCCGCCCGGCAGGTCGCCACCCGGCAGCGGCGTGCCGCCCGTCCAGTCCTCGAGGTCCCGCATGCCGAGCGCGGGCGCGAGCAGCGAGAGCGCCGCCTCGGCCAGACGTCGGTAGGTCGTGATCTTGCCGCCGAACACCGACAGCAGGGGCGCGTCTCGGTCCGTGGTCAGCTCGAGGTGGTAGTCGCGGCTCACGGCCTGTGCGCGGGCTTCGCCGCTGTCATGGAGTGCACGCACCCCGGCATAACGCCACGCCACGTCCTGCTCCCGCAGCGGCTCGCGGAAGAAACGCGAAACGCAGTCGCAGAGGTAGCGGACTTCCGACTCGTCCACCTCGACACGCGCCGGGTCGCCTTCGAAGGGCGTGTCGGTCGTGCCCACCAGCGTATAACGGCCCTCATAGGGGATCGTGAACACCACGCGTTTGTCCGGGCTCTGCAGCAGGTAGGCATGTTCCCCGTCATAGAGCTTCGGGAACGCCAGATGGCTGCCCTTCACGAGACGCAGCCTGCCGTGCGGCGTTCGACCGAGCGCGGCGCCCGGCAGTTCGCCCGCCCAGGCCCCGGTCGCGTTGACGATGGCGCGCGCATGCAGCGTCAACTCCCCGTGGAGCCGGCTTTCACAGCGCGCTATCCATCCCTTGCCCGCCGGATGCGCCTCGACCAGGCGTGTACGCGTCAGCACGGTGGCGCCGCGGTCCGCCGCATCTCTTGCATTCAGCACGACCAGCCGCGCGTCATCCACCCGGCAGTCCGAATACTCGAATCCCGTCTGCAGGGTCGGGCGCAGCGGCGCACCGAGCGGCGTGCCGGCGAGCAGGACGCTGTCCGATGCGGAAAGTTTCTCCCGGCCGCCCGCGTGGTCGTAGACGAACAGCCCGAGCCGCAACAGCCAGCGGGGTCGAAGTCCTTCGACGTAGGGCAGCACGAAACGCTGCGGGTGGATCAGGTGGGGCGCGATGGCCATCAGTCGTTCACGCTCGGCCAGCGCTTCGCGCACCAGCCGCAGTTCGTACTGCTCGAGGTAGCGCAGCCCGCCGTGGATCAGCTTGGTGCTGGCCGAGGAAGTGTGCGAGGCGAGGTCGTCCTGTTCGACCAGGCAGACCGAGAGTCCCCGTCCGGCGGCGTCCCGCGCGATGCCCGCGCCATTGATCCCGCCGCCGACGACCAGCAGGTCGACGTCCATCAGTCCTGGTCCCGGACCCGGCCCCGCAGGCGCTTCACGCGCGTGTCGCGCGCCTTGCCAGCGAGGCGCTTTTCCTTCGAAGCACGCGTCGGCTTGGTCGCGCGGCGGGCCTTGGGCTCGACGCGTGCTGCGGCGATCATCGCGTGCAGGCGGTCCAGGGCCTCGCGCCGGTTCCCCTCCTGCGTCCGGTGGTCGCGGGCGATGATGAGGATTTCGCCGCTGTCCGTCAGTCGACGGCCTGCGATCACCCGCAGTCGCGCCTTCGCGCTGTCACCCAGCGTGGTGTTGCCGGCGAGGTCGAAGCGCAGTTGCGCCGCCGTGGCCAGTTTGTTGACGTTCTGGCCGCCCGGCCCGGCCGATTTCACGAAGGCCAGCGTGTAGTCGGACTCGGCCAGCACGAAAGGCTTCACGGCCCGCCGCCCCGCGTGGACACCATGCGCACGTCGCGCTGGGCAACCGGGATCGTGATGCCGTTGTCCTTGAACTGCTTCCAGATCGCGCGATTCACGTCCGAACGCACGTTGTTCACGCCGTTCTGCGGATCGGCGATCCAGAAACGCAGTTCCAGGTCGATGCCGTTGTCGCTGAAGTGCATGAGCCGCGAAACCGGCTCGGGATCGCGCAACACGCGGGGACTGCACTTCGCGGCCTCCAGCAGCACCGCGAGGGCGTGCTCGGGGTCATCGTGGTAACTGATGCGTACCGGGAGCTTCAGGCGCACCTTGCGGTCGGAGTAGCTCCAGTTGATGACCGGCGTGGTGATGAGGTTCTGGTTGGGGACCAGTGTCTCGACGCCATCCCGGTCGCGCACGACGACGTAACGGCCGCGCAGTTCCTGCACCCAGCCGAAATTCTCGGTGCTCGTGCCGGTCGTGCCGGTGAAGCTGATGACATCCCCGGGCTTGATCGATTTGTCCATCAGCAATACGAAGCCACTGACGAAATTGCTGGCGATGGCCTGCAGGCCGAAACCCAGTCCGATACCGACCGCGCCGGTCAGCACGGTCAGCGCGGTGAGGTCCACGCCGGCGGCGTTCACGCCGATCAGCACGCCCAGCGTCATCAGGAAGAAGTAGGTGAATTTCGTGATGCCGAGGCGGGTCGACAGCGCGATGGACTCGATCTTCATCACGCGCCGTTCGACGCTGCGCGACACGAGGCTGGATACGAACAGGAACATCGTGACGACGACGATGCTCTTGAGCAGCGCCCACAGCGAGAAGCGTGTCTTGCCGGGCATCAGGTCGACGGCGTCGAGCGATTCCTCGAGGAAGCCCATCCAGCCCTGTACCCAGCCGCAGACGAGGACCCACAGCACGAAGGTGATCGTGTGTTCGTGGTGCCGCAGCCAGCTCTCGCGGCCGAAGGGCAGCGAGAGCGTGAAGACGGCAAGGCGCACGGCAAGCAGCGTGACAGCCGCATTCAGCGCGAGGTCCATCCAGGGGGAGGAAGCCGGTCCGCTCCTGCCGAGCATCAGGTTGCCGGCGAACAGCACGAGTATCCCGGTGGCCGGCGCTATGGCCAGCAGGAGTCCGTCCACCGCGGCAGCGGCGCTGCCGTCACGCCGGGCATTGCGGCGCTGGAGGACCCGCGAGATGTGCCCGCAGGCGATGGCGGCGAGCGTCGCCAGCGCGATGGCGACGAACTGCGCGAGTCCGTGCGGAGTCGCCAGGTCCTGGAGAAGTACGCTCGGGTCAGGCATTGAGGTCCGGAATCGACTGGCTTTCGAGGCGCTGGATCTGGTCCTTGAGCATCAGCTTGCGCTTCTTGAGCCGCCGCAGTTGCAGTTCATCGGTGCGGAAATCCATCGACAGACGCTCGATCACCTGGTCAAGGTCGCGGTGCTCGATGCGCAGCTGCCTCAGCCGCTCGATGTTCCGGAACAGTTCGTGGTCGACGTTGTCCTGCGTGTCATCCGACATGTCGGCGGGCGTCCTTCAAGGCGGCGGGAGCCGATCCACCAGCGGTTCGACGCCGTCCGGTAGCTTATCGGAGCGACCTACCGGGCGCCACGGCATGCCCGGCTCGTGGAAGTCCGACGCCACGGAGCCGGCAAGCCCGGTCTGCCGGGCCAGCCTTGCCAGCCGCGAGAGGTCGTTGGGAGATTGACCGGCGATGCTGACTTCCATGCCGGCGCCACCGCAGGCGCGGAACCGGTCGCAGAGCTCGCGCAGCGCGCCGTTCGACAGCTTGTAACGATGGGGGTGGGCAAGCACGGCCAGTCCGCCGGCTGCATGGATCGCGGCCACCGCGGACTCCACGGCCGGCCACTCCTGCGGCACGTGACCGGCGGTACGTCGGGCCAGGTAGCGGTTGAAGGCATCCTGCGTGCCCCGCGCATGCCCCGCGCGGACGAGCTCGCGCGCGACGTGCATGCGCGTGGGGACCGCGTCGCCCGCCAGTACCGCGACCGACGGATCGAACCCGCCGAGCGTCCGCTCGCGGCGCAGTTTCTCGCCGATCGCCGCCACGCGATTGCGGCGCCGGGCCAGTACGTCGTCGAGGTAGGCGCGAAGTGTTTCCTCTCCCGCCCGCAGCGCGAGGCCGACAACATGGATCTCCTGTCCGCGCCATCCGGCCGTGAGTTCGGCCCCGGGTACGAAGCGGATCTGCGTCCCGGCACATTCCAGAGCGGCTGCGTTGCAGCCGGCCATCGTGTCGTGGTCCGTGAGGGCCAGCACGGCGACCTGCCTGCCTGCTGCCCGGGCCACGAGCTCGACTGGCGAGAGGACGCCATCCGAATGCCGCGTGTGGGTGTGCAGGTCGATAAGGCGTTGCATGTCGGGGCTATCATACGCGGCGATGACCCATGACCCGCCGTACATTCCGGACCATGTCGACACGCTGCTGCTGGACCTGGACGGCACGCTGCTCGACCTGGCCTTCGATAACCGCTTCTGGGGCGTGGTCGTGCCGGAAGCCTATGGCGAGCTTCATGGCCTGTCCGTGCAGCAGGCGCTCGGCGAGATCATGCCGCGACTTCGGGCGGTGGAAGGGACGCTGCCCTGGTACTGCCTCGACCACTGGTCCGAGGCGCTCGGCATGGACCTCTCGCGCCTGAAGACCGAGAACGCCGGGCATGTGGCCTGGTTGCCCGGCGCACGGGAATTCCTGCTGCGTCAGAAGGCGAAGGGGCGCCGGCTGGTTCTGGCCACGAACTCCCATCCCGAGACCCTGCGCATCAAGATGACGCAGGTGCCGGTGACGGATTACCTGGATGCGGCATACAGCTCGCATCCTTTCGGCGCGCCGAAGGAAGATCCGCGGTTCTGGGTCGGCTTTCGCCAGATCGAGCACTTCGATCCGCAGCGCACGGCCTTCATCGACGACAACCTGAACGTACTGCGTGCGGCGCGGGCCGCGGGCATCGCCCACCCGATCGCGGTCACGCGACCGGACACGAGCCAGCCGGAAAAGTCGCGACCCACGGAGTTCCCGTGGGTCTTTGCAGTCGCGGACCTGGCCTGAAGCGCCGGGGTTAGCGACGTCCGCCGCGCGGGGGCGGGCGACGGCCACCACCACCGCCCGGACGTCCGCCACCGCGGCGCGGCGGCTCGTCCTCACGCGGACGGCGTGGCGGGAACTTCAGGTCCGGGGCCAGGATGTCGGCCGAAATCGTGCCGCGCGGGATCGTGTGGCCGATGTACTTCTCGATCTCCGGCAGGCACTGCGCGTAGTCCTCGCAGCCGAAGCTGATCGCGTCGCCTTCGGCACCCGCACGCGCCGTGCGACCGATGCGATGGACGTAATCCGCGCAGTCCTGCGGCAGGTCGAAGTTGTAGACGTGGCTCACGTCCGGGATGTGCAGGCCGCGTGAGGCGACGTCCGTCGCGATCAGCACGGCCAGTTCGCCGCTGTGGAATTCCTTCAGGTAACGCAGCCGCTTGTTTTGCGGCACGTCGCCCGAGATCGCCTGGGCATTGATGCCGTTCGCGCGGAGGACGTCTTCCAGGCGGTCGGCCATGCGGCGCGTGTTCACGAAGACCATCGTGCGATGGGCGTCTTCCTTGCGGATGAGCCCGATCAGCAGCGGGAACTTCTCTTCCATCGCCGGGAAGTAGATCAGCTGGCGGACCTTGTCGGCCGTGATGCGGTCCGGCTCGATGCGGACGAGATCGGGCTCGTTCATGTCCTCGTAGGCCAGTTCCAGCACGCGCTGCGACAGCGTGGCCGAGAACAGCATCGACTGGCGCTGCGCCGGCGGGGGCATCTTGCGCAGCATGTAGCGGATGTCGTCGATGAAGCCGAGGTCGAACATGCGGTCGGCTTCATCCAGCACCACGACTTCGACGTGGCGCAGGTCGAACACGCCCTGCTTGAAGAAGTCGATGATGCGGCCCGGCGTGCCGATCAGCACGTCCACGCCGTCGTCGAACTGCTTGCGCTGCTTGTCGTAGTCCACGCCGCCGAACACGCAGGCCAGCTTCAGGCCGGTGTGCTTGCCCAGCACGATCGCGTCGTTGTGGATCTGGACGGCGAGTTCGCGCGTCGGCGCGATGCAGATGCCGCGGATCGCGGTGGCCGAGCGGCCCTCGCGCGGCGGCTTCGTCACCAGCGTCTGGTACATCGAGACGAGGAAGGCGGCCGTCTTGCCGGTGCCCGTCTGGGCCTGGCCGGCGACGTCGCGGCCGACCAGCGCGAAGGGCAGGGTCTGTGCCTGGATCGGCGTGCAGTGGGTGAAGCCCGCCTCGGCGACACCCTGCATGACCTGGGGCGCGAGACCGAAGCTGTCATAGGTCGGCGAATCCGGGTCGACGGCGACCGGCTTCGGCTTCGGTGCCTGAGGCGCCGCCCGCGGCGGACCCCTGTCCTCGCGCTCGCCGCGCTCGCCGCGCTCGTCGCGGCCACGGCCGCGGCCGCCCCGACGCTCGCCGCCGCGTTCCTCGCGGCGCGGGCGGGTTGCCGGCGCCGGCTCCGCACCCTCTTCGGGGGCGGCATCCTGGGCCGGTCGGTCGGGCTGGGCGTTGCGCCCTTCGCCGCCCCGTCCCCGGCCGCGTCCGCCACGGGATCGCCGGCGGCGCTGGCCGTCTTCGGATGGGGTGTCGCCGGCCGGGCGCTGGGCCGTCGGCGCGGGGGCGCCGGCGGCTGGAGTGCCACCGAGGCCGAGGAGTTTCTTGATGAACTTTATGATCATGGTTTGTAGCTTGCTTGCAAAACGGACCGGGACAGGCTAAAAAAGCAGCCAAGAACTAGGCGACCTTCTGTCGCCCCAGCACCCAATCCTAAACACGCAGTCTAACCGCTAGAGCCCGGTCCGTGGCGCGGGATTTCAAACCCCGGCCCGCAGACATCCCGGCTCCCTCCGCAAATCCAATCTCACTCGGCACATCTGGAGGCCAATCCGTGAGCAGTCCGTTGATCGTCCATACGTCGGACGCGTCCTTCGAAAACGACGTCCTCAAGTCCCCCGAGCCCGTCCTGCTGGATTTCTGGGCCGAGTGGTGCGGTCCCTGCAAGATGATCGCCCCGATGCTCGACGAGATCGCCAGCGAGTACCAGGGCCGCCTGAAGATCGCCAAGCTCAATATCGACGAAAACCCGCAGACGCCGCCGAAGTTCGGCATCCGCGGCATTCCGACGCTGATCCTCTTCAAGAACGGCACGGTGGAGGCCCAGAAGGTCGGCGCCCTGTCGAAGTCGCAGCTGGCGACCTTCCTGGACAGCAACCTGTGAGAGGCTATCTCGGCGGCGGCCAGGGCGGCCGCAATCGACAGGGCAAGGGTGGCGGCCAGCGCCACCGCGATGGCAACCGTGGCGGTGGCGGTGACCACCGCGGCGGCGCCAACGGCAACGTCGGCGGGCGTCCGGACGAGATCTACGAGCCGGAACCGTTCGACGCCGAAAACGAGATCGTAAGCCCGGCCGAGCTGGCGCTGTCGCGCAAGTCGATGAGCCTCAACGAGCTCAAGGCGAAGCCGATCAACCAGCTGGTCAAGCTGGCCGAGTCGATGGGACTCGAAAGCATTGCCCGCTCGCGCAAGCAGGACATCATCTTCAACATCCTGCGCGCCCACTCGCGCAACGGCGAGCCGATCTACGGCGAAGGCGTGCTCGAGATCCTGCAGGACGGTTTCGGCTTCCTGCGTTCGGCCGACAGCAGTTACCTCGCCGGCCCGGACGATATCTACATCAGCCCGAGCCAGGTGCGCCGCTTCAACCTGCGCACCGGCGACTCGCTCTCCGGACTGATCCGTCCGCCGAAGGAAGGCGAGCGCTACTTCGCGCTGATGAAAGTCGGCGAAATCAATTTCGATTCGCCGGACAGTGCGCGCAACAAGGTCCTCTTCGAGAACCTGACGCCGCTGCACCCGACGCAGCGCCTCAAGCTGCAGCGTGGCAATGGTTCGACGGAGGACCTCACGGCCCGCACGATCGACCTCGTCTCGCCGATCGGCAAGGGTCAGCGCGGCCTCATCGTGTCGCCGCCGAAGGCCGGCAAGACCATGGTGCTGCAGTCAATCGCCAACGCCATCACCGAGAACAATCCTGAGGTCCACCTCATGGTCGTGCTCGTCGATGAGCGTCCCGAAGAAGTCACCGACATGCAGCGTTCGGTCAAGGGTGAGGTCATCGCCTCCACCTTCGACCGTCCCGCCGAAGACCACACCATCGTCGCCGAGCTGGCGATCGAACGCGCAAAGCGTCTCGTTGAACT
>JBEEKA010000237.1:0-9388 GCA_041168985.1 Pseudomonadota bacterium | reverse complement strand
GCCAATAGCCCTTGAGCACGGCCAGGGCCGCGCGGCCGGCTTCGGTCAGCGAGTAATACTTCCGGGGCGGTCCGCTGTCGGACTCCTGCCACTGGTACTCCACCAGCCCCTCGCGCCGCAGGCGCGAGAGCAGGGGGTAGAGCGTGCCTTCCTGGGTTGCGAATTCCGTCCCGGCCAGCCGCCGCAGCATGTCCGCGACGTACAGCTTGTCGGTTTCAACCAGTTGCAGGATCACGAACTCCAGCAGCCCTTTCCGGATCGGCGTGAACTTGTCGGTGGATTCGGGGGTGTTCATGGGAAGCTACCTTGCTAACGAAAGGTAGCGGAATCTGAAAAGGGGGTCAAGACCCTTCCGGTCCGGTCCGGTCAGAACGCCATTCTGACCCCGAGGCGCAGGGTTCGCGGCTCCTCGGCCCGCGACATCCGCGTTGCCAGCTGGGTGCCGACGGGCGTGATGCCCGGCACGAAGCTGGGGTAGAAGTAGACGATGTCCTTGCCCTGTTCATCCAGGACGTTCAGCACTTCGCCATACGCCGTCATGCGTCCCCATCGGTAGCCGATGCGGAGGTTCAGGATCATTTCGGCGGTCGCAGTCTTTGTGCCGCTGGGTACGAGGGGATAGCTGCCGAGGTAGCGTAGGCGGGCGCTGGCTTCCCACGGTCCCTTGATCGCCGATGCACCGAACTCTCCGGCGCTGCCGACCGAACCTTCGACGGCCCGGCCTTCAAGCAGGCCCAGTACCGGGTCGCCCGCGAGAAAGTCCGGATCCTGTTGCCGTTCGCGGTACTTCGCCTTGCTGCGCGTGTAAACGGCGTCGAGCCCGAGCCAGTCCACCGGGCGCCAGAAGGCCGTCAGTTCATGGCCTTCCCGGCGCGCGCCCGCCTTGGGTTCAACGGCATTCGAATCGCCAACGAAGATGAGTTCGCTGCTGAGGTTGAGCCACCAGTACGCGGCCGTGAACTTGAAACTGCCGACTTCGATGCGGCCACCCGCCTCGTAGCCGGTTCCCTTGACAAGGCCCGGAACGGCGGAATCGGGCGTCACCACACCGCGCGCGTCGTTGGAGTGGAACCCCTGGCCCCAGTTGCCATACAGCTCGACGCGTTCGCTGACGGTGTAGGCCAGGCCGAGCTTGGGCGAGGCCTGGTGGCTCCTCTCCGCGCCCGCAGCCGAAGCCGCTGCAGCCCCCGGATTCCGCGCGACATCGAAGTCATACAGGTCTCCGCGCAGGCCACCCATGAGCCGCCAGCGCGGGTGGGGGTGCCACGTCCCCTCCACGTAACCGGCAAGCGAGTCTTCCCGGACGCGGTTGTCGCTGATGCCGGTGACAAACCGCGCGGACTGGGCGTGATCGACGCCCACCCGGGACACCGCGTCGTGCCGCAGTTCGCCGCCGGCGCGGAGCTGGAAGTGGTCCTGATCCAGCAGGGTGTGCTCGAACCGTCCTCCGGCCGTCCAGCGGCGGTCGAACTGGTGGATCTGGTAGTCATAGGTCGGATCCGAATACATGTCCCAGTCATAGAACTGGGCGTACGCGGACGCCTGCCACCGCGCGCCGATGAACTGGGAGTTCAGGATCCAGCGCGTCGTGTGGCCCGTGGCGGTACGGTCCAGCGAGCAGTAGGGGCTGGGGCAGGCGGCAGTCCCGACCGCGATTTCCGGGGCCTGCTCCGTCGGATGCCAGGTCGCTTCGTAACCGGACAGTGACGCCTTGACCGTGCCCCAGCTGACCGGCAGCACGTACTTGGCCCAGACGGTGCCGTGTCGCAGGGCCTCCGGTTCCTGCCAGGGGCCGTCGTAAGCCTTCCACTGCGCGACGGCGGTCAGGTCGCCGGCGCCCAGTTCCGTGCTCCCGCCGCCGGCCAGCCGGCGCCAGCCGTATTGCCCGGACTCCACCGCGACGAACCGCTGTTCCAGCCGGTCGATCGTGGACATGAGGGACGCGCCGGCCATCGCAAAGTCCCCGATGTCGGCCCGATAGGGGCCCTTGCGGTAATCGATCCGGTCTACGGTCTCGGGAATCAGCCCATTGACGTCGAGGTATCCCTGCCCGTGGCCATGGGTTCGCAGGTTCCAGGGCATGCCGTCCACGTGGGCCGTGAAATCCGTCCCGTGATCCAGGTTGAAGCCGCGCAGGAAGTATTGGTTGGCTTTGCCGCTGCCTGAATGTTGCGCTGCAATCAGTCCGGGAACGGCCTCCAGCAGTTCGGCGACCCGAAGCATGGGTCGGACCGACAGGTCGGCGCCGGCCACCGAACCTTCACTGGCCGCGGCGGCGAGCCCGATCTGCAGTTCGCCGCGACCGAAAATGATGACTTCCTGGAGGGTGTCGGCGGCGTCGGCTCTGTCGGCGGCGGCAGCTGCCAGGGCATCAAGCGAAAGGCCGAAGGCCAGCGCGGCGAGGGGAATCGTCCAGCGCGGGGCCGATCCCGACGGATTGTTGCTACGCACCAGTCTTTATCCCGGTACCAGACGATGACCGCCTGACGGAGACTCTGTGCGCGATGGGGCCGCGTGTCACCCGTATGGGGGTTGGGAACCGGTTAAGGCCCTGTTAACGGCGCGTTAACGCCAAACGGGGAGGGCAGCCCGGGCCTCTCAGGCCGGCAGGACGATCTTCGGCAGCTCGGCGTTCGGGCGGTACAGGATCGCAACGTGCCCGATGCGGCCCACCATTGCCGAGCCGGTCCGCGCGGCGAGACCGGTCAGCGCAGCGTCCCGCTCTTCCCGCGGCAGTCCGGGCAGCCGGACCTTGATCAGCTCGTGGTCGTGGAGGGCGCGGTCCGTTTCCGCGATCACGCCGGGGCTGACGCCCGCGTTGCCGATCAGGATCACCGGCTTCAGCAGGTGGGCGAGGCCGCGCAGGTGGCGACGTTGTTTTTCGGTAAGCTGCACCCCATGAAGTCTACTTGCCGGAGCCGTCGGTGGCGACCGGTTTTCGATTGGTGTAGCGTGCCTTCATGAATGATCTGACGAAAAACATCCTGATCTGGGTCGTCATCGTGTTCGTGCTGCTGGCGGTCTTCAGCCGCTACATGCCCACGGTCGGACAGGTACAGGAAGTAAGGTATTCGACCTTCCTCGACGACCTGCGTACCGGCCGCGTCGAGTCCGTAGTCCTGCAGGGCGACCAGATCCTGGGAGTCCGCAAGGACAAGTCCCGCTTCCAGGCCTTCAACCCGGAAACGGAATACTCGGCCCTGATCGGCTCGCTGCAGAAGGCGAACGTGGGCATCGAGGGCCGCCCGCCGAAGCAGCCGAACTTCCTCATGCAGCTGCTGCTGCAGATGGCGCCGGCGCTTATCCTGATCGTCGTGTTCCTGTACATGCTGCGGCAGATGCAGGGCTCGGGCGGCGGTCGCGGGGCGATGTCCTTCGGCAAGAGCAAGGCCCGCCTGCTCGGCGAAGACCAGGTCAACGTCACGTTTGCCGACGTGGCGGGCGTGGATGAAGCCAAGCAGGAAGTCGGCGAGATCGTCGATTTCCTCAAGGATCCGGGCAAATTCCAGAAGCTCGGCGGCAAGATCCCCAAGGGCGTGCTCATGGTGGGCAGTCCGGGCACCGGCAAGACGCTGCTGGCCCGCGCGATCGCCGGCGAGGCAAAGGTCCCGTTCTTCACGATTTCCGGCTCGGATTTCGTCGAGATGTTCGTCGGCGTCGGCGCCAGCCGCGTGCGCGACATGTTCGAGCAGGCCAAGAAGCACGCGCCCTGCATCATCTTCATCGACGAAATCGACGCGGTGGGCCGCCATCGCGGCGCGGGCCTCGGCGGCGGACATGACGAGCGCGAGCAGACGCTGAACCAGCTGCTTGTCGAGATGGACGGCTTCGAAGGCAACGAGGGCATCATCGTCATCGCCGCCACGAACCGGCCCGATGTGCTCGACCCCGCACTGCTGCGTCCCGGCCGTTTCGACCGCCAGGTCGTCGTGCCGCTTCCGGACGTGCGTGGCCGCGAACAGATCCTGCGCGTCCACATGCGGCGCGTGCCGCTGGGCGACGACGTGAAGCCCGCGCTGATCGCGCGTGGCACGCCGGGCTTCTCCGGCGCGGACCTCGCGAACCTCGTCAACGAGGCCGCGCTGTTCGCGGCGCGCGCCAACCTGCGGCTCGTGTCGATGGACCAGTTCGAGCGGGCGAAGGACAAGATCCTCATGGGCGCGGAGCGACGTTCCATGGTCATGAGCGACCAGGAAAAGCGCATGACGGCGTACCACGAGGCCGGACACGCGATCGTCGGCCTGTCCGTGCCGGAACACGACCCGGTTTACAAGGTCACGATCATCCCGCGCGGTCGTGCCCTGGGCGTCACGCAGTTCCTGCCCGAGGAAGACCGCTATTCGATGAGCAAGCGCCGTATCGAAAGCGCCATCGCGACGCTGTTTGGCGGTCGAATCGCCGAGCAGATCATCTTCGGCGAGGATTCGGTCACCACCGGTGCCTCGAACGATATCGAGCGTGCGACCGAACTGGCGCGCAACATGGTCACCAAGTGGGGACTGTCGAGCCGGCTCGGTCCGCTGAGCTATTCGGAAGAAGCGGGCGAGGTCTTCCTGGGCCGCAGCGTCACGCAGCACAAGCAGGTTTCCGATGGCACGGCGCACGCGATCGACGAGGAAGTGCGCAGCGTGATCGAGACAAACTACTCGCGCGCGAAGGAAATCCTCGGGACGCACCTCGACAAGCTGCATGCGATGGCCGATGCACTCGTGAAATACGAGACGATCGACGATGAGCAGATCAAGGACATCATGGCGGGCCGCACACCATCGCCGCCTTCGGGCTGGGACAGTTCGGTCGGCAATCCGCCGCCGTCCGGTGGCGCGACGGATGGACGTCCGGCCTTCGGATCGGCGGCCAGCCAGCACTGACGTCGGGTCGTGAAGCTGCACTGCGCCGGGCGGATCCTCGATCTCGCCGAGCCGGTCGTCATGGGCGTCCTGAACGTGACGCCCAATTCCTTTTCCGACGGCGGTCGAGTCACGCGGCTGGATGCGGCCCTGGCGCAGGGGCTTGCCATGCAGGCGGCGGGTGCCGCCATCCTCGACATCGGCGGAGAATCGACCCGTCCGGGAGCGGATCCCGTGCCTCTCCAGGAGGAACTCGACCGGGTTATTCCGATCATCGAGCGACTCCGGCGCGAAACCGATGCGGTCCTCTCCATCGATACGATGAAGCCCGGGGTCATGCTGGAGGCCGTCGCCGCTGGCGCCGGCCTGGTGAACGACGTGATGGGGCTCCAGGCGCCCGGTGCGCTTGAAGCCGTTGCCGGCACCGATGCCGCCGTCTGTGTCATGCACATGCAGGGCGAGCCGCGAACCATGCAGCAGGCCCCGCTTTATGACGATGTGCTGGCTGAGGTCGCGAACTTCCTGCAATCGCGCGCGTCGGCCTGTCTGGCAGCGGGCATCGCCGCCGACCGGATCTGTGTCGATCCGGGTTTCGGCTTCGGCAAGTCGCTGGACCATAACCTCGAGCTCCTTGCCGGCCTGTCCGTCATCACCGCGGGCCCCTGGCCCGTGCTGGTCGGACTGTCGCGCAAGTCGATGCTGGGGGCGCTGCTGGGTCGGGCCGTCGACGAAAGGCTGGCGGGCAGTCTTGCGCTGGCGACGGCTTCCGTCCTCGCCGGTGCCCGGATCATCCGTGCGCACGATGTGCGCGAAACCCATGACGCCGTCCGCGTCGCGACGGCCATTGCCCGAAAACGCGGCGTGGCAGGAAACAAGGAATCGAAGGCATGAAGCGCAGGTACTTCGGAACGGATGGGGTTCGCGGCCGGGTGGGCGAACACCCCCTGACGGTGGATTTCGCGTTGAGGCTGGCCAGTGCCGTGGCCCGTGTCCTGGCGCCGAACGGGGGCAAGGTCTTCATCGGCAAGGACACCCGGCTGTCCGGGTACATGTTCGAGTCGGCACTGGAGGCCGGGTTCGTCGCGGCGGGCGTCGATGTCGTGCTGCTCGGTCCCCTGCCGACGCCGGGCATTGCCTACCTGACCAGCCAGACGCCGAACAGCTTCGGCGTCGTGATCAGCGCCTCGCACAACAAGTACGAAGACAATGGCATCAAGTTCTTCGATTCGACCGGGGGCAAGCTGTCCGACGAACTCGAAGAACGGATCGAAGCCGAGCTCGAAAATGGCGTCACGACCCAGCCGTCGACGCAGCTGGGCCGCGCCCGTCGCGGTGAACGCTTCATCGACGATTACCAGAATTTCTGCGCGTCGACCGTTCCGGGCGGGATCGATCTGACGGGCCTCAAGCTGGTGGTCGACTGCGCGAATGGCGCCGCCTACAAGGTCGGACCCCGCCTCATGGCCGACCTCGGGGCGGAAGTCATTCCGATCGGCTGCTCGCCGAATGGCCGCAACATCAACGAAGGCTGCGGCTCGACTTCTCCCGGCCTGCTGCAGCTGACCGTGCCGGGCGTGCGCGCTGCCGCAGGCATCGCCCTTGATGGTGACGCGGACCGCCTCGTCATGGTCGACAACCTGGGCCGTGTCGTCGATGGCGACCAGCTGCTGTACATCATCGCCTGCGCGCGCCAGGAAGCCGGGACCCTGCAGGGACCCATCGTCGGCACGCTCATGAGCAACATGGGACTCGAGGTTGCCCTGCGGCAGCGGGGCATCGGTTTCGAGAGGGCAGGAGTCGGAGACCGCTACGTTCTGGCCCGGCTGCGGGAGACCGGTGGCGTCATCGGGGGAGAGACCTCGGGCCACATCCTCTGCCTGGACCGGACCACGACGGGAGATGCCCTGGTGGCCGCACTCCAGGTGCTGGAAGTGATGGTGCGCACGGGACGGACGCTGGCGGAACTTGCCGCGGGCATGCCGCGATTCCCGCAGCTGCTGAAAAACGTACGCGTCGCCGAGCGCTTCGATCCGCTGTCTGTTCCGTCCATCCGCGACGCCGTGGCCTCCGTTGAAAAGCGGCTGGCGGGAGAGGGGCGGGTGGTGCTGCGGGCTTCGGGCACGGAGCCGCTGATCCGCGTGATGGTCGAGGGTCGGGACGAGGCGGACGTGCATGCCTGCACGGACGAGATCGCCCGGGCCGTCCAGGCCGCGAGCGAAGCGCGCGCCTGAAGCGCTTGCGCATTGCAAGACCACGGATCGGTCGCTATCATCCCGCGCCTTCGTAGAGGACTGCACCGGCTTATGCGCCGCAAAATCGTCGCTGGAAACTGGAAGATGCATGGCTCGCGTGCCGAAAACACGCAGCTGGTCGATGCCATCGTCTCGGGTTACGAAGCAGCTGAAGGCACCGAATGCATTGTCTGCCCGCCGTTCGTCTACCTCCACGAGATCGCCCGGCAGCTGCGTGACTCGGCGGTCCGCCTGGGAGCGCAGGATGTCTGCGCCGAGGCGCAGGGCGCCTTCACCGGCGAAGTCTCCGCGAGCATGCTCAAGGACGTCGGCTGTGGCTATGTCCTGGTCGGGCATTCCGAGCGTCGCGCGCTGTACGGGGAAGACGACCAGCTGGTCGCCCGCAAGTTCGCAGCGGCACAGGCACGCGGCCTCCAGCCGATCCTCTGTGTCGGCGAACAGCTCGCCGAGCGAGAGGCCGGTCGGACCCACGAAGTCATCGCCCGGCAGCTCGACGCCGTGCTTGCCGTGTCGGATGCCGGTGCACTGGCGAAGGCCGTCGTGGCCTATGAGCCGGTCTGGGCGATCGGCACCGGACGGACTGCAACGCCGGAACAGGCGCAGGACGTCCATGCGTTCATTCGCGAGCGGATTGCCGCGCGCGATGCTACTATCGCCGCCGGTTTGTCGCTGCTGTACGGCGGCAGCGTCAAGGCAGGCAACGCGGCGGAATTGTTCGCGATGCCGGATGTCGATGGCGGACTCATCGGTGGCGCATCGCTGAAGGCCGAGGAATTCCTCGCCATCTGCGATGCTGCCCGCAAGGCGGCTTAGGCCGCGGGACTGGTTACAAGGCAATGCTTCATTCGCTCCTCATGGTCGTCCACGTGATCTGCGCGGTGTTCATCGTGCTGCTCGTGCTCGTCCAGCGCGGCAAGGGTGCTGACGCAGGGGCCGGGTTCGGTTCCGGTGCTTCCGGTACGGTTTTCGGAGCGCGGGGCGCGAGCACCGCGTTGTCGCGTGCGACGGGTATCCTCGCCGCAATCTTCATGATCACGAGTCTCTCTCTGGCCTACACCGGCAAGCCGTCCGCGCCGGCGCAGAAGAGCCTCCTTGATACGCTTTCCAGTCAGCAGCAGGGCGGTGCCACGGCACCGGCTGACGCAGCACCCGTGGCGCCCGTGGCGCCGGAGGCGCCGAAACCCGCGCAGTAAGGGATCGTTGGTCTGGCACTTTATGCCGACGTGGTGGAATTGGTAGACACACTAGCTTGAGGGGCTAGCGCCGCAAGGTGTGACGGTTCGAATCCGTCCGTCGGCACCACCAGACCCGATCCGGTCTTGCACTTTTGATTCGCGTGGACGGTCATGCTGGCTAACTACCTGCCGATCCTTTTGTTCCTCGGCGTGTCCACCGGACTCGCCATCCTGCTCATGAGCCTCGGCCTGCTTTTCGGCCGACTCGGCTCCCGCACCTACGGTGATGCCCAGCGCCTCTCGCCCTATGAGTGCGGCTTCGAAGCCTTTGAAGACTCTCGTGCGCGTTTCGACGTGCGGTATTACCTCGTGGCCATCCTGTTCATCGTCTTCGACCTTGAAATCGCCTTCCTGTTCCCGTGGGCGGTTTCCCTGGGTTCGATCGGGACGTTCGGGCTCGTCGCCATGGGCATTTTCCTGACCATCCTGGTGGTCGGGTTCATCTACGAATGGAAGAAAGGGGCGCTGGAGTGGGACTAGAAGAGTTCGAACTCCCTCCTGAGAACCCGGAAGCGTTCGCGCAGCGCGGGTTTGTCACGACGCAGCTCGACAGTCTTGTCAGCTGGGCACGCACGGGCTCGCTCTGGCCGATGACCTTCGGTCTGGCATGCTGCGCGGTCGAGATGATGCAGGCGGGTGCCTCGCGTTATGACCTGGACCGCTTCGGCATCGTGTTCCGCCCGAGCCCGCGCCAGTCGGACGTCATGATCGTGGCCGGCACGCTGGTCAACAAGATGGCCCCTGCGCTGCGCAAGGTCTATGACCAGATGCCCGAGCCGCGCTGGGTGATATCCATGGGCAGCTGCGCCAACGGCGGTGGCTACTACCACTACAGCTATGCGGTGGTGCGCGGCTGCGATCGCATCGTGCCGGTGGATGTCTATGTGCCGGGTTGTCCGCCCACGGCGGAGGCGTTGCTGTACGGCATCCTGCAGCTGCAGAAGAAGATCCATCGCACTTCGGTGATTGCCGGATGAGCGTCGCGGTGGAGAAGTGCGCCGCCCGCATCGAAGCGTGCCTGGGCGCCCGACTGGTGCGGCGCGAGTCACAG
>JBEEKA010000236.1:0-4143 GCA_041168985.1 Pseudomonadota bacterium | reverse complement strand
CAGACCAGCGCCCGCTTGAACAGCTCCAGCATCCGCTCCCAGGCCTTCTCGGCCAGCGGCGGGTTGTAGACCTGCGAATCGATTGCGCACCAGCCGTGCATGGCACCGGCATAGACCTCGATCTCCGCCGGCAGCTTGGCCGCATCGAAGGCTTCGCGCAGCAGATCCTTGGCCTTCGGGTCCGACTTGTCGTCGTTCTCGGCGATGGCGATGAGGTACTGCGCCTTCATCTTCGGCACGAGCAGATGCGGGCTCTCGGGCTTGTCCGTCGCGAGACCGCCGCCGTGGAACGAGCCTCCCGCACCGATGCGGTCCGGCAGCGCCGCGGCGGTGCGCATCGTGATGGGCCCGCCCATGCAGTAACCCGTCGTGCCCATCTTCTTCTTCCTGTCGACGGGCGACTGCTTGTCCAGCCAGGCCACGAAGGCCTTGGCGTCCGTCACGTTCGTCGTGGCCGTCAGCGAGCCCATCTGGCTCATCAGCAGCTCACGCGTGGCCGGATCCTGGAAGTTGGCCTTTTCGGGCGACGTCGGCGCCTTCTTCAGGCGATAGAACGGATTCACCACCAGCACGGCATAGCCGGATTCCGCGAGACGCTTGCCCATCGTGCGGAACGCCGGCCGCAGGCCGAAGATGTCCGGCCAGACGAGCACGGCCGGATGCTTGCCTTTGGTCGGATGCACGAAGTAGGCATCGCAGACCCCGTCCGGCGTCTTGATGGTGACTTCCATTTCCATCACCGGCAGCGCTTCAGCGGCGCTGGATACCCCCGGCACGAGCGACGCGACACCGGCACCAAGCCCCATCGCACCGAACTGGCGGCGCGACAGCTGCGCGGCCTCGGCGTACTTCTGCATCAGGTCGAAATCATCGTGCTCGCACATGGCTGCATCTCCGCTTGAACGTTGTGGAGGACCCCCGAATCCGACGATGTTGCGCCGGACCGGGAGTCCCCCGCAAGCGTCAGGCAGCAGGCAACTGCGTTGCGTCCACCCAGTTGCCGTGCAGGCCCGCACGCAGGCGGAAAGGCAGCTTCACGCGGGCTATCGGCCCCATTTCCACTGCCTGTGCCTCGAGGATGACCAGTTCGGTGACATTGGTGACGACGTTGTCGGCCAGCACGATGATGTAACCGTCACCTTCCGGCGCGTCCTTCGTGCGCGGCACGAAGCAAGGCTCCTGCAGGTGGTACTGTGCGCCCGCCCACCAGACCTGTTCCTTGCCGGTCTCCATGTCCCGGTAGCCGATGTTGGCAAAGCCCGGGCCGCACTCCTTCGTGAAGGGCCGGGTCGGATCGGACACCAGCCACCAGGCATGACGGTGCTTCAGGGTCTGGACCCGATCGTCGATGCGCGGGAACTCGCCCCCCATCTTGCTCCAGACCGTGGCGGATTCGAACGCGTCGGTCTTCGAAGCCATGTCGACCACCCAGCGGGTCGGCAGGGCCAGTGCGCCCATCGGGTCGAAGGGCGAGCCATCGATGTCGGGAAAGAAGTGCAGCCCATTGCCGCTCGACACGGGAATGTCGAAGAAGATCTTCGTGCCTTCGTTCCAGGCATTGAACACATGGCATGCGTTCTGGTTGGGCGCCTTGAACCAGCGCAGGTCGCTGCCATCGCCCTTGCGGGACATGACGCCCAGGTACACCGGCAGGGTCTTGTCGAAGCCGAAGTGCGGCTGGTTGGCCTCCAGGCGTTCCCAGCTCGAGACCATCGGCGCGATCGGGAAGACCACGTAATCCTGGGTGACGCCGAAGTCATGCATCATGCAGTAGTAAGGCGCCTTGAACCCCACCTCTTTCACGAGTTCGCCCTGCGGGCTCACTTCCATGTAGGTGCAGTCGGTCGTCAGCGGGCCGGTCGAGCAGTAGCCGAAGGACACCATGTTGCCGGTGACAGGATCGACCTTCGGGTGCGCCGAGAAGGTCTGCCCTTTCATGCGGCCCGCGAAGTCCGTATAGCCCGCGGTGTCCAGCGACCGCGGATCCATGACGATCGCCGGGCTGTCCTCCTTCAGCGCGTACAGCCTGCCGCCGTGCACGAAGGGATTGGTGTTGCCCGTGCCGCGGATCCTGCCTTTGACGCTCGGGTCATCGGTCAGCGGATTCCGGTAACGACCGAAGAGTGCGCGGCCTGCCGCCTTCTCGAGCTTGAGCTTGTCGGTCTCGACATAGCGCTGCTGGAAGCTGACCTGCCCGTCCTTGAAATCGAAGCGGCCGAGCAGGCCGTCGCCGTTGAAATAGACGTCCTCGTCCGTCATCCGCGGAAACAGCGGATCCGGCTGGATGCGAAAGAAGGCACCGCTGAGTTGCGCCGGCACCTCGCCTTCGACCGGCAGGTCCGGGACGTGGCCCTCGAAGCGGCCCGGTGCAGCCGGGTTCAGGTAGTAATTCGTATCGGTCCGGAAATGCGCCATGGAAATCTCCCCCTGGATGACAGGGGGGGGATTGTTGCGATCGCAACGCTTCCGCGCGATAGGTAAATACCGCAGCGACCTGTGCTCAGCGACCCCAGAGCTTCTCCGACGCGATACGGGCGCCTTCGACCATCGACGCCATCTTCATGTACGCGATGTCCGGCTCGACGGGCCCGAATCCGGCGAAGGTGCCGAAGCCGCAATCCGTGCCGGCCATGACCCGCTCCTTGCCGACGACGGAGGCAAACTTCTCGAGGCGTTCGGCCACGAGCAGCGGATGCTCCACGTAGTTCGTCGTCGTGCTCAGCACGCCCGGGATCAGCACCTTCTCGTCCGGAACCTTCACGTCGCGGAACACGATCCATTCGTGCGCGTGGCGCGGGTTGGCAGCCTCGAACAGCAGGCCGTCCGCCCTCGCCTTCAGCACGACCGGCAGCAGCCGCTGCATCGGCACGTCGTGATGGTGCGGACCCTCGTAGTTGCCCCAGCAGACGTGCATGCGCACCTTGCTCGAAGGCACGTTGCGCAACGCGTGGTTCAGGACTTCGATATGTCGTGCTGCGAGCGACAGGAATTCCTCGACCGTGTTGTGGCGGTACATCGTGTGCCGGCCCATGCCAAGGTCCGGCGCGTCGATCTGCACCAGCAGGCCCGCCTTCGTGATCGACTCGTATTCGATGCGCAGCGCTTCCGCGAGCGCTTCGAGATAGGCGTCCTGCGTCGCGTAATGGTCGTTCGGCTGGAACAGCGCGATCGTGCCCGGCGACGCGGCGTTGATGAAGGCTTCCGTCGGCCTGGAGGCCGCCGCCGCGGCACTGAGGTTGGAGATGTCGGCCTGCATCGGACCGAGGTTCTTCACCGCGATGTCGGCCACGCACTTGGGGCGGCGGTATTTCGCGGTCGAACCGCCCGCGGCGAGCTTCTTCAGCAGGCCGGGGAACTCGACCAGGTCCTGCCCCGGTTCGCGCGGCGTGTCGCCGTCGAAACCCGAGAAACGGTCCGCGATGTAGGTCGCGTAGCTGATCTTGCTCATCTCGCCGTCGCTGACGACGTCGATGCCGGTTTCGACCTGGCGCCGGACCACCGCAGCCACGGCATCGGTGATGACCTTGTCTGCCGCGGCGACGTCGCTGATCGTTCCCTGTTCGCGCCCGAACAGCACGTCGGTCACCGCCTGCGAGCGCGGCAGGCTGCCGACGTGGGTGGTCAGGATGCGTTCGTTGCTACGCTGCATGGCCGGTCAACGGAACATGTTGTTGGACGTGTGGTCGCCGCCGAGCCAGCGCCTGAGTTCCGAGTGCGCGTCCTTGCGACGGATGTCGTTGATCTTCTCCGCGTCCGGGTGATCGTGCGTGAACTCGAGGATCAGGCCATTCGGGTCATGGATGTAGACGGAGCGGCAGTAGCCATGTTCGAGCACATAGGTGCCCTGCAGGCCGGCATCCTTGATGCGCTTCTCGATGCCCGCCTGCGTATCCGCATCGACGTTCAGCGCGATGTGGTTGAACGGCGACGACGGGATCTTGGGACCGAAGAGCTCGGCGTCACGCTCGTTGGCGAACTGGAAGAAGGCCAGCGCACCGCCGTCCCCGATGCCGAAGAAGCAGTGGCAGTACGTGCGCATCTCGCCGAAGAGTTCGTCCGACTCGCACCAGGTGGCGACGAGCGGCAGTCCGATGATCTCTTCGTAGAACTTGCGGGTGGCCTCGAGATCGCGCGTCACGTAGG